>JAZAJX010000139.1:0-24142 GCA_036230225.1 Pseudomonadota bacterium | reverse complement strand
AGCTACGAGCTACGAGCTACGAGCTACGAGCTACGAGCTACGAGCTACGAGCTACGAGCTACGAGCTACGAGCTACGAGCTACGAGCTACGAGCTACGAGCATAAAAAAACCGCACCCTTCGGGCGCGGTTTTTTGTGCTTAATCAGGAACAGCAGCGTGGAGGAAACAGGGACATCGCCACCAAAGAATTTTCTTGCGTCGCAGCTAATAGCCTAGTAGCTCGCCGCTTTCTTTACCCCGCCAGCGCCTCAATCCGCCACTGAAAAATTCGTGCAAATTCTTCCGGGTTCTTGCTGCCCTGCCCTTCGCTGTGTTCGGACACCGGCCCTGCCAGCCGTGACAGCCAGAAGCGCAGCGCTGCCACCGCCAGCGCTTCCAGCAGTAGCGTGGTGTCCACCTTGCCACCCTGCTGCCGGTAGCCGTCCAGCAGAGCCTGCTCCCGTTCCGGCAAGGGTTTGCCGCGGGCGTCCACACACCAGTCGTTGAGGGCCACGGCCAGATCGTATTCGCGATGATCCAGACAGGCATTGTAGAGGTCCAGCAGGGCATGGATCTGTCGATCCTGCCAGAGCAGGTTGTCGCGGAACAGGTCACCGTGAATCAGGGTGTGGCCGGCGGGCTGGCGCAGCCAGTCATGGAGCAGCTGGCGCGCGGTGTCCTGGCGGTTAGGGGGCAGGTGGTCGAGCCAGGCCGACAGTTGTTGCAGGCGTTCTCGCTCACTCGGTAGCGGCGGTAATGTCGAGGTGTCGCACTGGTGCAGGCGGGCCAGCAGGGCGCCGACTTGCCGGCAGCGGTCCGGGTCCACGGCGAAATCATGGGTCCCCGGCAGTCGTGGCATCAACACCGCCGGTTTGCCGGCAACCGTGATCAAGGGGGTGCCCGTCTCAGCCACAAGCGGGGCCGGTACCGGCAGGCCCTCCCCGGCCAGTTGTTGCAGCAGTTGGAGATAGGGGGCCAGGGTATCGTGGGTCAGGCTTTCAAAAACGGTCAGCACCAGGGCGACAGGGCTCGGCTGTCGGTCCTCGGCCTCGATCAGGAAGGTGCTGTTCTCAATACCGTGACTGGCCGCCCGATAATCCCGCAGTTGGAAGCCATAACCGTTCAGGACGGCGGCGAGTTGCTGGTGGTTGAGCGGTGTATAAACAGACATGGTGCGTTCCTGTCGACAAAAAGGCCGCAGATGACCGGACTCTGCGGGCGAGCAATGGTATAACGGGCCGCAATACAATGACGACGCTCCTCCAACAATAACAAAAGGACGACTTGCCATGCGTTACGGGATTCTTTTTCTCGGTTTGCTGTTTGCTGCCGCCAGCCAGGCGGATGGGGTGGCCCACTACCAGGACCAGCGCTTCGGCTATGTGGCCGGCAACCTGATGAACATCACCCTGGATTATGACCAGCGGGAGCTGACGCCCACCGGGGTGGGGGTGCGTCTGGGGGGCATGGTGGACCCGCACTGGGGGGTGGAATTGCGTGCTGCAGTGGGGCCATCCGGGGATACCTGGCGGGCAGACAACCGTCGCAACAAGGTAGACTACACGGTTGATCATATCGGTGCCCTGCTGGCCACCGGTCGCCTGCCGTTCCAGTCGCCGATCTCCCTGCCCTATGTGGACGCCTACGTGGATGAATTTTTCGTACAGGGTTATGCGGGGATTGCGGATGTGAAGGTGAAAACCAATCGCCGTCGTTGCAATGCGCTGCGATGCCGGGATGATGTGTCCCGGAACGATGATACCAGCCTGGCATTCGGTGCCGGTGTCGGGGTGCGTACCCGTTTCAATCTGGGGCTGACGCTTCAGTACATGCAATACGTGGACAAGGACTACCTGACCGTGACCGGTATCGAAGGGGGTCTGGAGTGGTATTTCTAATGCCGGCGCTGCCGGCTCAGCGAGGTCAATGAATGAATCCTGCCGTCTTTGAGCGTGGCGCCGTACGCGCCCTGATGCGGTTGCCCGCGGTGGTGCTGGACAAGGTGTCCGCGGGTCTGGAAACCCTCAGTCGTTCTCATCTGGATTCCCGAATCCGTTTCCTGCTGGCGCTCAGCGCCACCAAGCCGACCCTGGACAGCGGGACGGTGGAGAACGCCCGCCGGCTTTACCGTGATGTGATCCATTTGCTGGATGTGGATCGGGTATCCCTGCCGGTGGTGGTGGATCATCAGGTGGCGCTGGATGACGGCGAGACCATGCTGGTACGCCGTTACCGGCCGGCGCTCGCCCCTCGCGTGGCGCCGGCGATCCTGTTTTTTCACGGTGGCGGCTTTACCGTGGGCGGGGTTGAAGAGTACGACCGTCTCTGTCGTTACCTTGCCCAGCGCACCCATGCCGTCGTACTCAGTGTGAATTATCGTCTGTCACCGGAGCATCCGTCACCGACGGCCGCCGATGACTGTCTGGCCGCCTGGCGATGGTTGCTGGACAACACTGCGGCGCTGGGGCTGGACCGGCAACGGCTGGCAGTGATGGGCGACAGTGCCGGCGGCAACCTGAGTGCGGTGGTCAGTCAGCAGGCCAAGCTGGCCGGCCTCGACCTGCCAGCGCTGCAGGTGCTGATCTATCCGACCACTGACGGCGCCCTCCGGCATCCTTCCGTGCAGACCTTGGGTCAGGGGTTCGGGCTGGATATGGCCCTGCTGACCTGGTTTCGCAGCCACTTCATTCAGGACCCCGCGATGGTTGACGATTATCGGGTATCGCCGCTCCGTAACCCGGACCTCAGCGGGCTGCCGCCAGCTATCCTGGTCACGGCCACCGACCCGTTGCGGGATGAGGGTCTTGAGTATGGCGAGAAACTGCGAGCTGCCGGTGTGGATGTAGAGACGCAGGACTACCCGCAACTGGTGCATGGCTTCCTGACCATGGGGGGCGCCATTCCGGCGGCGCGCAAGGCGGTCAACGCCATCTGTGATGCGATCGTGCAGCGGTTGTAAGCCAGCGGCGAGGTACTAGCTTCTAGCTGCGAGTAAAAGCACGTATTCGTCGGCCTCTGAATCTCACAGAGTCGGGGGTTCCGGTTTTTAACTAGCGGCTAGAAGCTGCCTCCTCAAAATTCTCCGCAGAACTGATTATAAAACTGCCGCGCCGTGCGCCCGGATCGTCCCCCTTTCTCGATGGAGAAGCGGCGCGCGCGCAGATGTAATTGTTGCCGGTCCTGCACCTCGCCGAACAGGTGGTCGACGATCTCGAAATACTGCGGCTCACTGATCGGGTAGAAACTCAGTGTCAGGCCGAACCGGTCGGACAGGGAAATCCTTTCTTCCACTACATCACCGTGATGCAGCTCGCCATCTACCACTTGGCTCTGGGCGTTGTCCTGCATGTATTCCGGCACCAGATGGCGACGATTGCTGGTGGCATACAGACGGACATTGTCCGGCGGTAGTTCCAGCGACCCTTCCAGTACGCTTTTCAGATGCTTGTACTGGTTTTCCCCATCTTCAAAGGACAGATCATCGCAGTAGACGATGAAACGCTGACTGCGCTCGCGGATATCATCGACAATATCCGGCAGGTCCTGCAGGTCATCCTTGTCGACCTCGATCACGCGCAGTCCGCGGGGCGTGAACTCATTCAGCAGTGCCTTGACGATGGAAGACTTGCCGGTGCCGCGGCTGCCCCACAGCAGCACATGGTTACAGGGTTCGCCACGCAGAAACCGCTCCGTATTCTGCAAAATTTTCGCCTTTTGGGTGTCGATGCCAAGCAGATCCTCCAGCCGCACCGGATCCGGCCGGCTCACTGGTCGCAGGGTGCCGGAACGGCCACGCCAGATAGCGGCGGGAATGTGTCGCCAGTCGATGTTGGGCGCCATGGAAACCTCGTGAGAAAGCAGAGAAAACGGCAACGCAGTTTACGGTCTGGCGGGTGCGGTTGCGAGAGGCGCCATTACAGGGTGAGGCCTGGGTAGAAACGGGTTTTTTGCGGATGCCATCGCCTAGAGGGAGACGAAGCATGCGTCGGACGCGAACTTTATCTATCCTTGGGGTTCACAAGGTGTGCCGTCGCCTGCCGGTGACGGGGAAATTTCAGGAGATTGTCCATGAAAGTTGCTGCCCTGGTGATGCCGGCGTTTGCCCTGCTGGCCACCGCCTGTGCTACCCAGTACGACACGGACTACCCGGCCGGGTTGCCGGAGGGGACCTCCACTTGCCCGAAGGATCCGCCACAGGCCTGTACCATGGATTATCGTCCGGCGTTTGGCTACGACGAACAGGGCGGCATTCTGGGGGAATACGGCAACGCCTGCGGGGCCTGCGCCAGCGACGGGGTCAAGTACACCTCCCCCAAACAACCTGCGTCATCGGCGTCTGCCGGTGCCCCGGACGATCAGTAACCGGTTGATCGAGGTCGCCCTTGCCCAAGGCCCTGACCCTGCTGCTGGATTTTGACGACCAGTACCGTCGCGATGTGCAACAGAGCCATGCTTTTCTGCATCGTCGCGACCGTCGTTTTGCCCAGCAGCAGGAAGCGCACCAGCAACCTCTCACCGTCCCGGACTGGCTGGCGGCCCTGCATGCGCTCAATGGTCAGCGTCGCAATGGGAAACGTGATCCTCGGTTACGCCCGTGGCGTCAGGCGCGCTGGGTCTTTGCCGCTCTCGGTGCGCTGCTCGGTGCGGGTTTCATGGTCGGGCTGCTGTGGTACGACGGCAGCCGTCAGATCAACCTGACCCTGTTGATCGCCCTGGTGGGCCTGCAACTATTGCTGGCGTTGCTGACCAGTCTGCAGGCGTGGCTGGGCTGGCAGCCCTGGGGCAGTCTGCTGGGGCCGCGGCAGAGCGATGATCCGTTGGCATCGCTGCGTCCAGGGCTGTGCGCCCGCATCGCCCACACGGGGGGGGTGATGTTTGCCGTCAGCGGCCTGATGACCCTGTTGCTGCTGGTGGTGGCCCAGGACCTGGCCTTTGGGTGGAGTACCACCCTGCAGGCCTCCGCCGACAGCTATCACCGCCTGGTCATGGCGCTGGCCTTGCCCTGGCAGGAACTGTGGCCGGCGGCAGTGCCCTCGCCAGAGTTGGTGAGCGCCTCCCAGTTTTATCGCCTGGAGGGCGCGTCCCCGGCCAACCCGGCCATGCTGGGGGCCTGGTGGCCCTTCGTGTTGATGTTGTGGCTGGTCTACGTGCTGTTGCCCCGGCTGGTGCTGCTGATGCTGGCGGCACTGCAGGTGCGTTGGCAGGCGGCACGGGCCCTGCGTGCCCACCCGGGCTGGCAGGGACTCTTCTACCGCTTCGAGACGCCCTGGGTGGAAACCCGCGGGGAAGAAGACAGTCAACCCGCCCCGGTGGTAGCGAAAACCGTGTTGTCGCCGTTACCGGACAGCGCCACCCTGATTCACTGGGCCGGGGCCGGCCAGGATTCGGCGCCGCTGGCGGCCAGCCTGAGCCGGGCGCCAGCCCCCCTGCATTTGCGTGCCGGGGGCAACAGCAGCCTGGAAGACGACCAACAGGTGATCCGCCAGGCCGGTGAGCGCCGCGACGCCGTGATTCTGGTCACCCGCGGCTGGGAGCCGCCTACCGGTGAGCTCAGCGATTTCATTGTTGATGCCCGCGATCTCTGGCCGGCTGCCACCCTGCTGGCGCTGGTGCCGCTGGCGGATGAGGCGGGTAGCGCGTTGCGTGACGAGGGGTTGCTGGCCCAGTGGCAGCGTTTTGTGGATCGCCAGGGGGATAGCCAGCTGCTCCTGTGTGCGCCCCGGGAACAGGAAACCGCATGAACGAGACAACCGTATCCCTGCCCCGTTTCGCCGTGGTGGGTCACCCCAACAAGGGCAAGTCCAGTGTGGTGGCGACGCTGGCCCAGAACGACTCCATCGCCATTGCCATGGAACCCGGTACCACACGGGACAGTCACCGTTATCCCATGACGGTGGATGACGTGACCCTTTACGAGCTGATCGATACCCCCGGCTTCCAGCGTCCCCGCAAGGTGCTGGCCTGGCTGCAAGGCCACAGCCTGTCTGCCTCGGACCGTCCGGACACGGTCGCCGCGTTCGTCACCCAGCATGCGGACGATCCCCGCTATCACGATGAATGCGAGTTATTGCGCCCCATCGTGGGCGGGGCCGGCATCATCTATGTGGTGGATGGCTCCGTGCCCTATAACCGCGAGCATGAGGCGGAGATGAATATCCTGCGCTGGACCGGCCGGCCCAGCCTGGCGCTGATCAACCAGATCGGCAGTGATGATCACAGTGCTGACTGGGATGCGGCCCTGGGCCAGTATTTCCAGATCGTGCGTCGCTTTGATGCGGTGCGCGCACCGTTCGAGAAGCACCTGGACCTGCTGCGCAGTTTCGGGCAGCTGGCGCCGGACTGGCGCGAGCCCCTGGACGCCGCGCTGGAATACCTGCAGGCCCTGAAATTCGGGCGCGACAGCCAGGCGTTGGAGCATGTTGCCGATGCCCTGATCGACATGCTGGGACACCAGGAAAGCGCCCGCCTGGGCGAGCATGAGAGTGCCGGCCCCATGCTGCCCAGGCTGCGCCAGCGCTGGCAGAACTGGCAGCGGGAGCGGGAGCAGCGTCTGCGCCGGTCGGTGGAAGATCTCTACCAGCATCGTCGCCTGCAACGGCAGGAGAGCGACCTGCTCACCCCGGACGATGGTGACCTGTTCAGCGAACGCACCCGCCAGCTCTGGGGCATCAGCAAGACCCAGCTGGCCGCTGCCGGGTTCGGTGCGGGCGCAGTGGGCGGGGCCGGGCTGGATGCGGTGACCCTGGGCCATTCCCTGGGGACCGGTGCCCTGATTGGCGGCCTGCTCGGCGCCGCCGGCAGCTATTACTACAGCGACAAGCTCACCCGCCTGAAACTGGGCCCGCTCAGCGGCGGTTTCCGTGAAGCGGTCTACGGGCCCCTGAAGGACCCCCAGTTTGCCTATGTGGTACTGGGCCGTGCCCTGGTCCACAGCTATGAGGTCAGCCAGCGCAACCATGCCGGTCGAGACGTGCTGGTGGTCAACGAGGCCGGCGATCACTGGCTGGAAAAGATGGACCGCAAGGACCGTCAACGCCTGCACAAGACCCTGCAATCCCTGGCCAACCGCAAGTTCGAGCCGGGCAAACGCCAGCGCCTGATCGAACAACTGGAACAGGCGCAACTGGCGTTTGCGGAATGGCAGATGGAACAGTTTGAGGGCAGTTGACCGCTACGCGGTTTCGGTCGGCTGTCAGTTGTGGCGCAGGAGCCGCGCCTAAAACGTGAACGGGGCCTCAAGGGTTTCTGAATCGAAAACCGGACCCGCGCCGCTGTCAACGGCCTACTATCACCTGCCAACTGTATTTTTTTGCATTCCGCTCGGTCGTTGAAATCGCCCTGGCGGCAGATTTGTGAAGGTTATTCATTGCCCTGACACGGGAGTCTGGGCAAGCTGATACGACCGTACGAGGACGTTTCATGCTGCCCGAAGAAATCAAACTCAAGCTGGCTCCCCTATCGCGCACCGCCTGGCGACCGCGGAGCGGCCCTGCCGTGCCTGGTGCCCGTTCCAAGTTTGGTGGCCTGCCCTTGTTGCGGCCTGATGAGTCCTGGCCCTGTTGTGGCCATTGTCATCAGCCCATGCAGCTGTTCGTGCAGCTGGACTCCGGTGATCTGCCTGCGGATGCAGGCCAGCCCTTCGGTGATGGTGTGCTGCAGGTGTTTTACTGCACCAATGTGGAGGAAGAGTGCGAAGTGCACTGCCAGGCCCACCTGCCCTTCTCCGAAGCGTCTTTCAGCCGGGTCATTCCCCGCGACCAGACAGGGGGCTTTGATGCGTTGCCCGTCACCATCCCGGATGCCTTCCCAGAGCAGTCGCTGACCGGCTGGAGTCGTCACAACGACTTCCCGGATCAACAGGAAACCGTGGCCATCAACGATGACCTTCCCGATGGCACCCTCGCCCTGCTCCATGCCCACCGCCCTGCCCCACGACCTGGCGATAAATTGTTGGGATGGCCACACTGGGTGAAGAATGTGGACTATCCGGCCTGTCCCTGCTGTCAGGAAAAAATGAAATTTATTATTCAGCTGGATTCAACAGACATTCTGCCATTCTGGTTTGGTGATTATGGATGTGCCTATGTTTTCCAGTGTGAAAACCATTCCGACATGATGACCATGACATGGTCAAGCCGACCATAAATGCCGAAAAAAAATTTAATTTTTTCTTTTTAATCCGCGATCATTCCGGTAGCGCTGGGGAGAAACTCCCATCACTTTTTTGAAAAGGCGCGAAAAATAATAAGCATCATCATAGCCGACCTTGGCGGCGATCCGGGCCACGGTGTCATCGCTGATATCCAGCAGATAACTGGCATGACTGACCTTGATGCGCTGGAACGCCTGCATGGGGGTCTGTCCGGTCTGGCGCTTGTATTCCCGAATGAAGTGATACCGTGACAATTCGCTGGTGGCCGTCACCAGCTCGTCCAGGTTGAGGCGGCGGGCGAGGGCGGTTTGCAGATAACTGTTCACCTTGCTCACATCCAGGGTCGCATGACGGACCTGATGCTGGTGACGCATCAGGGCGGCAAACGCCAGCAGGCTGCGCAGCAGGTTGGCGGCATAGATCAGATGCTCGGGCTGAATACCGGTGGCGGCAGCCAAAAGCGCCTGGAATTCCTCGGCCAGCCGCGAGTGCACCCCCACGGTGACACGCCTGCGCGCCGTTGCCTCTGCGGCAATTTCGTCAAAATAATCTCCGACGGCGTCTCCACCCAGATGGACCCAGTAGATGCTCCACGGGTCACTATCATCGGCCTGGTAGCGGTGGGCAACCCCCGCCGGCAACAGCAATAAGTCCCCGGGGCCCACTGGCAGTGACTGTGCCTCTATCTGCAGTTGCCCCCGGCCTGCGACGCAATAAATCATCAGGTCATCTGCCGGCTCCTCTCGCTGCATGCGGTGTCCGGCCGCACGGGGATAATAGCCGACGCCGTGGGGCAGGCAGCCACGGCAGAGGGGGTGAGAGGCCATCCGCGCCAGTACCGCCGGGGGGATGACGGTGCGCTGACCCGCGGCGGGCAGAGGCCAGCGAGAGGTCTCGGCGGGATGGGTTTGTGATGTATCAGGTCCGTCCATAAACCGCAATATAATCCATCTTGCTGCAAAAGTGGCTATCTGTATCTGCGCCACCCTGTGCTACAACTGAATCACGCTTGCCTGAGACCGCCTGCGGTCCCAACCCGACAACAGTGGAGAACAACATGGCCCGCCAACTGCCCATGCTGATCAATGGAGAATTCGTTGCCAGCCAGACTGACCAGTGGATTCCGGTTACCAACCCTGCCACCCAGGCCGTCCTGTGCGAGGCGCCGGCAGCCACGGCGGAGGAAATGGAGCGGGCCATTGCGGCGGCCAAGAGCGCGTTTGCCGACTGGAAGGAGGTGCCGGTATCCGAGCGGGCGCGGCTGATGCTGCGTTACCAGGCCCTGCTCAAGGAGCACCAGGAAGAAATCGCCGAAATCCTTAGCCAGGAAACCGGCAAGACCTTCGAGGATGCCAAGGGCGATGTGTGGCGCGGTATCGAAGTGGCCGAGCAGGCCGCCAATATTGCCTCGCTGATGATGGGCGAGACCGCAGGGAATGTGGCACGCAACATCGACAGCCATTCCTGGACCCAGCCGCTGGGTGTCTGTGCCGGGATCACCCCGTTCAACTTCCCGGCCATGATCCCGCTGTGGATGTTCCCGCTGGCCATCGCTGCCGGTAACACCTTCGTGCTCAAGCCCTCCGAGCAGGACCCGATGACCCCTAACCGGCTGGCGGAGCTGTTCCAGCAAGCCGGCGCTGCGCCGGGCCTGTTGCAGGTCGTCCATGGTGGCAAGGAGCAGGTGGATGCCCTGCTGACTCACCCCGACATCAAGGCCGTGTCCTTCGTGGGCTCGGTGCCAGTGGGCCAGCACGTGTACCGCACCGCCACCGATCACTTGAAGCGCGCCCAGTGTTTTGCCGGCGCCAAGAATCACATGGTGATCATGCCGGATGCGAAAAAAGAACAGGTGATCAGCAGTCTGGTGGGCTCCTCCTGTGGCGCGGCAGGTCAGCGTTGCATGGCTATCAGCGTGGCGGTGTTTGTGGGCGATTCCAAAGCCTGGATCGATGAACTGAAAGACGAATTCGCCAACATTCGCCCCGGCGCCTGGAACGATCCCGATGCCGCTTACGGCCCGCAGATCAGCCCCCAGGCGAAACAGCGAGTTCTCACCCTGATCAAGCAGGGCAAGGAAGAGGGTGCCACCTGCTTGCTGGATGGTTCCGAGTGCACTGTGGACGGCTTGCCGGATGGCAACTGGGTGGGGCCCACTCTGTTTTCCGATGTGACCCCGGAGATGTCCATCTACCGGGAAGAAATCTTCGGGCCGGTACTCTGCTGCGTCACCGTGGATACCCTGGACGACGCCCTGGAGCTGGTCAACAACAGTCCCTACGGCAACGGCACCTCCATCTTCACCGCCTGCGGCGCCGCGGCGCGCAAATACCAGCATGAAGTGGAAGTGGGGCAGGTGGGCATCAATGTACCGATTCCGGTGCCGCTGCCGTTCTTCAGCTTTACCGGCTGGAAAGGCTCGTTTTACGGTGACCAGCACGCCTACGGCAAACAGGCAGTGCGGTTCTACACAGAAACCAAAACGGTCACCAGTCGCTGGTTCGATTCCGACATCCCGGCGGGCGGCCCGAACATGAGCATTGATCTGAAATAATTTTTCACCACAGAGAGCACAGAGGCACAGAAGTTTGGGGATTCAGGTTTCTTTAGGCGTAGAAGAAAACGGTAAACGTTTTCGATTTTCAGGAAGCTATAAAGAAACAAAAAATTATTTTTCCCAGTGAACGTTGTGCCATCTGTGGTAAGAAAATCGTTTAGTAACCATGCTCGCATGGTGAAGAAATCACGATAAAGGTGACAAACGTCGTGGACTTTTCTTTTACAGAAGAACAACTCGCTTTCCGAGAAACCGCGCGCCAGTTTTCTGAAAAAGCACTGGCGCCTTTTGCCGCAGAATGGGATGCAAAAAGTCTTTTTCCCAAGGACACCATTCGCGAAGCGGGGGCGTTGGGCTTCTGTTCCCTGTACTGCGATGAGGCACACGGCGGTATGGGCCTCAGCCGCCTGGATGCGGCGCTGATTTTTGAGCAACTGTCCCAAGGCTGCACCTCAACCACCGCCTTCATCACCATCCACAACATGGCCACCTGGATGCTCACCCGTTTCGGCAGTGATGCCATCCGGGCACGCTGGGCAGCAGACCTGATGAGTGGGGAAAAGCTGGCATCCTACTGCCTCACCGAGCCGGGCGCGGGTTCCGATGCGGCCTCGTTGAGCACCACCGCGAAAAAAGCGGGTAATGAGTATGTATTGAACGGTGCCAAGGCGTTTATTTCCGGCGCTGGTGATACCGATGTGCTGGTGTTGATGGCGCGCACCGGCGGGCCCGGCGCCGGTGGCATTTCCTGTTTTGCCGTGCCGGCGGATACTCCCGGTGTCAGCTATGGCCGCAACGAGGCCAAGATGGGCTGGAAGAGCCAGCCCACCCGGGCGGTGATTCTGGAGGATGCACGGATTCCTGCCGATTGCCTGATTGGTGAAGAAGGGCAGGGCTTCCGTATCGCCATGGCCGGCCTGGATGGCGGCCGTATCAATATCGCAAGCTGTTCTTTGGGGACCGCCCAGGCGGCCCTGCGCCAGGCCCAGCAATACGTACAGGAACGCAAACAGTTCGGTCAGTCCATCGGTGACTTCCAGACCGTGCAATTCACCCTGGCAGACATGGCGACGGAACTGGTGGCGGCTCAGCAAATGGTGCGGCTGGCCGCCTGGAAGCTGGATCAGAATCACGGCGACAAAAGTATGCTCTGTGCCATGGCCAAGCGGCTGGCCACAGATCTGTGTTTCAACGTCTGTAACCGGGCGCTGCAATTGCATGGTGGCTATGGGTATATCACTGAGTACCCATTGGAGCGCTACGTGCGCGATGCCCGGGTGCATCAGATACTGGAAGGTACCAACGAAATCATGCGCGTGATCATCGCGCGTAATGTGCTTAAAGATTTATCGTTTCTGTGAAAATTTTCACCACAGAGGAATAAGAGGTTAACAGTTTTTTTGTTTTATGCTGATCAGAAAACGACACATGTTTTTCTGTGATGCTTGAAGGCGAAAAGAAAAAAGTTCTCGGTGACTTTATGGGCTCTGCGGTAAAACAAAAAAGGGAGTGCGCTATGAAAATCGGATTCTTCGGTGTCGGTCATATGGGTGGCCCAATGGCGGCCAATCTGGTCAAGGCCGGCCATGACGTGGTGGCCTTTGATCTGGTGCCGGCACTACTGAAGACCGCCGTCAAAGACGGCGCCAAGGAAGCCGCCAGTGCCAGCGACGCGGTGCAGGGCGCCGATGTGGTTGTCAGCATGCTTCCCTCCGCCGGCGCGGTACGCGGTCTCTATCTCGGTGACAACGGTGTCTTGCCACACATTGATGAAAGTGCCCTGATTATCGACTGTTCCACCATTGATGCAGACACCGCTCGTGACGTGGCGGCGATTGCCAGGGAGCAGGGCAGGGTGATGATCGATGCGCCGGTTTCCGGTGGTGTCGGCGGGGCCAAAGCCGGCACGCTCACTTTTATCTGTGGCGGCCCGGAAGAGGCCATCGACCGGGCCCGCCCGGTGTTGGAATGCATGGGTGCCCAGGTGTTCCGTGCCGGTGACAACGGTGCGGGTCAGCTGGCAAAAATCTGCAACAACATGCTGCTGGCTATCCACATGATCGGCACTGCCGAAGCCCTGCAGATGGGCGCCGACCACGGTCTGGACCCGGCGGTTCTCTCCGAGATAATGAAAGCCAGCTCCGGCGACAACTGGTCTCTGGACAAGTACAACCCCTGGCCCGGCGGCATGGAAAACGTCCCGTCATCCAAAGACTACGAAGGTGGCTTTGCGGTGAAGTTGATGAACAAGGACCTGGGTCTGGCACTGCAAGCTGCCCTCAGCACGCAGTCCGCCACTCCCATGGGAAACCTGGCGAAAAGCCTCTATGCGGCCCATGGAAACCATGGGTACGCCGAAAAAGATTTTTCCAGTATCCAGCGGTTCTTTCGCCACAAAGAGAGCAATTAATAATGAAAAATTAATAGTTAATAACGAAAACAAAAAGGCCGCGCCATAGACTGTGGACGCGGCCTTTTTGTTTTCAGCTGTCGAAGGGTTTTGTCGCGAATTATTAATTATTCATAATTAACTATTAATTATCTTCCGCTTGCCAAAGCCGATCCGGCTCATGGCCGAGAAACCGCGGGCGCCGCTTCTTCGCCGCAAAAGGTGCCACGCAGGTGTTATCGCGCCGGTTGAACACGAAGAACACATTGCTGCGCGGGTCCGGTGACATGTTGGCGTTGGAACCGTGCAGGGTGTTGCAGTCAAACAGCAGCAGGCTGCCCGCCGGGCCGGTGGGGGCCTCGATGCCATAGCGGTCTATCATTTTTGTCAGCGCGTGCTCTGAAGGCACACCGATCTGCTGGGTCTTCAGGGATTGCATGTGGTGCTCGTCCGGTGTGGAGCCCACACAGGGGATAAAATGCTTGTGGGACCCGGGGATCAGCATCAATGGGCCATTGAAGGGGTGATTGTCAGTCAGAATGATGGAGGCGCTGACCGCATGCATGGCCGGCATGCCGTCTTCCGCATGCCAGGTTTCAAAATCGGAATGCCAGTTGAATCCCTTGCCCTTGAAACCCGGCTTGTAGTTGATGCGGGACTGATGCACATAATGGCCACCCCCGAGGATCTGCTCCACCCGTTGGGTAAGGCGCGGATCGCGGGCCAGGTGCTGGAAGGCCCGGTGCAGGAAATGCACGGCAAACACGGAACGAATCTCCTGGCTGCCCGGCTCGGTGATCGTGAAAGGCTTGTCCCGGTAGTCCTCCCGATTGAGCAGCTCGCCCATGGCTTTGGTCAGCGTGGCTACCTCGTCAGGCGGCAGGAAACCGGGCTCGAAAAGAAAACCTTTTTCCTCGAAACGGTCCAGCTGTTGTTCGGTCAGGGGGCCGGGCAGGTGGCGGCCTTTTACCGTGTGTTCCCGGCGCTCGCGCCAGGGTTGTTCCGGGTGCTGGTGCAACCGGGTAGGGTAGGGGTCGGCCTGAATCGGGGCCGGGCAAGTCAGGTTCTGCGCTGACATCAAATCACCTCCGCGATCTAATCCACAGTTCAGAAACAGCCTGCAATGAGCCGTCTTCGTTACACATCTCCAGTCATGGACCAGACAGGCACACAGCCGCCCTCAAGCCACGGGCATGGGCCAGAGCCGCGGGCGGTCGCGTCGGGTCCGTAATTCAGAAAGCCGGCAGAATGTCCGGCGCCCGTGAAGATAAGGGTTGTGTCGGGAGTTTCAACCCCTGCCACGGGGATTGTCGGGCGAGATGCCCGATTGGCTGGCAGAAAGCCGTAGCTGATCCGCTGCGGCGTGTGGATCTTTATGCAAGCCGTTCCAGCCTGCCTTTGCGTTTGACGATGTTCTTGTAATCCCACTGGATGTCGCGGGATTCGCTGAGCCACCTTGCCAGGCGTTCGCTATCAACGTCTTCAACAGAGGTATAGCGTGCCTCGGCAGCCTTGAAACGGCCTTCCTTCGTCAGGCCATCAGTCTCGAATGACTGGCCGCTCCAGAACAGCAGGCGGACGCAGTGTTTCAGTTTGCTGTAGCCAACGATGGGGTTGTCGTCCAGAAACCACACCGGGTGGGCATGCCAGATACGGTTTTCCGCTTCTGGCAGACCCTGTGTAATTTCATGCGCCAGACGATTGCAGATTTCCCTGTCCCCGTCCGCCTGACGGTCGTTGTAGGCATGGGTATCCGGATGAATTGCCATGTCTGCTCCTGGTATCTATCGGTCAGTGTGCTCGTCTATTAGTAGTCATCGTGCATGCGCCACCATTGATAGGGCGCACTTTGTGGCCAGCCATCGGGCGAGTCTTCCCACTGTTCCTGGCGACCGTACGCGGTGATATCCAGCAGCCGGAAATGGGTATCGAACAGCTCGCCGCCACGGTTGGTACTGAAGTAGGTGCGGTAGACCTGGTTGTCGTCGTCGCGAATAAACACATTGATCGCAAACCCCTTGCCGGCGCCGAACGCATCCGCGAAACGCCGCTGGTGGTCGGTGTACCAGGGGGCCTGCCAATGCATGCGCTTTTGCAGGGCCAGGATTTCCTGTTGCGGCGCCGGTGAGGTGAATACGAACGTCGTATCCCTGGCGTTAACGTGGGCAAGATTATGGCCAATGTTGTCCATCACCATGGAGCACCCTTCGCAGGGCGTGGCGCCGGGCTCCAACATGGCGCAATAGACAATCAGTTGCCGGCGCCCCGCAAACAGATCCACCAGCCCCACCTCACCTTGCGGCCCGGTGAAGGTGTAATTGTCTTCCACGGGCACCATGGGTAACCGGCGGCGCTCGGCAGCCAGTTCGTCCTGCATGCGGGTCAATGCCTTCTCCCTGGCGAGCAGGGCCTGTAGAGACACTTCCCACTCCTTCTGGGAGGTGATTCGCGGCAGCGCAGTTTTTTCCGAGGTCATGAGCACGACTCCATTTTTTCAGGGTGGTTTACGTCATGATCGAATGGGCCGGGCCGATTTCGACAAGGCAGACTCTGGCAGTGTATGCCGTTGTCGTGGCCGGGCAAAAGGGCGCTACCGTGTTGAAATAAAAGGGGTTGCTGTATTGGGAAGAGAACGGGGAAGGGGTTGGGCAGGCCTTGGCTGTGATCAAACGCGCAAACACCGGTGAGCGACGCCAGGCCGCTCACCGGTGCTGCCATCAGGCAATATTGTTGATCCGTGGGCCTTCGCGGAAAAGCTGATCCAGCTCGCCCTGGTAGTAGGCCTCCACCCGCGGGTTCATCACGCTTTTCCACAGTGGCGGCACCATGGCCAGCAGCATCATGGCGGAATAGCCGGCCGGCAGCTGCGGGCTCTCGTCATAGTGGCGCAGCACCTGGTAACGCCGCTTGGCGTAGGCGTGGTGGTCGCTGTGGCGTTGCAGCTGGAACAGCACCAGATTGGTCACCAGGAAATTCGAGTTCCAGCTGTGTGCCGGGGTAACCCGCTCATAGCGGCCGGTTTGCAGCTTGCGGCGATGCAGGCCGTAGTGCTCAATGTAGTTGACGATCTCCAGCGCCAGCGCCGCAAAGAAACTCTGGCCAACAAAAAACAGCACGCCCTGCCAGCCCCACAGCACACCGAAGGCCACTGCAAACAGGAAAGAGATGCCGTACCACCAGATCAGCTCGTTATGGATGCTGATGTTGTTCTTGCCCTTGCGTTCCAGATATTGCTTTTCCAGTTTCCAAGCATTCTTGAAGTTACGCACGAACGCCTTGGGCAGAAAGTCATACAGGCTCTGGTTATAGCGACTGGAAGAGGCATCATCCGGGGTGGACACATGCACATGGTGGCCACGCACATGCTCCACCTTGAAGCCGCCATAGGTCACTGATGACAACAGCAGGCCGCCCATCCAGTTTTCCACCTTCGGGTCCTTGTGAATCAGTTCATGGCCCAGGTTGATGGCAATCATGCCGCCCAGCAGACCGATGGACATGATCCAGCCGAGCATGCCGGCCCAGGAATAGTCATTGCTGACGAACACATGGCCGGCATAGAACAGCAGGCCCAGCCAGGCCACGGCCAGCAGCAAGGGCAGGGCGCGGTAGCTTTTATCCTGGGACAGTTCGGGTACCTGTGTCTCTTCATCCGGGTTCACCGGGTCCTTGCCGACCAGGTAATCCACCACCGGCACCAGAATGAAGAACACCGCCAGGATCATCCAGGCCCAGAGATTCTGTGTGCCCTGCTCACGCCCAACCAGCGCGGAAAACGGCACCATGGGAAGAAAGAGCATCCAGCAGGCCAGATAGCCCCATTTTTTTAAACGCAACAAGGTATCGGGATTGAGTTTTTCCAACATGATAATGCCTCTCATAATGCTGTGCAGATCACTGCAAGATGACGTTGAAAGAAAAGAAATAATCGATCAGATCATTCGACGGGATTAACGCATTCCGCGCGGGACGGATTGCCCTTGCAGCGCACCTTGCGCAGCAGGCTCATCATGTCCTTGTTGTAAACGCCTTCATTGGCCAGATCGATGCGGGCCTGACGAAACATCTCGTCATAACGGGTGGTTTCCGCATCAGAAATATTGATCCACCATTTTTTATCTACTTCGCTGTCGGCGTTGTTGATGATGCGCATGGCGCGATCAAACTGGCCGGCCAGATACTTGCGGGACTGATCGGCAAAATCCGCGGGGAAAAGATCCTTGCGAAGAATCAGCTGTGCGCTCAACTGGCCGAGCACCAGATCAATAATGCCGCCGTCCGGCTGCATGCCCTTGTACAGTTCCAGGGCGGAATAACCGAAGATGGGCGCGAAGCAGGTATCCACGGAACCGTTGTTGAAACGGGTGGAAAAATTGGTGATATCCGACATCACCGGCGACATGCCCACACGCTTGGCCATGTTCGCCTCGGCCACATCGTATTCCAGCACCGCAATGGATTTGCCAGCCAGCTCTTCCACCGTATCGATGCTGTTGTCCTTCACGAACAGATAGGCCGCGCCCATGGGCACCAGGCCGGCAAATTCATAGGGGCCAGACACCAGATGCGGATTCACCTTGGGGTTACCACTGGCCAGGATCGACACCACCATGCGCATGGCATCGTAGTCGGGGATGGCACCGATGGAATCCATGCTGCCGGTATAGCTGATGAACTGGCGGCCACGGATGCCGGTAAGCAGGGCGCCATCGCATTGTTTCGCCTTCAGGTCTTCGGCGGCGATCTTCTCATCGGTGTAGGGCTTCAGATCAATGTCCACGCCCCAGCCGAGTGCGGCGGTCTTGAAATCCTTCATGATGCCGTAAAAATCACCGTTGGCACCGACAATGTCGAACACGCAGAGTGTGCGTTGGTTGCTGATACTGGCATGGGCGCTGTTGGCGGCCAGAGCCATGGAAACCACGAGAAAAATAATTAATTGTTTTGCATATCGCATGATGTTCTCCCTGGCGGAAGGCAACCACTCAGTAAGGTTTTTTTGTGCTTTGTTGCCTTCCTGTTCGTTTGTAGTGCTGAGGGTTTGAACCGTGGAGATCGATGCTAGATATGCGCCCGGTACTGGGGTAGGTTGTCTGTAGACAGATGGGGGTCATTTTTTGACAATGCGAATATTCGGGTCTTGCCAGTCATGAACCAGCCGATGGAATGGGCACTCTCCATCAACTATCTCCGCCAAGTGGCAGACCAGCTCACAGAGATGGGCATCGACGTTGCCCCCTGGCTGGCAGCCCATGAGCTGTCGCTGGCCGATCTTGAACAGGCCGATACCAGCGTTCCTTGGGAGGTGGTCCGCGCCCTGTTTCTGGAAGCGGAAGCGATCACCGGAGAGCCGGCCCTGGGCCTGATGGTGGGTGAGCGGCTGCGCATCAACAACCACGGCATGGTCGGCTATGCGGCCATGAACAGTGGCTCTGTGCGTCAGGTGGTGGAATTGCTGGAGCGCTTTATCCCCCTGCGTATCAACCTGGTCATGGTCAGCCATCAGGTGGATGGCAACTACCTGAACCTGCAGATCCGGGAATTATTGCCGCTGGGTGAAGTGGGTCCTTTCCTGCTGGGTGCTGTGGTGGTGGCGGTAAAGAACGTGCTCGACTTCATTACCCTGGGCACCTGCCAGGTGGCCCAGGCAAACTTTACCTTTACTGAAACCTTCGACCGGGAACTGGTCCGATCCCTGTTCCGCTGCCCGGTACGCTACAACCAGGGCTGGACCGGCCTGTCCCTGCCGCTGGAAGTAGTGGACCAGCCCCTGAGAACCGCGGACCCGGCCGCCTTTGAACATGCGGAAAAACTCTGCGAGCGGGAATTGCAGAACCTGGTTTCGGATGCCTCCGTGTCAGCAAGGGTGCGCCGGCTGATGCTGGCCAAACAGGTGAACTTCCCCTCACTCACCGTCACCGCCCGCATCCTGCACATGACCCCGCGAACCCTGCACCGCCGCTTGCTGGATGAAGGCACCTCGTTCCAGGAAATCCTCGACGAAGTGCGCTATTCCCTGGCCATGGAATATTTGAAGAGTCAGGACATGACCATTCAGGAACTGGCCTATACGCTCGGGTATGGTGATACGGCAAACTTTCGGCGTGCCTTCAAGCGTTGGACCGGCGTGGCACCCTCCTGCTTTCGAGAGAACTAGGCATGTAAAGAAGGGAACTTCCCTGTTCGCCAACTATAATCTTTTCGTCTCTATTTATGCTCTCTCAACACAATGACTCACCGACCCGACTAATTTCTGCGGAGCAGGCTGACGCGAGAACATATCAATCATGGGGGTGCCCTGCGCCTGCATGATGTGCGCAATGTCACGATGCAGCGCATGATAATGATAAAAGGGAACCCGGGGAAAAAGATGATGAATGGAATGCAGGTTCTGCCCCAGCCAGAACCATTCCAGTGGTTTCATCCAGGCCGGCATGATCAGGCTGTTGGTGTTGCGATAGCGCGCCGTTTCCTTGTACGGATGATGAGGGCGGTAGGCAAACCAGTACGCCGTGAACAAGGCACCGGCATAGTAGCCCAGCACGATGACGAGGAAGGTAGCGGGTTGCGTTACCAGCAGGATGAAAGCCACACGCCACCCCACAGATAGTGCCAGCTCGGTGGAATAAATCACCTTCTCTTGTCGCGACGCATTTTCCCAGCAGTATTTGGCAAAATAGCTGCTTTGCAGCCACTGAAAGCGTAAACCGGCGACAATAAAAGCGAGCAAGCCTTGTTGCATATTGCTGACGATGAAGTCCGGGTCCTTGTCCGGCTGGTTGGTGTAGCGGTGGTGGGTAAAGTGCTCAACACGGTGTGAGGAAAAGGGAATCGCAATGATCGGTGCGACCAGATAACCACAGAGGTTGTTCAGCCATTTCCGGTCATCCCGTTGCCCTTGTATGTTGTTATGCACGGCCTCATGGAGCGGCGTATAAGACATGTAGGTCAGTGCTGCCACTAACAGACACGCTACCCAGGCCGGCAGAATACCGTTGGCAAACAGCAACAGGGTACTCACAAAAGCGCCGACCACGACCAACGTGAATGCAATAGTTGGCCAGGCAGTTCGGCTCATATACTGTTTGGCACTGGCGATGGCCTGTTTGTTCAATGCCGCTGAGTCCATGATGATCGCCTCCTGAGGAAATGATGAAGGGACACAGTACGGCGACGTCCAAACTCCCAGAATAGCCGGCGTGGCCATTCGCCCTGCAAAAGTGGCCATTGTGAGTCAGAGGGCCCCTCGCGGAATTGATGAATGCAAATTAATGAAGAGGTACTGCACCCGGTAGCGATTAGTCAGGTCATGCTCCACTTCGCCCGCCGCCACGGAATAGGCCACGAGGTTTGTCTGTTGGGGACCGACATTTCCCAGGCCACACTCTCCAGTGGTGAAGGCCTGGTGACGCGTAGCCAGGAAATGCGGTTGATAGAAAATGTGATGCTGGCCTTGCCGCAAACCACCGGGTTGGGATTTGAGCTCGGCCTGCAGTACAGCCTGGCGACGTTCGGTGTCTGGGGGTTTGCACTGCGTACCTGCAAGACACTGCGTGAGGCGATTGCGTTGGGTATACGCTACCTGCCGCTCAGTACCGCCTATTGCCGGATCTGGCTGAGTGAGGAGGCAGATGCCTTTGGCGTGGTGTTTGATCCGGAACCCATTCCCTTGCACCTGCGCCAATTCCTGCTGGAGCGGGATATGGCCACGGCGCTGAATCTGTTCCGTGAAATCACCCTCCATGGCATAGAGTTCCAGCGCGTGGAGTTTGCTGGCGTGCCGGATGTATCGCCGCAACGCGTCGAAGAAATCTGTGGTGTTGCGCCGGGGCTGCGAGCGCCAGAAAACCGGATCATGGTCACCGTGAAGAGCGCCAACCAGGCCTTCCCCGGATATGATCCCGGGCTGACCGAGCTGCTTGAACAGCAATGCCGTCAGCGCCTGGAGACCATGGAAAACGGTGGGGTTGCCGGAAAGGTGCGGCAAAAGCTGCTGGGTCAAATGGGGCTGGGGGCGGGCCTGAATGACATGGCACGGGAGCTGGCGCTGTCACCGCGTAGTCTGCGGCGAAAACTGGACAGTGAGGGAACCAGTTACCGGGAGCTTGTGGATGAGGAGAGAAAGCAGCTTTCCCTGCAGCTGCTGGACAATACAAGAATGAAAGTCGAGGAGGTGGCGGCGCACCTCGGCTATACGGATTCGGGCAGCTTCGTGCGGGCTTTCAAGCGGTGGATGGGCGTTTCGCCCAGTGAATATCGGGATTAGTCTCTGTGCTCCATGCGGTGTCGATGCTTGCGTCCCACTTCCAGCAACCCATTCATGAGTCCGCATGTGCCGTGAGCATTGCCTGCAAGCGATTTTCCAGCCTGGCATGAAAGGCATCCACATCCTCGGGGTTTTCCTCCGACGCATGGGGAGCCGGTGACATGGGGGCATTCAGGTAGTGAACCAGTCTGGCCGGCTTGGGAATGGGGGTACCGTACTTGCCAAAGATAACCGGGGCGGCCAGCTTGTAACGGTTGTACACCCAGTCCGTCACCGGGTTCGAGACCACGTGATAGATGTCATCGGCCGCCGGGCAGGCGGAAAGGATGACAGGTGCGCCAGTACGCATGGCCAATCGTGCAAATCCTTTTCGGTCACGGATATCCAGCTGGTATTTCTGGCTGCTGGGGCGCAGTGCTTCACGCATGCCCCCCGGCGCCACCAACACCAGCTCGCCATCGCGCAACAGGCTCTCCGCATTGTGCTGTGAGCCCTCAACGAAACCGTAGGCAGTTGCCAGATCGCGTAATACCGGCACCTTGAAGATATAGCGATCACCCAGCAGCCACACATCTCGCCCCAGTTTGGCCTTGATCGCAGCAGCAAGCAGGCCGCTGTCATAGGTGGCAAGAGAATGGTTCACCACAATCAGGGCCGGCCCGCTGGCCGGGATGTGCTCAATGCCCTCAACGCGATGCTCGTGATAGCGGGCAGCGCGATTCATGATGGTGTCTGCGATATTGATGATGTTCATGGTAACGGGCCGGTTTGAGTCTGTTTTCTCAAGGGGGGGCTACTTTTCCTGGGTAACTTGGGAAATTTACGCAATGTTGGCCATGCTGAGCTCGAATATCAAAATTTGCATCTCCATGATGATGACCAGTAATCGACATAAAAACCTTGCCTGTAAGCTCTACATCTGTGCGGATAATTTCTTTGTTGGAGGCATAGAATTCTGGGTCTACACATAGTTGTAGTTTTTTAACATTTTCGATTTTTATTGTTTCTTCCGTCTCAAAGCTATTGGCCAATAAGAATATTGGCTCTGGAAGAATAAGCATCCAATAAGTTTCTATTTTATCCGTATCGAAGGAATCGTAATTCGGCGGCCCTGGGAATGCTTCTCGCCAAACAAAACCTTTTAATGTTACAACTTGACCTTCGTAAACCTCTTTAAGCTGCTTGTTCTCGTTTGCTTCCCACTTGTGTTCTGCTAAATTGAGTTGCTGAACTGCCTGGTACCAGTTATCCCTATGCCTTCTAAGTTCCGCTGACGAGTATTTCGTCCCCTTGGGATGGTTTTTATTGTAATGACCCGCCTCGGCATGGCAATTAAAGCAAAGGGGTATGCAGTTATCGAAAGTAGATTCACCACCTTTTGATTCCATCACGATGTGGTGAAGCTCTATGTTACGTCCACAGAACATATGGCATACACAACACTTCCTCCGACAAGCAAATAATGCATCTTCTTTAACCTTTTTGGGCCACATATTTCTTCTATCCTCGGCTTTCCTTCTAGCCTAACGCCCCCTGCCTTGGATTGTTAGATCAACTCTGAAGTTCGCCTGGGTCTTTCAGATAAATTCTCACCAAGTCTCCCTGATGCAGTCCGAAATTTTTATTACCCAGATCCTTTCTGATCTCCTTAAGCATCCTATCCACCGAGAGCATAATCTCCGGAGTTGTTGGTGAGTTACTCGTAATTTTTTTGTAGCTGAGCCATGCTTCGATAACTCCCGGTGAGCCCCATATCAATAGTCCCCGGCTGAACTCTGCAAACAATCGTTTAGCTACTGGGGAAAGTTCACCGTCAACCATCACTTTTTCATCTCTATCAGATTCGTAGAGAAACATCTCGATAATGTCGAAAAATAAGTCGTATACTTTAACCTTAGATTCACGATGGCTTTCTGCGATTTCTCTCGATTTCGAGCTCCACTGAGTGACAAGGATTCCAGTCAAACCCACGAGGGCAGCCAAAAGCGGCCCAAGCACACTCTTATCAAGACTCGAGACCCATCCGCCAAACATGATAATCAGCCAAGCAGCGATAAGAACGGTACTTACGAGAAGCATGATCCCTAGTATTAAGTTACGTTTCTTCATAATCTCCGAGATCTAAAAGCGTATTAATTAGAACATTCCGTATAGCCCGATTCCTTATCATTCTGAAATCGGCCTTCGCGACCTATCAAGAAAACTGCAATAACAATCCAGTAGCCGACAATGGCAACTGTCTCACACGGAGTTCAAAGGAAACGTTCCTTTGAGCTCCTGATTGAGTATTCCTGACACAATACAAACAAAGTGCTTGATAATCATGAGCTTGTAAAGTCAGTCAGTTCTTGGCGGCAACCTTTCCGCTGAAAACAAAAAAAGCCCGCACAAGGCGGGCTTTGTGTTGGCAAGTCGTCACTATCAGGCGGCTTGTGGTTTCTCGTGCATACGGTTGGCGCGCCGGAAGGTGCCCAGATCATTGAACCGCACTCCATTCTCCTTCAGCACCCCATGGGCGCGCTTGGCGGTCATTTGCCGTACGTAGAAGGGGTCGCGGACGACAAAGTGGTGGATGGCGTGGGTGCTGCCGAAGTTGAAGCAGAAGGCCTGCAGGGGCCACAGCCACCAGACGTTGAGCACCTGGCATTGTTCGGTGATCTTGCCCGGTTCATTGTCGCCGTAGTAATGCATGTTGGACGAGATGAAGTGCAGGCAGAAGGTGCGCAGCATGTTGGGGGCGATCAGCACCACCACCAGCGGGGTGATCCAGCTGAACTGGGCGGTAACCACTTCCGGCC
>JAZAJX010000138.1:0-6621 GCA_036230225.1 Pseudomonadota bacterium | reverse complement strand
CACGCAGTGCATGGATGGCCCGGCCGGTTTCCAGAATGGGCAGGCGTTCCGGGGTGAGCACGAAAAGAAAGGCGGTATGGCCCGGATCGTTCAGTTGGCGTCGGGTGCGGTGGAACAGCCGCTGCCGTGCCATCAGCGTTTCCGCCACCTCCCGACTTCGGGGGTCCAGATCCGCCGTGGCATGCTTGCCCGGGTCCTGGAGAGGGCTGTCCAGATCCTTTCCAGGCGTCAGGTGGTTGAGGACCTTGTCCAGCTTGCGCGCTCTGTCATTATTTCTCAGTAACCCGTCAGTCCAGGCAGCCATGACTTCCGGTAGGCTCAGCAATCGCAGCGTGTGGCCCGTGGGCGCGGTGTCAAAAATCAGCAAATCCCGGTCGCGACTGTCTTCATCGATCACTCGGGCAATGCGCTCCAGCAACGCGGCTTCCTGAGCGCCCGGCGACTGGCGGCTCAACCGCAACTGTTTTTCCAGTTCGCGAGCCTGGTCGGGCCCCGCAAAGCGGCGCATCTGGGCGCTGACCCGGTCCAGATAAGCATCCACCTCTTGATCAGGATCCAGTTCCAGTGCCACCAGATCGGGCGCCAGTCGGGTAGGGTGGTTGCCGATGGGGTGGTCGAAGGCATCTGCCAGGCTATGGGCGGGATCGGTGGAAACCAGCAGCACTCGCCGGCCCAGGCCCGCCGCACGCAGCGCGAGAGCAGCGGCGGTTGTGGTTTTGCCGACGCCGCCTTTCCCGCCAACCATCAGCAGGGATTTTTCCATCAGTAGGCGGTCGAGATTGAGAGCGGGTATGGCCATTAGCAGCAGCGGAAATGGTCAAGGGGAGATCGTTCCATGCCCATGCGGGTGTGCCAGTCATGGAAGCGTTCCATCAATAGCGGTTGCAGTTCCAGCGTGCTCCAGGCCGCCGGGTTGGGCACCCCCATCATTTCTGCAAACACCAGCAACATGAACAGATCTTCTTCGTCCCGTTTGGCACGCGCGATAGCAGCCCGATAAGGGGCATTGTAATACTGGGCGCCCAGTTCACTCAGGCGCTTGAAGAACAAACGTGTGTTTCCGGCCATTACGCATGCTCCGGCGGCGACGAGAAGGCGCGTTTGAGGGCGGCGGCGCATTCCAGGGTCACCAGCAAGGCGGCGATCAGCACTACCAGATCCAGGCCGAGCAGGAACCAGTCAGACTTGTCGTAGAAACTTTTCAGCTGGATCAGGAGCGCGTACACGGTCATTACCAGGAGGAAGACCAGGGGGGCCAGGGTGTAAATGGCCGGTCGCCCCCGCTTGACCAGCATGATGGTAATGACAAGGAGCGTGAGCCCGGCAAGCAGTTGATTGGTAGTGCCGAACAGGGGCCAGATCAGCAGGCCCCCGGAACCATCCGCGCCGCCGGCGCCGAAGGCAAGCAGCAGACAGCTTGCTACCGCCAGCAGGGTGGCGGGTAGTGGACGGGTCAGCCATTTCTGCTGATAAATGTCGCCCCATTCCTGGAAAATATAGCGCTGCAGGCGCAGGCCGGTGTCCATGGTGGTGCCAGCAAAGAGAGCGGCCATCACGGTGAGTAGGGTCGCGGCGACCCCCACATCCATGCCGGTGCCATTGGCGAGGATATTCGCGCCGCCATTCACGAAGGCGCTGAGGCTGCCATCCCCGAACGCGGTGTAGACAGCTTGCCAGTCTGCCAGAGAGGCAAACCCGGCGGTAGCGGCAATAATCGCGGCAAGCGCCAGGGAGCCTTCGCCGACGGCTCCGAAATATCCGACAAACCGGGCATCGGGCTCCTTGTCCAGCTGTTTGGAACTGGTGCCGGATGCCACCAGGCCATGAAAGCCCGAGATGGCACCGCAGGCGATGGTGACGAACAGCAGCGGCAGCAAAGAGGGAGTGCCGGGTGGCAGGCTGTCATTGATCATCGGCGCGACCACTGTCGGGTTGCCAATCAACACGGCGCCATAGAGCAGGATCAGACCGACAAACAGTTGCAGGCCATTGATGTAATCCCGGGGCTGCAACAGCACCCACACGGGAAGTAGTGAGGCAATGGCGGCATAGGCAAACAACAACAAGATCCAGCTCGCATTGGGGGATAACCCCATAACCTGGGCGGGGAGCTCCACGGGCACCTGCGGGCCAATGTAGATCAGGCTGTAAAGCGCGATCACACCCACCACGGATACCACCCCCAAGCCGATGATGCGACGGTAAATCAGCTGGCCGATAACCAGTGCGACGGCAATGGCCCCCCACACGGGGACCACGGCACCGGGGTTGTTGATCAACAGTTTGGCGATCACGACACCAAATACGGCGTTGACCATCAGCAGGACCAGGAAAATCACGATCATGAAGACGGTGCGCGCCCGTCGGCCCACCACCTCGCCAGTGAGGGCTCCCACTGACTTGGCGCGATTGCGCACACTGGCCCAGAGGGCCCCGCTATCATGGACGCCAGCAAAGAAAATGGTCCCCAGTACCACCCAGATAAAGGCGGGCAGCCAGCCCCAGATAACCGCAATAGCTGGCCCGACAATGGGCGCGGCTCCGGCGACAGAGGTAAAATGGTGGCCCCACAGCACGTATCGGTTGGTGGGAACGAAATCCACGCCGTCTTCATACTCGTGGGCGGGAGTGCGAAAATTGGGGTCCAGCTTATAGATGCGAGATGCGATAAAGCGGGAGTACAATAAATAACCGGCGGCCATGCCACCCAGGCCGAGCAGAAGCAAAACGATTGCGCTCATGGGATGCCCTTTGTCATTGTCGCTGTTGGTGACCCAGTGGGGCTATGCTCAGGGTCTATGGTTGGGACTTTTGCCCTCAGCGTCAACGCGACGAAAGGCTAATGGTGATGGCCTTTTTATCTGGAAACGATGTGGCGAGGCTGACCTGACCGGCGCAAACAGGGGATAATGGTCAGATGTTGATCGAGCGCGACCCCTGGAGTGCGTAGAAGGCGTGAGATATGTCATCGTTTGTTAACAAGGTCCTATGCATGCGGGTGCACAGAAGCTACCCTTCGTGCCTGACAAAAAAAGCAGTGGGTAAAGGAATTACCCGGGGGAAGCAGTAATGATCAAAGTATTGGTAGTGGACGACCATGACCTGGTCAGGACCGGCATCGCCAGAATGCTGGATGAAGTCGACGGTTTGCGAGTCGTGGGCGAGGCAAGCTCCGGCGAGCAGGCCGTGCAGCTGGCCAAGGAAACCGTGCCGGATGTGGTGTTGATGGATATCAAGATGCCCGGCATTGGCGGCTTGGAAGCGACTCGCAAGTTGTTGCGCGTGGACGAGGGCATTCGGGTTATTGCCGTCACCATGTGCGAGGAAGAGCCCTTCCCCTCACGTCTGATGAAAGCTGGAGCTGCTGGCTACATGACCAAAGGCGCTGACCTGGAAGAAATGGTGCGCGCCATCAAGATTGTCACCACTGGCCAGCGCTACATCAGCCCGGAAATCGCCCAGGCCATGGCCCTTAAGCCCTACACGGGCGACGAGACCTCCCAGCTGGACATGCTCTCGGAAAGGGAGTTGCAGATCATGATGATGATCGTGAACTGCCATAAGGTACAGGATGTGGCTGACAAGCTTTGCCTGTCGCCGAAAACCGTCAACACTTACCGTTACCGAATCTTTGACAAGCTGGGTGTGTCGAGTGATGTGGAAATGGCGTTGATGGCAGTCCGTCATGGCATGCTGGATGCGGTGGAAAATTCCGCTTCCTGAGCACCTTCTGAGTCAATTTCTCGCGCATCGCTGTTACACTTTGCCACTGGCAGAGTTGTTTGAGACGGTTTCCCTTGCCCGAGTTTGATTCAAAACACTTTCTGGAACACTGCGCCCGCAAGCCGGGCGTTTACCGGATGCTAGGCGCCGATGACACGGTGCTTTACGTGGGCAAGGCGCGCAATCTGCAAGCGCGGCTTAACAGCTATTTCCAGAAAAACCTTTCCAGCCCCAAGACCCGGGCCCTGGTGGCGCGCATCGCGACTATCCAGACCACGGTGACTGGCAGTGAGGCAGAAGCGTTGCTGCTTGAGCAGTCCCTGATCAAGGAACTGCGCCCGCCATACAACATCCTGCTCCGCGACGATAAGTCCTACCCCTATATCCGTATCACCTCAGCGGATCGTTATCCCCGTATTACCTTTCACCGGGGTAGCCGGCGCCGCGGCAGCCATTATTTCGGTCCCTATCCCAGTGGTGGAGCGGTCCGCGAGGCCATCTCCCTGGTGGAAAAGGTGTTTCGGGTGCGTAACTGCAGCGACAGCTATTTTCGTAACCGGACCCGGCCTTGTCTGCAGCATCAGATCAATCGCTGTACGGCGCCCTGTGTGGGGCTGGTCAGCGAAGAAGACTATGCCCATCAGGTTAAGCTGGCCATGGATTTCCTTGATGGCCGCAGCCGAGAGGTAGTGGAAGCTCTCAGTGCCGATATGGAAGCCGCCTCGGCAGCGCTGGAATTCGAGCGAGCCGCAGTGATTCGCGATCAGCTGGCGGCGATTCAGGCAGTTCAGCAGAAACAGTATGCGGAAACCGCGCAAGGCGACCTGGATGCGGTGGCCATTGAAACCCGTCATGGTCTCGCGGTGGTGGAAGTATTGATGATTCGAGCGGGCCGGATTCTGGGGCACCGCACCTTCCGTCCTGATACCCGGGGTGAAGACGATCCCACAGAAGTGCTCGAAGCGTTTCTGGCTCAGTATTACCTGGGGGATCGTGAGGACCCGGTGCAGCCCCAGGAAGTGCTTCTGGGGCTGGAAATCAGTGGGGCTGATGCTCTGCAACAAGCGCTGAGCCAGCACTGGGGCCGAAAGGTCCGACTTGCCTGGCGAGTACGCGGGGAGCGAGCGGCCTGGATTGCCATGGCGAGAACCAATGCGGAGCAATCGCTGGCAGCGGAGCTGGCAGCCAGGGAACACATGGAACAACGCTTCCTGGCCCTGGAGGCTCTGTTGAATGCGCAGAGCCCGGTACGTCGCATTGAATGTTTCGATATTAGTCATACCCAGGGAGAGAAAGCCGTTGCGTCTTGTGTGGTGTTTGATCAGCAAGGGGCGAGAAAAACCGACTATCGCCATTTCAATGTGAGCCCGGCGAATGCCGGCGACGACTATGAAGCTTTGGAAGAGGCGGTGCGAAGACGTTACCAGCGAGTTGTCAAAGAGCAGGGCAGGTTGCCGGATCTCCTCCTGATCGATGGTGGAAAGGGGCAGATGCAGCGGGCCTGGGATGTGGTCCAGGAACTCGACTTGCAGGGCACCATGAGGGTGATGGGCATTGGTAAGGGCCCCAGCCGCCGGCCGGGTTTTGAGGTGCTTTATTTACCCGATGGTCAGGAGCTGGTGCCCGGGCCGTCCCATTCCGCCCTCCATTTGTTGCAGCAGGTCCGCGACGAAGCGCACCGTTTCGCGCTCACCGGGCATCGGGCGCGTCGAGGCAAGGCGCGCAAGCAGTCTTCCCTGGACGAGATTCCCGGCATCGGCCCCAAGCGTCGCAAGGCATTGCTGACGCATTTTGGGGGGCTAAAGCAACTGAAAAACGCTTCAGCCAGTGAGTTGGCGCGGGTACCGGGGATCAACGCACAGATGGCGCAAACCCTGTATGACTGGTTTCATGATTAGTCGGTGCGAAAAATCGGCAATGAGTCACACTGGGCTTTCCGTTATACTGGTGCTTTCGGCCTGTCGGTCGCCATCGAATGGCGGTGCTGGCTAGCCAGGTGAACCCGAATCCTGCGGCAATGGCGAGAGCCCGGTGTCGCTGGTGGTGGGGATCCCAGTATCAAGGCCCTTATCTTGGCGGTAGTGCATATGCAGAAAACGAACCCGGTCCTGAATTTGCCCAATATCCTTACCATGATCCGCGTAGTGGCAATTCCTGTTCTGGTTCTGGTGTTTTACCTGCCGTTCAAGTGGAGTGACCTGTGTGCTGCTGCACTGTTTCTTGCTGCCGGGGTTACTGACTGGCTGGATGGCTATCTGGCCCGCCGTCTGAATCAGACCAGTCCTCTGGGCGCGTTTCTCGATCCTGTGGCTGACAAGCTGATCGTCGGGGTTGCCCTGGTTATGCTGGTACAGATCCATGCCACTGCCTGGTTGGCGGTACCGGCCATGGTGATCGTCTCCCGTGAGATTGCGGTCTCAGCGCTGCGCGAATGGATGGCCGAACTTGGGCAGCGTGCCCGGGTGGCAGTCAGTCAGCTTGGCAAGATCAAGACCGTCACACAGATGACCGCCATTACCCTGTTGCTGGCCCAAAAGCCGGACTTCGATCTGGCAGGGGACCTGGTCATGACCCCCTGGCTCTGGCTTAGCTATGGCTTGCTATATCTGGCCACGGCACTGACCCTGTGGTCGATGGGGTCCTATCTACGCGCCGCGGCACCAGAGTTGCTGAGGGGGGGAGACTAAGGCTGAGGTTGCCGCCAATCCGGTGGGAGTGGCCATGTCTGACCCTTGTTGACGGTTTTGTGGCGGAACGGACCCGAAATCGGAGGTTTTTTAGTCAAAGTGCTGAAAAATCAGAAAAAACCATCAAGCCCGGGTTGACAGTGTGGGGGCGATGGGTAGAATTCTTTCCCGCAACGAAGCACGTCTTCGCTGCGGCTCCTAGAGAGTTAAA
>JAZAJX010000137.1:0-5282 GCA_036230225.1 Pseudomonadota bacterium | reverse complement strand
TTGAAGAAGTAGAAGAACAGGATCGACAGCAGGGCGCCGGCGGGCAGGGTAACGACCCAGGAGGTGAAGATGGTGCCGATTACCCGCAGGTTCAGGGAGCCGATGCCGCGGGCCATGCCCACGCCCAGTACCGCCCCCACCAGGGTGTGGGTGGTGGAAATGGGCAGGCCGGTGCCGGAGGCCAGGATCACGGTGCCGGCAGCGCCCAGTTCGGCGGCAAAGCCGCGGCTGGGGGTCAGCTCGGTGATGTTCTTGCCCACGGTGGCCATCACCCGGGCACCGAGAATGGCCAGGCCGAAGACGATGCCCATGGCGCCCACCAGCAGAATCCAGCTGGGCATGGCCGCCTTGCCACCGATCACGCCTTCGTTGACGATCACGCTGTTGATGGCAGCCAGCGGCCCCACCGCGTTGGCCACATCATTGGAGCCATGGGCAAAGGCCATGGCACAGGCGGTGAAGATCATCAGTACCGCAAAGATGCGCTCCACGGAGTGGAAACGGAAATCCTTGTCGGCTTCCGGGTTGGGCTTGATGCGGCTGAGAATGGCGGCGCCGATCAGGGCGATGATGACGCCACCCACGGCGGCCCAGCCCAGGCTGGCGGCAAAGCTGATTTCCAGGCCGATATGCTTGAGCCCCTTGAGCAGGGTGACGGCGGTGATCGCGAAGCCCACCAGGAACATATAGAAGGGCACCACCCGCTTGGCCCGTTCGAACGGGTCATCCTGGTTGAGCACCAGCCGCTGCACACTCTTGATCAGGGCAAAGGCGATAAAGCCGGCCAGCAGGGGCGAGGTGACCCAACTGGCGACAATGCTGCCTACCTTGTCCCACTGCACGGAATCCATGCCCACGCCCACGGCGGCAAAGCCAACGATGGCGCCGACAATGGAATGGGTGGTGGAAACCGGCCAGCCGAACCAGGACGCGACCACCAGCCAGATGCCGGCGGCCAGCAGGGCGGACATCATGCCGTAGACCAGATAATGGGGGAATTCGGTAAAGACGCTGGCATCGACGATGCCCTTGCGCACGGTGGCGGTCACTTCGCCGCCGGCCAGGTAGGCGCCACAGAATTCAAAGACAATGGCGATCATTACCGCCTGTTTCACGGTCAGGGCCCCGGAGCCCACCGAGGTGCCCATGGCGTTGGCCACGTCGTTGGCGCCCACGCCCCAGGCCATCAGAAAGCCGAACGCGCCGGCCAGCAACAACATCAGATAGCTGTGTTCCAGCATCCACTCCATAACAAGAACCTCCTAGCGTGCGACCAACATCTGCAGGCGGCCGCCCACTTTCTGGGCGCGATCAGCGAGATCGCCTACCCATTCGATGATCTTGTAGAGAAAAATGACATCCACCGGGGGCAGTTCGCTTTCCAGCTTGAACAGGGTGGAGCGGATGGTGATCTGCTGATCGTCGTTGGCCCGTTCCAGTCGGTCCAGCTCTTCAATCAGGTCTTCCACCAGCTTGATTTCGCGACCGCTGAAGCCGGTTTCCACCAACTCGTCCAGTTCGTTGATGGCTTTCTGGGCCTGGGCGGAGGTGTCGATGGCGCCTTGCACATAGTCGCGCATGGCGTCGGCCAGGGAGGGCGGGATGCTCATTTCCCGACCCAGCATGAGCCCGGAAATATCCTTGGCCTTGTTGGCGACCTTGTCCTGCACGCTGACCAGTTCCAGCAGATCGGTGCGGGGCACAGGCAGAAACAGGCTCTTGGGCAGGTTGAGCCGGAATTCTTTCTTCAGCTCGTCGGCTTCGTTTTCCAGTTCGGCGATGCGCTTGCGCAGGGTGCGGGCCTGGTCCCAGTCGCCCTCGGTGACGGCGGCAAAGAACTCGGCCAGAGTGCAGGCACATTGGTGAACGGTGTCGTAATGCTGTTGAAGGGGCTTGATGGGGGAGCGGCCAAACAGGCCGGCAATGGAGCTTCCAAAGGACATAGGCGCCTCGGATCCAGAGTCAAAGGTAGTACCTGGGCCAGTGATGATGTCACGGGCCCGGGCAGAATCAGTGTCCCACTTTCCCGGGGCGGGGCCCACAGGGAAAAATCATGGCACGTCCGTGCGTCTGTCACAGACATGTCATGAAACTGGTCGCGAGTATAGTGAAAGCGGTCGGGGCTGTCAGGGTTTACCTGTTATCGTTACAGTACTACAAAATAATGAGATGGGCGGCCCGGTCCGCCCTTGACCCGGAGAGTGTCCGTGAACGCCACTGCCAACCCTGCCAAACTGGATGGTCTGCTGATCGATGTGCGCTGGCTGATGCGTGAGCTGCTGGAGGAGGGGCGGGTCAGTCAGGAAGACTTCAACGTCATCTCCACCACCCCGCGGGAAAAGAAGGAACTGAACTGGCACCCGATTCAGGTGCTGGCCAAGTACCGACTCACCGACCGGACCAATACCCACCAGCTGCTGGATGTGGACTTTCTTACCGACTGGCTTGGCGAGAAGGCGGGCATGCCCGTCTACCATATTGACCCGCTCAAGGTGCACGTGGACCAGGTCACCCATGTGATGAGCTATGCCTTCGCCGAGCGACACGGCATCGTGGCGGTGGAGGTGCAACGGGACAAGGTGGTGGTGGCGTGCGATCAGCCCTTTGTCCGTGACTGGCAGACCCATCTCAAGCAGGTGCTGCGGGACCGCGAGCTGGAGGTGGTGCTGGCCAATCCGGAGCAGCTGCGTCGCTACCGGATCGAGTTCTACAACCTGAGCCGATCCATTGCCGGGGCCTCCGGCAATACCGGCCAGGAGATGTCCGGCATTACCAATTTCGAGCAACTGCTGGAGGTGGGCAAGGGACATCACGATGCGGACGACCAGCATATCGTCAATATCGTGGACTGGATTCTGCAGTACGCCTTTTCCCAGCGGGCCAGTGATATCCATCTGGAGCCGCGGCGGGAAACCGGCAAGATGCGGTTCCGGATTGATGGCGTGCTGCATGACGTTTACGAGCTGCCCGCGGCGATCATGGCGGCGGTGACCAGCCGGTTGAAGATTCTCAGCCGCTTGAATGTGGCGGAGAAGCGCAAGCCTCAGGATGGCCGTCTGAAGACCAAGTCCCCGGAGGGGGATGAGATCGAGCTGCGGATTTCCACCTTGCCCACGGCCTTCGGCGAGAAGATGGTGATGCGGGTGTTCGACCCGGATGTGCTGGTGCGCAGCTTCGAGCAGATGGGTTTTACCCGTGAGGACTACGAGTCCTGGCAGCGCATGACCGCCAATCCCCACGGCATCATCTTCGTGACCGGGCCCACAGGGTCGGGCAAGACCACCACCCTGTATTCCACCCTCAAGCAGCTGGCGACCAGCGAGGTGAACGTCTGCACCATCGAGGACCCCATCGAAATGGTGGAACCCAGCTTCAACCAGATGCAGGTGCAGGCCAATATCGATGTGAGCTTTGCCCAGGGGGTCAAGGCCATGCTGCGTCAGGATCCGGACATCATCATGATTGGCGAGATCCGCGATCTGGCTACCGCGGATATGGCCATCCAGGCGGCGCTCACCGGTCACCTGGTGCTGTCGACCCTGCATACCAATGATGCCCCGTCGTCCATTACCCGCCTGGTGGACCTGGGCGTGCCGCCATACATGATCAGTGCCACGGTATTGGGTGTGATGGCCCAGCGTCTGGTCCGTACTCTGTGTCCCAACTGCAAGGAAAAGACCGAGACGGACGTGGAGGCCTGGGAGGAACTGGTGCGCCCCTTCAAGATGAAGCCGCCGGAGGCGCTGTATCGTCCCGTGGGGTGCCTGGAATGTCGCGGGACCGGTTATCTGGGGCGCATGGGGGTCTACGAAACCATGCCGCTGAATACCGGCCTGAAAGGGCAGATCTCCCGCGGCGCGGAACTGGAAACCCTGACCCGTCAGGCGCTCAAGAACGGCATGAAGCCCCTGCGCATCAGTGGTGCCATGAAAGTGGCGAAGGGCCTGACCACCATCGAAGAGGTGATGCGGGTGACACCGTCCCAGGATATTTTGCTGGGGTGAAGTAGCTGCAAGTTTCAAGCTGCAAGCTACAAGGCGCGAGAAGATGGGTGTGCCAACGGGTCGCATCGGGCTCCGCGCTGGTTACATGGGAGGGTTGGCCCTGGTTTTTCTGCGAAGCCGCTGTAGGCGCTATGCTTGCCCCCAAGGGGATCTTAGACATGCGAACCGCCGGATCGCGAATCGCGGGCACGGCCTGCGTTAAGCGGCCCCGGTCCTACCCCGCGCTTTGCAACTTGGGGCTTACAACTCTCTTGGTCGCCCCCCTTTCCCGTGTTGCAGCTTGAAGCTTGCATCTGCTGCTTGTAGCTTGCAGCCCGGCATACGACAATAGCCGCCCATGAGCGAACCCCAATATCACGCCCTCCCCGACGAACTCTCGGTGCTGGTCAGTCAGCACTGGCAGCATTTCGTGGAATCCGGCCACCGTATCCCCGATGCTCTGCTGGAAGACCTTCCCCGGGTCTGGGCCGGCTCTGACTATGTGGCGCAACAGTTTCAGCGAGACCCGGACCTGGGACAGTGGCTGGATGATAGCGACCTGACTCAGCCGCTTGCTGCCGATTCCCTCCGGGAGGCGGTGAAAGGGCTGCTGGCTGCCTGCCAGAACGAAGACGATCTCAAGCGCGCCCTGCGGCGCCTGCGTCACCGCCATATGGTGCGGATCATCTGGCGTGACCTGGCCGGCATGGGGGATTACCACAGCACGGTGGCTGACCTGTCCCTGCTGGCGGATACCCTGATTCATGAGGCCCTGTCCCTGCTTTACGGCTGGGCCTGCGAGCGCAGCGGGACCCCCCTGGGGCCGGATGGCAACCCCGTGCAGCTGGTGGTGTTGGCCATGGGCAAGCTGGGGGCGCGCGAGCTGAACCTGTCCTCGGATATCGATCTGATTTTTGCGTATGAGCATGAAGGGGAGATTGAGGGGGAGCGTCGCAGTCTCAGCCATCACCAGTTTTTTGTGCGTCTGGGGCAACAGTTGATCAAGGCCCTGGACCAGCCCACCGCTGACGGTTTCGTGTTCCGGGTGGACATGCGTCTGCGTCCCTGGGGCAAAAGCGGTGTGCTCGCCATCGGCTTTGATGCCATGGAAGGGTCTTACGAAACCCAGGGCCGCGAATGGGAGCGTTATGCGCTGATCAAGATGCGCCCGGTGGGGGGCGACCTGCAGGCCGGCCAACGCCTGATCAAGCGCCTCAACCCCTTCGTGTACCGCCGCTATATCGACTACGGTGCCTTCCAGTCCCTGCGCGAGATGAAGTCCCTGATCGAGCGCGAGGT
>JAZAJX010000136.1:0-9374 GCA_036230225.1 Pseudomonadota bacterium | reverse complement strand
CCGCATGCACCCAGATGCTGCGCTGCAAGGTGCCCGCCTTATAGCCCCAGGCCATACGTTCCTTCCAGCGTTGCCGGTAAGCCGGTGCCTGACGGCCACGCCACCACAACCGCAGAAACAGTAAAGGTAGCAGCAGGTACCAGAGAGCGGAGTAAAAGGTGCGCATAGTTGATGGTTGTCCCGATCCAGAAACCGGCCCGCCAGATCCTGGCGGGCCGAGTGTTAGCGGCATTGCTTATGCTAGCATAGCGGCAACTTTCTCCGATGGTGAGCCATGAGCAACTCCCCACTGAAACCCGACATTCTGATCTTCGGCGGCGGCATTGCCGGCCTGTGGCTGATCAACCGGCTCCATGCTGCCGGTTATCAGTGCCTGCTACTGGAAACCGCCAGCCTCGGTGGTAACCAGACCCTGGCCAGCCAGGGCATTATCCATGGCGGCCTCAAGTACGCACTGGGCGGCAACCTGTCCAGCGAATCGGAAGCCATCGCGGCCATGCCGGATCGCTGGCGCGCCGCCATGGCCGGCGACGACCCGGTGGACCTGCGCAACCTGAACGTGCTCAGCGACACCCAGCACATGTGGTCCAGTGGTTCGGTGGCCTCACGCATGACCAACTTCTTCGCCAGCAAGATGCTGCGTGGCCGCATCGAAAAACTGAAGCGGGATCATTACCCTTCCGCCCTGGCTGACAAGGCGTTCAAGGGCAATGTCTACAAGCTGGATGATCTGGTCATCAACACCGAATCCCTGATCGACACCCTGGCTGCCCCGGTACGCGAACGACTACTGGCGTTCGACATGGAACGCGACACGCTGGAGTGGGGTGAGCAAGGACTGGATGCGGTCACCGTACAGGGCCAGCGTATCGAACCGGCCCTGACCATCCTCGCTGCCGGCAACGGCAACCCGGCCTTGCTCGACGGCGCCCATCAGGCACACCTGCTACCGGAAGAGCATAGCCAGTTGCGGCCGCTGAAAATGCTGCTGGTCAAGCATGATCTGGGGCATCGCCTGTACGCCCACTGTGTCGGTACCAGCAACAAGCCGGTGCTTACCGTCACCACCCACGACTGCCCGGACGGCAAGGTGGTGTGGTACCTGGGCGGCGATCTGGCCGAACAGGGTGTGGAACGCAGCAACGAGGAACAGCTGGCCGCCGGCCGCACGGAATTGAAAAAACTGTTCCCGTGGCTGGATTTCAGCGACGCGCAATTCGCCACCCTGGACGTGACCCGTGCCGAACCGAAACAACAGTCGCTGGTGAAACCGGACAACGCTTACGCCCGGCGGGACCAGAATCTGATTATTGCCTGGCCGACCAAACTGACGCTGGCCCCGGACCTGGGGGATCGAGTCATGGCATTGATCGATGAGAGCGGGGTAAAACCCGGGGCCCCCTTCACCGTACCGGCAGGACTGGAGCAGGCGCCCATGGGAGTCCCCTACTGGCACCGCTGTTTTCATTAATGCAGAGTTGCAAGCTACAAGTTTCAAGTTGCAACACGGGACAGTGACGTCTCAACTTGAAAGGTCGGTGCTTCGCGCTGGCCGTTAATGGTGGGTCGCGGGCATGGCAGTGCAAAATTGCAAAACCTATCCCGCTCCTTGCAACTTGTTACTTGCACCTTGAAACTCCCTGCGGCAACAACAGGCTCAAGGTAACTTCATGGCTTTCATGCGCCCGCTGGGCAATACAGGATTAACCGTCAGCGCCCTCGGCCTGGGCACGGTCAAAATCGGGCGCGACAAAGGGGTGAAATACCCCAGCGCCTTCACGATCCCCGATGATCGGGCGGTGACCGAGCTGATCGCCCAGGCCCGGGATCTGGGTCTCAACCTGATCGACACGGCCCCGGCCTACGGGCACAGCGAGGCACGCCTGGGACAACTGCTGCAGGACCGCCAACACTGGGTCATCGTTACCAAGGTGGGGGAGGAATTCGACAATGACAGCGGCGAAAGCCACTTCGATTTCTCCCCGGAACATGTGCGAGCCTCCGTGGAGCGCAGCCTGCAACGGCTGAACACGGACTATCTGGATTGTGTGCTGGTGCACTCTGACGGCAACGATATGGACGTATTGCGCATGGGCACTCTGGATGCCCTGAACGACCTGAAGAAGGCCGGTCTGATCCGCGCGACCGGCATGTCCACAAAGACCGTGACAGGCGGCATCGAAACGCTCAAGCAGTCCGACATGGCCATGGTGACCTATAACCTGACCCACGATGCCGAACTCCCGGTGATTGATTATGCCGCAGACAACAACAAAGGCATTCTGATCAAGAAGGCGTTTGCCAGCGGCCACCTGAGCGATACCTTCGCCGACCCGGTACAGGAAAGCCTGAACCGCCTACTCGGCACCGCCGGCGTTGGCAGCATCATTGCCGGCACCATCAACCCGCAGCATTTGCGTGAAAACGTGGAAAAGGCCCGTCACGCCTGCGGGGAATAACAACAACAAGCAAACGGAAAAACACATGCGTCTCGTCTTTGCCATTCTCCTGCTGGCAACCGTTGCCAGCAGCCGGGCTGACAGCATCCTGCTGCTGGAAGCGCCGCCACAGGGTTGCGATCCCCGGGACAGCGTCGCCATCGAAACCGGCAGCAAATGGCAAGGCCTTCTATTCAGTGATGCCTGGATAGAAAGCAACGCCAGACGAAAACTGCACAAGGCAATCCAACATGCCGGTGCAAACCGGGCAGTACTGAAAGATCGCCGAGTGTTCCTGATGGAGAATCATCACCGCGGTATCCAGCGCATTGCGCTGGAAGCCTGGACCTGGCGCTGTGACGCGCAATGACGCCTTGATAAGGCATCGTTCAGAACGGCAGGCCAGCGTCCAGAGATACGCGTGGCTACTCACGCAACGCGCGCAGCCTGCCAGGCGTTATTCAGCGGTTCCCTAACCTGCAGCGTCGGAAGGCTGCCTGCCCAGCAACGCCGCCGCTGCCTGGTGCCCTTGCCAATACCCCGACTCCAGCTTCTGTCCATTGGTGGTCAGGCGATTTACCGGAAAATCCCGCTCCGGCGCTATCACCGTCAGGCGACAATCTGCCGGCGGGTTATCAATGAATTCCAGGGCATCATTATAGGTTTGCGAACGCCGGAGCATGGCGTCATAGAGTGCGGGCATATCCTTCACCCAGGGTTTGATCAATGGCGTGAGCGCACTGGGCTTCTTGCGATAACCCTGATGCCGCGACAACACCACAGTGATATCCCGGGCTCCCTGCGCGTAGGCCCAGCGCACCGGAATCGAGTCGGCCAGGCCACCGTCAGTCATGGGATGACCGTTGACCGTGGGAAAGGCCCGGTAGGCAAACGGGATGGAACAGGAGGCGGTCATCACCTCGTCCAGGTTGTCCGGGTTTGTCTGGAAGTAGCGAGGGCTGCCGTCTTCCACGGAGGTGGTCACCACCCATAGCGGCGTCTGCGCCTGCCAGTGCCGGTCCAGGCTAAGAGGCACATCCTGGCGCGACTGATGCCAGAGCCAGTGCACATCGCACAGGTGGCCGCCCGCCATGAATCGTTGCCAGTTGATGAAATCCGGACGACAGGCATGGTCGGTGATGATGCGGCGATTACGGCCATGATCTCCGGCCAGATAACCGATCAGGTTGGTGGAGCCTGCCGACACCCCCACCGCAAAATCGAATTCCCGGTAATCGTTTTCCAGAAAGGCATCGAGTACGCCGGCGGCAAAAATCCCGCGCATGGCGCCCCCTTCCACCACCAGAGCCCGTTGCGACATTGCCCGACCTCCATGCATCCATGAACGTTAGAGACCACCATGCCAAACCTCTTTCGCCAGTGGAAATAGCACCTTGCTGTCCCTGCCATTGGCATCCGCAATGTCGGCAAGGCCAGCCTTGCACCGTTCCTGCGCAAGCGCATCAGGTTGGCGCATACCACCTTGGCAGACACCCGGCTCGCCGTCAGGCCCGCACCGTTTAATTTATGTAAAAACAGTCACTTGAAGTTTTTCCAGCCGGTTGGCACCGCCCTTGCACAAGTCCGCATACCAACTTGTATACAACCAGGTGTGCGAAACGAATGATCGGCTGGACTCTTCAACAATGGCAGGCGGCCTACCGCAGCGGAGACATCACCCCGGTGCAGGCCATGCAGCAACTGGCGACTCGACTGCACGACAGCGAGCGCACTTTGTGGATTCACCTGCTGGACGAGTCCTCCCTGGTCGCCCAGGCCAACGCCCTGACCGATCCGTCCCTGCCTCTCTACGGCATTCCTTTCGCCGTGAAGGACAACATCGACGTGGCCGGCATGCCCACCACCGCCGCCTGCCCGGACTTTGCCTATACCCCAACGACAGATGCCACTGCCGTACGCCTGCTCCGCGAGGCAGGGGCCATCGTGGTGGGCAAGACCAATCTGGACCAGTTCGCCACCGGGCTGGTCGGCACCCGTTCCCCCTATGGCGAAGTGCCCAACCCTTTCAACCCCGCGTTCCTCAGCGGCGGGTCCAGCTCCGGGTCGGCGGTCGCCGTCAGCCTGGGGCTGGTGCCCTTCTCTCTGGGCACCGACACTGCCGGTTCCGGCCGGGTGCCCGCCGCCTTTACCAACACGGTGGGCCTGAAACCCACCCGCGGCGCCATCAGCACCCACGGGGTGGTCCCGGCCTGTCGCACGCTCGACTGTGTCAGCGTGTTTGCCCTGAACGTGGAAGACGCACAAACGGTTTACCGCCTCATCGGCCAGTTTGATCGCGACGATGCTTACAGCCGTCCAGCGCCAGACCTGCAACAAACCGGACTGCCGGCCCGGCCGACGCTGGGCATTCCCAAGGACCTGCCCTGGTTCGGTGATACCCGGGCGAAGGCGCTCTGGGAACAGCAACTGGACAGCCTCAAGGCCATTGCCGATCTGGTTACCGTGGACACCATGGTGCTGCAGGACGCCGCCGCCCTGCTCTACCAGGGCCCCTGGGTGGCCGAGCGTTTTACCGTTACCGAGTCCCTGCTGCAGGACAAACCCGACGCGGTACTGCCGGTGATTCGTGACATTCTGGAACCGGCTGCCACGCTCAGCGCCGCCGACAGTTTCCGCGCCCAATACCGGCTGGCCGAACTCAAGCGTCAGTCCGAGGCCCTGCTGGCCGACGTGGACACCCTGCTGCTGCCCACCACGCCGGGCATCTACACCCGCGACGCGGTCCGCAACGATCCCATTACCCTGAACAGCCAGCTCGGCACCTGGACCAACTTCGTCAACCTGCTGGACCTGTGCGCCCTGGCCCTGCCCGGCGGCTTCCGCGACGACGGCCTGCCCGGCGGATTCACCCTGATCGCCCCGGCCTGGCAGGACCACGCCCTGGCCGAGTTCGGCCAGCGCTGGCAACAGCACCAGCCCTGGCAGGCCGGCGCCACCGGCCAGACGCTGCCGGCACCGGAAAAGGCCGCGGCCACCGCTGACAACGACAACACCATCACCGTGGCCGTGGTCGGCGCCCACCTCACCGGCATGCCGCTCAACAGCCAGCTCACCGAGCGCGACGCCGTCCTGCTGGAAGCCACCCATACCGCCCCCTGCTACCGGCTCTACGCCCTGGCCAACACGGTACCGCCCAAGCCCGGACTGATCCGCAACGACAAAGACGGTGGCGACAGCATTCCCATCGAGCTGTGGCAGATGCCCATCGAACACTTCGGCAGCTTTGTTTGCCTGATCCCCGCGCCGCTGGGTATCGGCAGCCTGGAGACCGTGGATGGTCGCTGGGTGAAGGGCTTCATCTGTGAGCCCTGGGCCATCGACGACGCCACCGACATTACCGAGCTGGGTGGTTGGAGACATTACATCGCGCAATTGAAAAAAGAGGGAGCCCTCTGATGTTGAAGAAAGTGCTGATCGCCAACCGGGGCGAAATCGCCGTACGTATCTGCCGCACCCTGAAGCAGATGGGCATTGCCTCGGTGGCCGTGTATTCCGATGCGGACCGCAACAGCCAGCATGTCAGCGTGGCTGACGAGGCCGTGGCCCTGGGCGGTCAGACTGCCGCGGAAAGCTACCTGAAAACCGATCGAATTTTGCAGGCGGCGAAAGACACCGGGGCGGACGCCATTATTCCCGGCTACGGCTTCCTCTCGGAAAATGCCGAGTTTGCCGAAGCCTGTGATGCCAACGGCATTGCCTTTGTGGGCCCCACGCCGAAGCAACTGCGCGAATTTGGCCTCAAGCACGAGGCCCGGGCCATCGCCGAGAAAGCCGGCGTACCCCTCGCCCCCGGCACCGACCTGCTGCAAAGCCTGGACGAAGCCAAACAGGCCGCCAGCGACATCGGCTACCCGGTGATGCTGAAAAGCACCGCTGGCGGTGGCGGCATCGGCCTGTCTCGTTGCAACAACGAAGCCGAACTGGTCGCGGCCTTCGAATCGGTGAAACGGCTGGGCGAAAGTTTCTTCTCCGACAGCGGCGTCTTTATCGAACGCTTTGTGGCCCGCGCCCGTCACGTGGAAGTACAGATCTTCGGGGACGGCGAAGGCACCGTCCTCGCCCTCGGCGAACGGGAATGTTCCCTGCAACGCCGTAACCAGAAAGTGGTGGAAGAAACCCCCGCACCCAACCTGCCCCAGGCCACCCGGGAACAACTCCACGCCAGCGCCGTGCGCCTGGGCCAGTCAGTGAAGTACCGCTCCGCTGGCACCGTGGAATATATCTACGATGACGAGCGCGACGAATTCTATTTCCTGGAGGTCAATACCCGCCTGCAGGTGGAACACGGTGTTACCGAATCCGTGTTCGGCGTGGACCTGGTGCAGTGGATGCTGCAACTGGCCGGCGGCGAGCGCCCGCCGCTGGACGCGTCCTACACCAGCCAGGGTGCCGCCATGGAAGTGCGCATCTACGCCGAAGATGCGTTGAAAGATTTTCAGCCCAGCCCCGGCGAACTCACCGAAGTGTCCTTTCCGGACAACATTCGCCTGGACGGCTGGGTGGACACCGGCACCGTGGTCAGCCCCCACTATGACCCCATGATTGCCAAGGTGATCGTGCACGGCAGCGACCGCGCGGACGCGCTGGAAAAGATGCAGACGGCTCTCGCGGAAACCCGCCTGTCCGGCATTGCCACCAACCTGGATTACCTGCGCCAGATCCTGCGCGACGACAACGTGATTGCCGGCAAGGTGTCCACCCGTTATCTGGAAACGTTCGACTACACGCCCATGGCCTTCGAGATCGTGGAGCCGGGCACCTACACCACGGTGCAGGATTACCCCGGCCGGGCCGGCTACTGGGATATCGGCGTGCCGCCCTCCGGCCCCATGGATGATTTCGCCTTCCGCCTGGCCAACCGCATTGTCGGCAACCACGACAGCGCCGCCGGCCTGGAAGCCACGCTGGTAGGCCCCGGTCTGAAGTTTCATTGCGACGCCGTGGTGGCACTCACCGGCGCCGCCTGCGAGGCGGCGCTTGACGGCCAGCCGGTGCCCTTCTGGGCGCCCGTTACCGTCAAGGCCGGCCAGACCCTGACCACCGGCAAGGTGAGCAGCGGCTGCCGTACCTATATCGCCGTGCGCAACGGTATCGACGTGCCCGATTATCTGGGCAGCAAATCCACCTTCGTGCTGGGCCAGTTCGGTGGCCACGGGGGACGCACCTTGCGCAAGGGCGATGTGCTGTCCCTTTGCCAGCCACAACTGGCCGGCTGCCCCACCCCGGCGCCGGTGGCCGAGCCGCACCCGGTGGAAGAAAACCTGATTCCCGAGTACCCGCAGCAATGGGACATCAAGGTTCTGTACGGCCCCCATGGTGCACCGGATTTCTTCACCGAGGACGCCATCGACGCCTTTTTCCAGGCCGACTGGCAGGTGCACTACAACTCCAACCGGCTGGGCATTCGCCTGGTGGGTCCCAAGCCGAGCTGGACCCGCACCGACGGGGGCGAGGCCGGCCTGCACCCGTCCAACGTGCACGACAACGAATACGCCATCGGCTCCATCAACTTCACCGGCGACTTCCCGGTGATCCTCACCAAGGACGGCCCCAGCCTGGGCGGTTTTGTCTGCCCGGTGACCATTGCCAAATCCGAGCTGTGGAAGGTGGGCCAGTTGAAGCCCGGTGACAGCATCCGCTTCTCACCGATCAGCTTTGCCGAAGCCAAAGCCATGGAGGAAGCCCAGGATGCGTCCATTGAAAATCTGGGCCGTATTCCTGTGATAAGCCCCGTCGTCAATCCGGCAGACAACTTTACCTCCGCCACCATGCTGGCGGAAAAAGAGGCAGACGGTGATGTGCCACGCATCGTCTACCGTCAGGCCGGCGACAAATACATCCTGATCGAGTACGGCGACAACGTACTGGATCTGGCCCTGCGCATGCGTGTCCATGCGCTGATGGAAAACCTCAAGGCCAACCCGGTGGACGGCATTCTGGAACTGTCCCCGGGGGTTCGCAGCCTGCAGGTTCATTACGATTCCCGTCGCATTGATCAGGCCACGCTGGTCGCCACGCTGCTGGACCGGGAAACCGCCATCGGCAGTGTGGACGACATGGTCGTCACCTCCCGGGTGCTGCACCTGCCCATGGCCTTCGAGGACAGCGCCACCCTGGATGCAGTGACCCGTTATCAGGAAACCATTCGCAGCGATGCCCCCTGGTTGCCCAACAACGTGGAGTTCATTCGTCGCATCAACGGCCTGGATTCCATCGACCAGGTGCGCGACACCCTCTTCAGCGCCAGCTATCTGGTACTGGGTCTTGGGGATGTGTATCTTGGCGCGCCCTGCGCCGTGCCCATTGATCCACGCCATCGCCTGATGACCTCCAAGTACAACCCGGCCCGCACCTACACCGCCGAAGGCACCGTGGGGATCGGCGGCGTCTACATGTGCATCTATGGCATGGATTCCCCGGGCGGCTACCAACTGGTCGGCCGCACTTTGCCGATCTGGAACAAGCACCTGAAGAACAAGCAGTTCAAGGAAGGCGAACCCTGGTTGCTCAAGTTCTTCGACCAGGTGCGCTACTACCCGGTGAGCGAAGAAACGCTGACGGAAATGCGTGACGCCTTCCGCCACGGCCACCTGGAGGTGGCTATCACCGAGGAGCCGTTCAGCCTGGCCGAGCATCGCCAGTTCCTGAAAGACAACGAACAGGAAATCTCCGCGTTCAACGCCCGTCGCGACATTGCCTTCCGCGAGGAAGTGGCCCGCTGGCAGGACGAGGATGCCGCGGTGGAATCGGCCCTGATGGGCAGCAAGACCGACATCGGCGAGGTGGACGGTCACCTGATCAGCGCGGAAATCAGCGGCAACGTCTGGAAGCTGCTGGTGGAAGAAGGCGCCCAGGTCAACGAGGGCGACCCGGTGGTGATCGTGGAAGCCATGAAGATGGAATTCGAGATCGTCG
>JAZAJX010000135.1:0-4529 GCA_036230225.1 Pseudomonadota bacterium | reverse complement strand
GTTCGCCCGCCTGACGGCGCAGGAATTCAGCGGCCAGCTCTGGATATGCGGCTTTATACGCCTCGAAGCGCTGCTGCCACTCGCCTTGCGCTGCCGCACCGGTATCGCTGGCATCCCAGGCCTGCTTGATGTCTGCAGGAATCTCGAACGGCCCGTGCTGCCAGCCCAGCTCCTTGCGGGTCAGTGCGATTTCGTCGTCACCCAGCGCGGCACCGTGAGACTCTTCCTTACCTTGCTTGTTGGGGCTACCAAAACCAATGATGGTCTTGCAGCAGATCAGGGTCGGCTGGTCGGTGTTGGCGCGGGCATTCTCGATGGCGACCTTCACCTCTTCAGCATTGTGGCCATCCACATTGGGGATCACCTGCCAGCCATAGGCACGGAAACGCTCCACGGTATCGTCGGTGAACCAGCCTTCCACTTCACCGTCGATGGAGATGCCATTGTCGTCGTAGAAGGCAATCAGCTTGCCCAGCCCCAGGGTGCCCGCCAGGGAGCAGGCCTCATGGGAAATGCCTTCCATCATGCAGCCGTCACCCAGGAAGCAGTAGGTGTTGTGATCCACGATGGTGTGGCCGTCACGATTGAACTGACCGGCCAGCATCTTCTCGGCCAGCGCCATGCCCACGGCGTTGGCAATGCCCTGCCCCAGCGGACCAGTGGTGGTCTCGATACCTGGGGCATCGCCGTATTCCGGGTGACCGGCAGTGGGGCTGCCCAACTGACGAAAGTTCTTGATGTCCTCGATGCTGACCCCGTAACCGGACAGGTGCAGCAGGGAATACAGCAGCATGGAGCCGTGGCCATTGGACAGCACAAAGCGGTCACGATCGGCCCAGGTCGGGTCCTGCGGGTTGTGCTTCAGGAAACCGCGCCATAACACCTCGGCGATATCGGCCATCCCCATGGGGGCGCCGGGGTGGCCGGAGTTGGCTTTTTGAACCGCATCCATGCTCAGGGCACGGATGGCATTGGCGAGATCACGGCTGGCGGGGGCACTGGACATGCAGGGCTCCAAACTGACTGGTGGCTGAAAAGGGGCGCTATTGTCCCTCAAGGGCGGGTTACGGGCAAATGTGATGAAGGCGAGCAGCCCCGTGGACCAGAGACCAGACCGGCACCTCGATCCGGCACACAAACCTATATCAATTTATTTTGATTTAGATATGAAATGCCGTAGACTCCGCTCCATGACTGCATTGGCCGCCACCCCTCCGGCACTGCCGGACATCACCGATCATCTGGCGGGCTTTCTCAAGGCCGCTGGTGATCCGTTGCGTCTGCAGGTTTTGCAGGTGCTGGGCCAGAGCAGTTTCGGCGTTCTGGAGCTGTGCGACATCATGGCCATGAAACAATCCGGCATGAGCCATCACCTGAAAGTGTTGGCCAGAGGCGGCCTGGTCGAAAAGCGGCGGGAAGGTAACTCCATTTTCTACCGCCGCCGCCTGCCCCAGGCGGAGAACGTAGAAGGCGCCATTCACAGCGCCTTGCTGGACGAACTGGATGATGGGGCTCTGGACGACGCCGTGGCTGCGCGTCTGGAGCAGGTCCAGCAGCAACGGGCCGAGCAGAGCCGGGCGTTTTTTGCCCGCCATGCGGAGCAGCATGACGCCCAGCAAGAGCTGATTGCCGATTACGAGCAATACGCCGAGCAGGCCTGCGAGCTGCTGTTGCGCGCCTGCCCCGAGGGCAAACGCGCTCTGGAGATCGGCCCCGGTGACGGCCGCTTTCTGTGCGAACTGGCCGGGCACTTTGAACAGGTAACGGGGCTGGACAATGCCCACGCCATGCTCGAACGTGCCCGCAAGACCGTCGCCAAACGGTCAAATGTGCAACTGATACTGGGTGACTGGCCCGATAGCGCCCGCACCCTGCCCACAGTGGATGCCGTGGTGCTGAACATGGTACTGCACCACCTGCCTGCCCCGGCCAGTGCCATTCGCGCCGCCTCACGGCAGCTGAATGATGGCGGCACCCTGCTGATCACCGACTTGTGTCATCACGATCAGCACTGGGCCCACGAAGCCTGTGGCGATTTCTGGCTCGGCTTCGAGGAAGCCGATCTGGTGGACTGGGCCGGCCGCGCAGGCCTGGCCTTACAGGAAAGTCAGTTCCTGGCACTGCGAAATGGGTTTCAGGTGCAAGTGAGAACATTCAAGCGCCTTGATTAGGGCACGAAGATTGTTCCAGGTGTTATTACTTGGAGAGGGGTCGGACATCTGACATAGAAAGTCAGGGGACGAAATCCAACCCGCTCTGTTTTTTAGCGTAAGACTTCTGACGTCCGACGTCAGACCAGCAACCAAGGAGCACTCCAGCAATGAGTGAATATTCCATCTTTACCTCCGAGTCCGTGTCCGAAGGCCATCCCGATAAAATGGCTGACCAGATCTCGGACGCCATTCTGGATGCCATCATCAAGGATGACCCCCAGGCACGCGTTGCCGTTGAAACCCTGGTGAAAACCGGCATGGCCGTTGTCGCCGGTGAAGTACGTACCAATACCTATGTGGAACTGGAAGACATCGTTCGCCAGGTGATCCTGGACATCGGTTACGACAGTTCCGAAAAAGGCTTCGACGGTGCCAGCTGTGCAGTACTGAACGGCATTGGCAAGCAGTCTGCCGATATCGCCATCGGCGTGGACGAAGCAGAAGACAAGGATCTGGGCGCAGGCGATCAGGGCCTGATGTTCGGCTTTGCCACCAACGAAACCGACACCCTGATGCCGGCACCGGTGTATTTCTCTCACCGTCTGGTGGAGCGTCAGGCAGAACTGCGCAAGAACGGCACCCTGCCGTGGCTGCGTCCGGACGCCAAGAGCCAGGTCACCCTGCGCTATGACAACGGCAAGCCGGTGGCCGTGGAGGCCGTGGTGCTGTCCACCCAGCACGCGCCGGAGATCAAGCTGGCCGAGCTGCGCGAAGCCGTGATGGAAGAAATCATCAAACCGGTATTGCCGGAAGAGTGGCTGCACAAGGACACCCTGTACCACGTCAACCCCACCGGTATCTTCGTGATCGGCGGCCCCATGGGCGACTGTGGCCTCACTGGCCGCAAGATCATTGTGGACACCTATGGCGGCATGGCCCGTCACGGTGGTGGCGCGTTCTCCGGCAAAGATCCGTCCAAAGTGGACCGCAGCGCGGCTTACGCCGGTCGCTATGTCGCCAAGAACATTGTTGCTGCTGGCCTGGCCAGCAAGTGTGAGATTCAGGTGAGCTACGCCATCGGTGTGGCCGAGCCCACCTCTATCTCCATCAACACCTTTGGCACAGGCAAGCTCAGCGACGAGGCCATCGTGACACTGGTACGCGAACACTTCGACCTGCGTCCGCGCGGCATCATCGAGATGCTTGACCTGCGCAAGCCGATCTATCGCCCCACCGCCAGCTACGGCCACTTCGGCCGCGAAGGCTTCAGCTGGGAAAAAACCGACAAAGCCGAGGCACTGGCCAAGGCACTGTAAAACCTGCCGCAGGAGTGGCGCGTAGCTGCAAATTGCCGAGAGGCTTTCACGGCTCACGCGCCACTCCTGCAACACAATTTTGACTCACCCCGCGAGGGGCGCTGCAGCGGCTGGACCGCGAGGCTCGCCAGGTGAGTTCACACGATAGAACGGCGCCCATTCGTCATAAACGAATGGAGACTCTCATGAACGCGAAAGCGGACACCTTTACCGACTATAAAGTCGCTGACATTTCCCTGGCCGCCTATGGCCGCTCCGAAATCGATATCGCTGAAACCGAAATGCCGGCACTGATCGCCATCCGCGAAAAGTACCGTGCCGAGCAGCCGCTGAAAGGCGCTCGCATCATCGGCTGTATCCACATGACCATCCAGACCGCTGTACTGATCGAGACCCTGCAAGCACTGGGCGCGGAAGTGCGCTGGTCCTCCTGCAACATCTTCTCCACCCAGGATCACGCCGCTGCCGCCATCGCTGCTGCCGGCACTCCGGTCTTTGCCTGGAAAGGCGAAACCGAAGAAGAGTACATGTGGTGTATCGAGCAGACCTGTCGCGACGGTAACGGCGAACTGTGGGAAGCCAACATGATCCTGGATGATGGTGGCGACCTGACCGGCTACATCCACGAGACTTACCCGCAGATGCTGGACAGCATCCACGGCATCACCGAAGAAACCACCACCGGTGTGCACCGTCTGTACGAAATGCTCAAGAAAGGCACCCTGAAAGTGCCGGCGGTGAACGTGAATGATTCCGTCACCAAGAGCAAGAACGACAACAAGTACGGCTGTCGTCACTCCCTTAACGACGCCATCAAGCGCGGCACCGACCACCTGCTGTCCGGCAAGAAGGCCCTGGTCGTCGGTTACGGCGATGTGGGCAAGGGCTCTGCCCAGTCTCTGCGTCAGGAAGGCATGATCGTGCGCGTTACCGAAGCCGACCCGATCTGTGCCATGCAGGCCTGTATGGACGGTTTCGAAGTGGTCAGCGCCTACAAGGATGGCGTGAACGATGGCACTGCCGCCTCCGTTAACACCGACCTGCTGGGCAATACCGATCT
>JAZAJX010000134.1:0-12897 GCA_036230225.1 Pseudomonadota bacterium | reverse complement strand
GAAACGCTGATTTCTGCCTCCAGCAACATCGCCCAGGTTGTCTATCAGACGCTGCCCGCCACCCCCAGTAACCTGACAGCGTTACAGAACGGCAATGAAATCCAACTCAACTGGGACCATGACAGCGATAACACCCATACCGTCATTGTCGAACGTCAGTTGGATAACGACGGCTGGCAAACCCTGGCCACGCTGGGCAATGTGAGCAGTCATACCGACGCCAGTCTGCAACCCGGACGCGAGCACCAGTACCGTGTGATCAGCCGCAATAATCAGGGCGACTCTGCCCCCTCCAACAGTGCCTCGGTCCTTGTCAGCGAGCTACCGGCTGCGCCCAGCAACCTGACTGCCCAGCTGGACGGCACCTACGTCAACCTGGCCTGGACCAACAACGCCAGTAACGCGGACAGCCTCATCGTCCAGCGTCAGATCGATGGCGGCTCCTGGGCCGACATCGCCACCCTGGCCGCTGACGCAGCCACCTACGTAGACACCGCTACCCTGGTCGGCAGTCACCATGCCTACCAGGTCATCGCTCGCAACAGCATCGGGGATTCTGCTGCCTCCAATCAGGCCAGCCTGCTGGTGGATACTGTGCCGGCCGCCCCCACCAACCTGACCGCTCAACTGGATGGCACCAGCGTCAACCTGGCCTGGACCAACAACGCCAGTAACGCTGACAGCCTCATCGTCCAGCGGCAGATCGACGGCGGCACCTGGGCCGACATCGCCACCCTGGCCGGCGACGCAGCCACCTACGTGGACACCGCTACCCAGGTCGGCAGTCACCATGGCTACCAGGTCATCGGCCGCAACAGCATTGGCGACTCCGCCGCCTCCAATCAGGCCACCCTGCTGGTCGATGATGTCCCTGCAGCGCCTAGCAACCTGACCGCCCAGCTGGACGGCACCAGCGTCAACCTGGCCTGGACCAACAACGCCAGCAACGCAGACAACCTCATCGTCCAGCGTCAGATCGGCAGCGGCGGCTGGAACGACATCGCCACTCTAGAGGGGGGCGCCGTCAGCCACTCCGACAACGCCACCCAGCTCGGTAATACCCATAGCTACCGGGTCCTGGCGCGCAATGCCATTGGGAGTTCTGGCACGTCCAATGAGGCGAGCCTCCTGGTCGATGTACTGCCCACCGCCCCAACCAGTCTCAACGCCCAGCTGGATGCCACCCAGGTCTCTCTAAGCTGGAACAACCAGGCCGATAACGCCGATCAAATCCGCATTGAACGTCAGCTCGACAGTGGCCCCTGGCAACCGCTGGCCAGCATGGCCGCCAATGCCAGCAGCTATACCGACCAGGCAACACAATATGGCAGCCAGCACAGCTACCGGGTCATCGCCGTGAACACCCTGGGCGAATCCCCCCCGTCCAATACTGCCCAGGTGCTTGTGCTGCAGCCCCCATCGCCGCCAACCGGGCTGCAAGCCCAGAGCAATCACAGCACGGTGCAGCTTCGCTGGGATGCCAATAACAGCCCCTATGTCAGCGCCCTGAGGCTGGAACGCCAACGCCTGGGAGGTGCCTGGCAGCCCGTTGCCACTCTCGCCGCGGCCGCGAACCGTTATACGGATGAAGGCCTGAACGAAGGAAGCTACCGTTACCGGTTGATCGCCATCAACCCGGCGGGCGAGTCTTCCGCCTCCGTCTCGGAGGAAGTGGTTATCTTGCTACCGCCGGCAGCGCCCACCGACTTTCAGGCACAGCCTCAGAACCGTTCTGTGGTCTTGCTTTGGACCGATAATGCCGACAACGAATTCGGCTTCCGTATTGAGCGCCAGGAACGCGATGGCGAAACCTGGCTATCCTGGCAAGCCGTCGCCGAATTGAATGCCGACGTCACACGCTATACCGATAACCACGTCACCCCGGGCAGCAGCTACCGTTACCGTATCCGCAGCCTCAACAGTGCCGGCACATCCACCCCCACAGCGGCACTGACCGTGTCCCTGGACAATGAACAAACCCCCACCGGGGATGACACCAGCGACGACAGCCTCCCCGGGGACTTTGGCAACGCCGGGGGCAGCGTCAGCATCCTTGTGGCACTGCTGGGGATACTCGGCCTGCGCCGTCGTCGAGGAGCCTCACCATGCTGATCCGGGCCCTTCCTGCCCCCCTGCTACTGGCCACCCTGTTAGTCGCCTGTCAGGCGGCTCCCTCGGCCACACCGCTCGCCGGGGCCCAGCAGCGCTGGGTCGAACAGGGGCTGACACAGTACCGCTATCAGGCTCGTCAGCAGTGCTATTGCGGCGCCCCGGCCCTGCAACCTGCCTCCGTTCAGGTCAGCGGAAACCATGCCCGACTGGAAACGCCCGACCCGACCGGCGCCCTGACACCGCTGGTGCGGACCATAGAAGCCTGGTTTGCCCTGATTGAGGAAAAGCAGCGCAACGGCTGGCATCAGGTGGACGTGGAGTATCACCCACAGCTGGGTTATCCCGTTCATATTCAGCTGGATTTTGACCCACGCATGGCCGATGACGAACAGGAATACTGGATCGACCACCTGACCCCGGTCCACTGACCCGACGAGCCCTTCTCTGGCCAAGCCGCCACTCACCCCTCATAATGCCGCCACTTTTCCGTGGCGGCATGATTGCCGCCCGTGTCACGGGGCCTTCATGCCCCCGCGACACCATCAACCGTAATTTCCCGTGTACGCCACCGCGCACACCGGCCGCTCTCGCGGCCCGCGATGTCATCATCGCCAACAGCAGAGAAAGAGGACAACCCATGAGCCGCAAGCACTCCGAACAGCTTTTCCGTCAGGCCCAGAAACACATTCCGGGCGGGGTCAACTCCCCGGTGCGCGCGTTCAAAAGCGTGGGCGGCACCCCGGTGTTTTTCCACTCCGCCAGTGGCGCCTATCTCTATGACGAGGACGAAAACCGGTATATCGATTACGTGGGCTCCTGGGGCCCGATGATCCTCGGCCACAACCACCCGCAGGTGATCGCAGCGGTCCAGGCCGCCGTGCAGGAAGGGTTGAGCTTTGGCGCCCCCACCGCCACGGAAGTCGCCATGGCCGACAAGGTCTGCGAACTGGTGCCGTCCATGGACATGGTGCGCATGGTCAACTCTGGCACCGAAGCCACCATGAGCGCCATCCGCCTGGCCCGGGGTTACACCGGCCGTGACAAGATCATCAAGTTCGAGGGCTGCTACCACGGCCATGTGGACAGCCTGCTGGTCAAGGCAGGCTCCGGTGCCATGGGCATCCCCGGCTCCCCGGGCGTACCGGCGGCCGTCACCGGCGACACCCTGGTGCTTGATTATAACGACGCGGCCAGCGTGGAAGCGGCCTTTGCGGAACACGGCCAGGATATCGCCGCAGTCATCGTTGAGCCTGTGGCCGGCAACATGAACTGCGTGCCGCCCACCCGGACCTTCCTGCAGGCCCTGCGTAAACACTGCGACGAACAGGGCGCGGTACTGATCTTTGATGAAGTCATGACCGGTTTCCGGGTCGCTCTGGGCGGCGCCCAGGCGCTTTATGATGTCACCCCGGACATGACCACCCTGGGCAAGATTATCGGTGGCGGCATGCCGGTGGGCGCCTTTGGTGGCAAGAAAGCCATCATGGAGCATCTCGCACCGCTGGGCCCGGTCTATCAGGCTGGTACCCTCTCCGGCAATCCCGTGGCCATGGCGGCCGGACTGGCCACCCTGAACCAGATCAGCGAACCCGGCTTCCATGACGCCCTGGCCACAAAAACCACTCGCCTGCTGGACGGGCTGACCGAAGCCGCTCATGCCGAGGGCGTGGCCTTTACCACCGCGCAGGCGGGTGCCATGTTCGGGCTGTTTTTCACCGACCAGAGCCGCATCAGCAGCTTTGCGGAAGTGATGGCCTGCGACAGCGATCGCTTCAATCGCTTCTTCCACGCCATGCTGGATCAGGGCGTGTATCTGGCTCCCAGCGCCTTTGAAGCCGGCTTCGTTTCCGCCGCGCACAGCGATGCGGATATCGACGCCACCATCGCGGCGGCGCGCAAGGCATTCGCAAAGGTGTAACCGTCCCCCCGTGTAGGCGCGTCTCTCCTGGCGCGCCTAGCGGGCCCGGTAAAGAGGTCTAGCGCGCCAGAGCCGCCAGCTCCCCACCCGTTAGCGCCAGCAGGTCCTGCGGGGCCATGGCAATTTCCAGACCGCGCCGGCCGGCGCTCATGTAGAGGGTGGCGAGGGATTCGGCACGGCTGTCGAGATACAGCGGCAAGCGCTTTTTCTGGCCCAACGGGCTGATGCCACCCAGCACGTACCCGGTCAAGCGTTGCGCCTTGTCCGCCGGGCACATCTGCGCTTTCTTGCCGCCATGGGCCCTGGCAAGACACTTCAGGTCAAGCTGACAGGCCACCGGCACCATGGCGACCACCGGCTGATCGTCCACCAATGCCACCAGGGTCTTGAATACCTTTTCCGGCGCCAACCCCAACACATCCGCCGCTTCACGGCCGTAGCTTTCTGCCTTGGGGTCAGGATCGTAGCGATGGAGCTCATAGAGCACTTTCGCCTTTTTGGCGGCCTGTACCGCCGGTGTCATACCGGTCGCGCCTTGGGATTGCGCAGCTCCCTGGCGTTGTCGCGAGCCTGACGGGCTCCGGATTTGTCACCCTGACGATCCCGTGCCGTCGCCACCAGTTCCCACAGGCCGGCCCGGTAGGCATCGTGATCCGGCGCCAGACGCAGGGCTTTCAGGGCAAAGCCTTCTGCGCCACGGGGGTCTCCCTCTGACAGCCGCAGTCCGGCCAATTCCTTGTACAGCCAGGAGGAATCCGGGGCGATCCCAAGGGCCCGCTCCAGGTAACGTTCCGCCGCCGCCGTGCGCCCGTCCTGGCGCGCCTGCTCCGCACGACTGAGCAACCCCAACGCCGGCGAACCTTCCAGTTCCTGGCTCGCGGTCATCGGTTCCGCCGGTTCTTCCACCGGCGGACGCACCGCACACCCCGCCAGCACCGCACTGATCAGTACCAGTCGAACCAGTTTATGAATACGCAACATCCCTACTATCCTTGGAAGCGCCCCGGCCTGAGCCGGTCCGCCGGCGCCTGCCGACGTGTTAACCGCTCACTGCCTCAATGGCCCTGCTTCCTGTGGTAAAAAATTCATTCAGGGGAGCTCAGAATCACTCCCTAGTTAAACAGCCCCTTGAACCAGCCTTTGATCCCCTTGCCCGCCTCTTTCACCGAGCCACAGCCGTCACTCTCCTGGGGAATCGACGCTTCCAGCATGGGATACCGGCGCGCGTCCCCGCAGCCCTCGGCACTGGTACGACGACCATCGGGATTCATCCACACCCATTCCACACCGGCGGGCGGCGTCTGTGACAGGCTGCGCTGGGGCAGCTTGCCCATCAGTTGCGCCCATACCGGTAGCGCCCCGCTGGAACCGGTGACACCGGCATTGCGGTTATCATCACGGCCCACCCAGACTACCGCCAGATGGTTGGCAGAAAAACCGGCAAACCAGGCATCACGAAAGTCATCGCTGGTGCCGGTCTTGCCGGCCACCTTGAGGGCCGCTGGCAAGGTCGACCGGGCGGCACGGCCCGTGCCCTTGGCCACCACCTGCTGCATGGCCCACTGGGTCAGGAAGGCGGGCCCCGCGTCCAGCACTTCATCGGTGCTCACCGGGTAACGGGCCAGCGGTTTGGCGTCCTTGTCCAGCACATCGGTGATGGAGCGCAAACGGGTGCTGAAGCCCCCCGTGGCCAGAGGCTGGTACATCATGGCCACTTCGAACGGGGTCAGCTCCAGGCTGCCCAGCAGAATACTGGGGAACTCGGGCACATGGCGGGTCACTCCCAGGGTCTTCATGGTGCCGGCCACCTTGTCCAGACCCACATCCAGCCCCAATCGTGCGGTCCCCTGGTTGCGGGAATAGGTGAGCACATCCACCACGGGCATGGCCCCGTGGGACTGCTTGTCAAAATTCTGTGGCGCCCAGGTCTGGCCATTGGGCAGCGACACTTCAATGGGGCCGTCCTCCACCAGGGTGGCCAGAGACCATTGACGAGGCTGGCTGACGGCCGCCAGCACCACCGCTGGCTTGGCCAGGGACCCGATGGGGCGTTGCGCGTCCAGCGCCCGATTGAAACCGGCTTCCCGGGAACTGCGATTGCTGACCAGCGCCAGCACATCGCCCTGGGCAGGCTCGACCACCACCACGGCCCCATTGAGCTTCTTGCCCGCGTTGGGATCCCGGCGGTCCAGATGGTCGCGCAGCGCTCCCTCGGCGGCAAGCTGGGCCAACACATCGAGAGTGGAATGAATCCGTAGCCCTTCGTCGCTGAGCACTTCCGGCGGATAATCCCGGGCCAGCTGGCGGCGCACCAGGTCGATGAAGGCCGGGAAGGCGTAGAGCGCCGAGGCACCACGGGGAACCACTTCCAGGGAACGCCCGCTGTACTTGTCGTAATCCGCTTTCGACAGCGCTCCCTCCTGCAAGGCCACCTTCAATACCGTGTTACGTCGGTCCAGGGAACGCGCCGGGTGGCGACGCGGGTCATACCAGCTCGGCCCCTTGAGCAGAGCCACCAGGGTCGCCAGGTGGTGAGGCTCCAGTTCTTCCAGCGGCCGACCGAACAGGAACTGGGCCCCCAGCCCCATACCATGGATGGCACGGGCGCCGTCCTGTCCCAGATAGACTTCATTCAGGTAGGCCTCAAGGATCTGTTCCTTGCTGTAATGGAGTTCCAGTAACACCGCCATGGGCATTTCCAGCAACTTTCGCGACAGGGTCCGCTCGGAGGTGAGCCAGAAATTTTTCACCAGTTGCTGGGTGAGGGTACTGCCCCCCTGAACCAGTCGACCGGCCTTGATATTGGCCAGCATGGCCCGCGCCAGCCCTCGCAGGGAGACCCCATGGTGGTCATAGAACGCCTGGTCCTCCGTGGCGATCAGCATGTCCACCAGCAAGGGCGGCACCTTGTCCAACGGCACCAGCACCCGGTCCTCCGCGTGTTGGGGGTGGATACTGCCGATCTGTAATGGCTCCAGCCGCGCCAGACGATCGCCTCCCGCCTCCAGGGAACGAATCTGTCCACCAGACAGGCTGAGCCGGATACGCTCGGCCTTTTCACCGCCATCACTGTCGTTGAAGCCACGGGTATGCAGCAGCAGACTGTTACCCTGGACCGCATAGCTGCCCGGCGTGGACGCCCGGGAGTCACGCCGATAACGCATCAGGTCCAGCAGTTTGAGCATGTCCTCTCGGGAGAGCACCCGGCCCTCATAGAGCTCCACCGGTCGCGCATAGACCCGCGCCGGCAACTGCCAGACATGGGCATCGAAGCGCTCGCGGACCAGCGCATCCAGATACGCCAGACCCGCTGCTCCCAGCACCAGACACACCAGTGCCACCTTGCCGACAAAGGGCCAGCTGACCCAGCGACGCCCTTGGCCGCTGCCGTTTTTCTTCCGATTGGGTTGCCGCCGCGATTTCGCGGGGGACTTTTTCGCTTTTTTCGCCATGGGCCGGAGTATAGAGAAAAGTGTGAGTGTTTTATGAGTCTCTCTGGCCATATCCGTTCCCTTCACGGGAATTTGAGTAAATTTTGCAACCAGACCCGGGGCGCCCATAATAGCGACCCTTGCATCACAACTCGGAGCTTCCATGACGAAACACTATGACGTTTATGCCCTCGGCAACGCCCTGGTAGATACGGAAATCGAGGTCAGCGACGCCTTTCTTGAACGCATGGAAGTCGACAAGGGCCTGATGACACTGGTGGATGAAGCCCGCCAGGAAGCGCTGATCGCCGCGCTGGCCAATGAAGCCGAACCCCACAAACAGACCAGTGGCGGTTCCGCCTGCAATACAGTGGTAGCGACCCGCTACTTCGGTGGCAGCGGCTATTACGCCTGCAAAGTGGCTGACGATGCCACTGGCGACATCTTCGTCAACGACCTGACCGCCGCCGGCGTGGACACCAACATGAACGGCCCCCGCGATAGCGGCATTTCCGGCAAGTGCCTGGTGATGCTGACCCCGGATGCGGAACGCACCATGAATACCTTTCTGGGAATTTCCAGCCAGGTATCGGAAGCCGAGCTGGATGAAGCCGCCATCGCCGCCAGCCGTTATGTCTACCTGGAAGGCTATCTGGTCAGTGGCGATAGCTCCCGGGCCGCCGCGGTGAAACTGCGCCAACTGGCAGAAAAACACGGAGTAAAGACCTCATTGACCTTCTCCGACCCCGCCATGGTCCAGTTTTTCAAAGACGGGCTCACCGAGATGCTGGGCGACGGCGTGGACCTGCTGTTCTGTAACGAGGCAGAAGCCACCAGCTTTACCGATACCGACAGCGCGGAAGCGGCCCTGGAGAAACTCAAGTCCCTGTGCCGCTCCGCCGTCATCACTCTGGGCGCCAAAGGGGCCATGGTCTGGGATGGCACGCAGACCCACAATATTGATCCGCTACCGGTGAAAGCCATCGACAGCAACGGGGCGGGCGACATGTTTGCCGGCGCCTTCCTGTACGCCATCACCCACGGCCACGATTTTGCCGCCGCCGGCAAACTGGCCTCCGCCGCGGCCGCCCGCCTGGTCACCGAATTCGGGCCTCGCCTGAAGGCCGAGACCCATCGGCAAATCCGTCACGACATTCTGGGTAACTGATTCATGGAACACGTTTGCAACCTGACCGATATCCCGGACGACAGCGCTCGGGAATTCCAGAAGGATGGCCAACCGGTGATCGTGGTAAAACACGATGGCCTGGTGCGGGCCTTTATCAACTGGTGCCCCCACCTGGGCATTGAACTGAACTTCATGCCCGATCAGTTCATGGATGGCGACAACCAGTTCCTCATGTGCGCCAACCACGGCGCCCTGTTCGAGATTGATTCCGGCAACTGTCTGTCCGGCCCCTGCAGCGGCGACACGCTGATTCCCGTCCCCCTGGAAGTGCGCGGCGAGGAAGTCTGGCTGGGCGAGGTCACCCAACCGGCATGAGCCACCCCTTTGACGATCTCACCCCGGATTACATGCTGGATGCGGTGGACGCCGCCGGCTTCCTCAGCGACGGCCGCCTGTTGCAACTGAACAGCTTCGAGAACCGGGTGTATCAGGTGGGCCAGGAAGACGGCCCGCCGGTGATCGTCAAGTTCTACCGACCGCAACGCTGGAGCGACGAACAGATTCTCGAGGAACACGCGTTCAGCCAGTTTCTGGTGGAGCGGGACCTGCCGGTCATCGCTCCCGTGGAAAAAGACGGTACGACCCTGTTTCACTGTGAGCACTTTGCCTTCGCCGTCTTCCGTCGTGCTGGTGGCCATGCACCGGAGCTGGATAACGATAACCACCTGGAACAACTGGGTCGTACCCTGGCTCGCTGGCATGCCTGCGGCAGTGATCGCCCCTATCAACACCGCCCGACCCTGGACCCGGTGACCGACATCCGGACCGCCAGCACCTATCTGGTCGACCAGGTCGTGGACATCAACTACCGCAGCCAGTATCGGGACGTGTGCGAGCAGTTGCTGAGCGCCATCGAAGAGCGCCTGAGCGACCTGGACGTCCCGTTGCTGAACGTACACGGTGACTGCCACACCGGGAATATTCTGTGGCGGGCTTCCTCTGAAAACCAACAGGGCCCCCATTTCGTGGACCTGGATGACAGCCTGCGGGCGCCGGCCATGCAGGATATCTGGATGCTGCTGTCCGGCGACGACGACGAACAGCGACACCAGCTACAGGTATTGGCCAGTGGTTATGAGACCTTCCTGCCCTTCCCGTGGGCACAGCGCCAACTGATCGAACCCCTACGTACCCGTCGCATCATCTGTTACGACGCCTGGTTGGCCAAACGCTGGGATGATCCGGCCTTCCCGCCGGCCTTTCCGTGGTTTGAATCCATGAATTACTGGCGGGACCAGGTGGAATTACTGCAGCAACAGTTACGCAGCTTGCAAACCCCGCTGTAAAAAATACCCCTTTTCTGCAGCAGCGGCGGCAGGAGTGCCTCTTGAGGGACGAATCCGAGCCAAGGCGAAGAAAAGACGAAACAGGTACTGCCCGATCACTCTGCCGCCCTCTGCTCACAGACACGACGTTGTTGACCTCTCAGGCGTTGCCCAGGCTAACGCGTGGTTCGTCTCTCGGAAGGCACTCCTACAACTGTATCGGCAAGGGTTTTTCCAGCCGAAAACCGCCTGGCGATAACGCCACCTTCCACGCTATCACCTCGACCCCTTTTTCTACCGCCTCACGGAGCAGCGCCCCATAGCGGGCATCGATTTCATCCGCCGGGCGGGCCGCCGTGGCGCCGCTGTGCTGGACACAGAAGCACAGCACCGCCCGCTTGCCGGTGGCCACCACGTCCATTAGCGTCATCAGATGTTTCTGGCCCCGCTCAGTGATCGAATCCGGAAAGGCGATCACGCCATCATCCGGATCCTCCGGCCCCGGCCCCAGCGTCACGCTCTTTACTTCCACAAAGGCATGCGGCTCCCCGCGCGCGCCCAGGGCCAGATCAAAACGGCTGTCTGCATATTTCACTTCCCGCTCCACGCCATCGGCCGGGTCCAGCTCGGGGATAATACCGGCATGAATCGCCTCTTCTACCAGGCGATTGGGACGCGCCGTATTCACGCCGGCCCAATGACCATGGGCGACCTGCAAGGCTTCCAGGGTATGGCGATATTTACGCCTGGGATTGCCGCTATCAGAAATCCATGCCTGTTGCGGCGTCCCCCCCAGTACACAGTTCTTCATGGACCCGGTATTGGGACAGTGCACGGTGATTTCGCTGCCATCCGCACGAACCACATCCGCCATAAAGCGTTTGTAGCGGCGCAGCAGTGTCACCCTTTCCAGAGGAGGATCAAACGTCACAGCGACTCCAGGTAACGGTCCAGCCGGTGCAATGCCTCAATCAGGCGGGACTCGCTGCAGGTATAGGCCAGCCGCACATAACGGTGATGCTCATGGCCCGCACCAAAATCCAGCCCCGGGGTCATCGCCACGTTTTCCTTCTCCAGCAGATCCGCACAGAAGGCAAAGCTGTCATCGGTCCAGGCGCTCACATCCACATACACATAGAAGGCACCATCCGCATTGGATATCACCGGCAGCTTGAGATGGGCCAGCCCATTGAGCAAACACTGGCGACGACGGGCGAATAGCTGATGCCGCTGCTCCAGAATGGTCAGTGTGGATTCCTGCAGCGCCGCCAGGGCGCCGTATTGCGCCGGGGTGGATGGCGCCAGAAACAGGTTCTGTGCCAGCCGCTCAATGGCCGGCACCAATGGCTCCGGCGCCACCAGCCAACCCAACCGCCAACCGGTCATGCAGAAATATTTGCTGAAACTGTTGATCACCAGCACCTGATCGGTACGAGACAGCACCGATTGCGCCGGCCCGCGATAACACAGCCCCTGATAGATCTCATCTACCAGTAACAGCCCGCCCTGACCCACGGCCCACTCTGCCATGGCCTGCAAGGTATCCAGCGACAGCATGTTTCCGGTGGGGTTGTCCGGGCTGGCCACCATGGCAAGACGGGTATCGGGCTGCCAGGCCGCTCGTAACGCCTGTTCGGTCAGGACGAAATGATTTTCCGCCTTGAGCACCAGCGGCTGGGGCTTGCCACCCACCAGGTTCACGAACTGTCGGTTACAGGGATAGCCAGGATCACATAGCAGCACACCGTCACCGGGATTGATCAATGCCGCCAGGGCCAACTGCAACGCCCCGGATGCGCCGGGTGTAACCACCACCTGGTCCGGCGATACCGCCGCCCCGAAACGCTCCCGGTAATCCTCGGCGATGGCCTGCCGCAAGGCGGGCAAACCGCCTGCCGGCGTGTAGCCAGTTCCCTTCTCCCGCGTCGCAGCGGCAATGGCCTCCAGCACCGGCGCGGGGGTTTCAAAATCCGGCTCGCCCACTTCCAGATGAATCACATCGTGGCCCTGGGCGGCGAGTTGCTGGGCCCGTTCCAGCAGCGCCATCACGTGAAAAGGCGGGATCTGTTTGGCGAAGTGCGACAGCGTTATCACAAGATTCCTCTTTCCTATAGGGGTGGCATGGCTATAATCGGCCAGATTTTCACCAACTGGTGACAAGCCTTACCCGGAAGGGGTAAGGTCAAAAGATTACATTAACCCCGTGCTTGGTAATATCAAGCAGGCCCCAGGGATAGTGGGTTCAGGATAGAGAGTCGAGACGATGCTAAGGGAGTTAATCAAAATGGCCACCGGCAAGAAGAAAGCCCCGAAAAAGGCGGCTAAAAAACAAACCACCGGGTCTGCTTCCAGCAGCAAGAAAGCCACCTCTTCCACTGCAGCCAAAAAAGCACCCGCAAAAAAGGCGGCGGTAAAGAAAGCGCCCGCCAAGAAAGCGGTCGCCAAAAAGGTTGCCACCAAACCTGCTGCCAAGAAGGCTCCTGCCAAAAAAGCCGCCACCAAAAAAGTGACAGCCAAACCCGCAGCGAAAAAGGCACCGGCGAAAAAAGCCGCCGTGAAGAAGGCAGTTGCCAAGAAACCGGCACCAGCAACAAAAGCAGCCACCAAGAAAGCGCCAGCCAAGCCCGCAGCAAAGAAAGCGGTTGCCAAAAAGGCCCCGGCCAAGAAAGCCGCAAGCAAACCGGCCGTAAAACCGGCCAACCGCAAAGCCTCTTCCACTGCTGCCAGCGCCGCACCGGCGAAGGCCAGCCAATCCGCCGCCAAAAAGGCGACGCCAAAAAAAGCAGCTCCCGCTGCACCCAGAACAAAACTGCCTGCCTCTGGCAAGGCATCGGCAGCGGCCCGGGCCGCTGCCAGGGAAACGACGCACACCCGGAACGCACGGACCGCGACAGCCGGCAAAAGGACATCGCCGAGCCGATCCACCACATCAGCTCAGGTAAAAGCAACCCTGAAAAACAAAACCACCACATCTTCTTACCA
>JAZAJX010000133.1:0-4153 GCA_036230225.1 Pseudomonadota bacterium | reverse complement strand
GGGCAAGGTAATCGACAATTGTGTCTTGTCATCAAAGGTGGTGGAGACCATGAAGAAGATCAGCAACAGAAACACCACATCAATCAGGGGCGTCAGATTAACGCTGATTTCCTCCTGGCTGGGCCGGGGAAACTTCACGCCTTGCCCCCCGGTTCCGCCTCACGATCACCGTGGACCAGGTCCACCACATGCACGGCGCTCTGTTCCAGCTCCATGGTGATCTCTTCCACGCGGCGCACAAAGAAACGGTGGAAGAAGATCGCCGGGATTGCCACTACCAGACCGGCTGCCGTGGTCAGCAACGCCTGGGAAATCCCGCCGGCCAGCTGGGCCGCGTCACCGGTGCCATGCATCATGATGGCAGCAAACACATCGATCATGCCGACTACCGTGCCCAGCAGGCCCAGCAACGGCGTGATGGCCGCAATGGAACCCAGGGTGCTGAGAAATTTTTCCAGCTCGTGGACAACGATGGTGGCACTTTCCTGGATACTTTCTTTCATGATGTCGCGGCCGTGGCGGGCATTGGCCAGACCGGTAGCCAGAATGCGGCCAAGCGGTGAACTGTCACGCAGCTTGACCAGATTGGCGTCATTGAGCAGACCCCGCTTGAGCAGGGTCTGTACCTGCGGCACGGTATCTGCCGGTGCCAGCTTGCTTGGACGCAAGGTCCAGAAACGTTCCACCACAATGGCTAGAGCCACCACTGAACAGATCAAGATCGGGAGCATCATCCAGCCCCCGGACTGCACAAGATCCTGCACCTTAACTTCTCCCCTCACTCACGGCGCCCCACTCGGGAACGCATCGGGTTAATTGTGATTACCAGAAACGCCAGGCCGCTGGCCGATGCCAGGGTCTTTCACGAAATTGGCGCCATTTTGTTATAAGCGGCACATTATCGGCGGCACCCCAGCGAAACACAATCATGCCATCCCGGTCGGTACGAAGAACTGTGACGTCGGCATCGCCCAGCCGTTGCAGCACCTGCGGGTGAGGATGGCCAAAGCGATTCCGATAACCGGCGCTGACCAGGGCATAAGCGGGCCGCGCCTGGCGGAGCAAGGCGGCGCTGCTGCTGGTCTTGCTGCCATGGTGTGGCACCACCAGCATGTCCACCGGCTCCAGCGCTCCCAGCAAGCGGTATTCGCTCTGTTTGCCAATATCACCGGGCACCAGCAGACGCCGGCCGTTGGCGGAAACCTGCAGCACACAGCTGGCATCATTGCCACGCGGTCGCCCCGTGTCCTCCGGAGGCCACAATATGGCAAACGCCACACCATCCCAGTGCCATTGCTGACCGGCATGACAAGGACGGCTTCCTGACACTCGCCCGGACTCACCGCTGAACACCGGTGCCCGTCCGGCCAGATCGGCCAGACCGCCAGCATGGTCGTTATCTCCGTGACTGATGATGATGCGATCCGGGGTCAGCCCCTGGCGGGATAGCCAGGGCACAATAATACGCTGGGCCATACTGCCGCCCGGCCAGGATGCCCCTGTGTCGTATACCAGCAAATGCTCCCGGGTGCGGACTGTCAGCGCGAGCCCCTGCCCCACATCAAAAGCAGTCAGCTCCCATTCACCTTCCTCAAGCGTCTCGGGCCCCTGAAACAACCACGGCAATAACAACAACGGCAACAGCCGCCGCGGAAACGGTAACGCCGGCAACAACATCAGCACCAACGCCAACAGGGCGAAAAACCCGCTACGGGGCCCAGGCAGCGCCAAGCGCCAGTTCCCGGTCAGTTCTGCCAGTGATGCCATCAACCACACTGACAGCTCCGTGCCCGTGGCCGCCCCCTCCAGCAACCAGGGTTGTTGCAACAGCGTACCCAGCAATGCCAGAGGCACCACCAGACAGGTATAAAGTGGCACCAGAAGCAGATTGGCCAGTGGTGCACTCATTGACCATTGCTGAAACAGCAAGGCGCCCACCAGGGTCATTACTGCAGGCAACAGGATCATCAGCCAGCGGGCGGAATGGCTGGTCACCAATACCGCGATTACCGCCACCGCACCGAATGACAGCCACAGGCTTTCCGACAAGGCAGACAAGGGAAACACCAGCAACACCAGGAGCAGAGCCATGGCCAGGCTCTGCCACAGGGGCAACGGCACCCTGGCGCACCGCGCCACCGCGACCACTGACAGCATCAGAACGGCGCGTATCGTGGGCAGGCTGAAACCGGCCAGAGCCGCATAACCCGAAGCTGCCAATAGCGCCGGCATCCACGCCAGTTGCTGCAACGTCAGCTGTTGCAAACGGGGGAGCACACGCTGCACCAGCGGACCGATCAGCCAGCGTCCCAGCCACCAGAACCAACCCGCCACGATGGCAATGTGCAACCCGGAAATCGCCAGCAGGTGCGCGCCCCCTGTGGCCTGAAACTGTTGCCAGAGGGTGCTGGACAGACCAGAGCGGTCACCGACCACCAGCGCGGGGAGGATGGCCCGACCCGCCGGCGATGCGGAGACCTGGTCGGCAACCCGTTGCGATATCTGTTCACGCCAGACAGCCAACCCACTGGCGCCTCCCCGTATGGTCCAGGATTTGACGGTTCCCCGCGCTGCAATCCCCGCGGCCAGATCCCGGCGCGCAATGTCGATACCCGTGGCGTTATAGACTCCCCGAGGCGCCTTGAGTTTAACGGTCAGGGCGAGATGCTGCCCGGCCCTGACTCGAACCGGCAAACCATACGCATTGACGCGGATCCGATGACGCCCCGGCCAGCGTGCAGCCCCCCATACCTCAACGGTCAGGGTTTGTCGCACGCGCCAGCGACCAAAACGAAACTCATTGGCAGTCACCGGCAGTCCGACCACCTGCCCTTGAAGCGAGAGCGTCTCGCCTTCCAGACTGCCTGGAAGGACGGCGGCAATCCCCTGATGCAATTGCAGCAAGCCGTAACACCAAAACAGCGGCAGAACCAGCAACCAGGGCCTGCCGTGACACCACCCCCAACCTGCCAGCGGCACCAGTAACAGCAATGGCCACAACACCCCCATCCAGCATGCTGCTGCCAGAACCGCCGACAACCACCACAATCGCATCCCTGCTCCCGTGGAAAAGCGCGCGTTCCTCACTCCACCTTGCCGGTCACCGCGCCAACCTGATAAAGACCCGGGAAGGTGTATGCCTTTTTTTCCGATCCGGGCATAATAGCCAGCCGCGGGCATTGGCCGGGTAAGCACCTGACGCCATTCCATGACCGCCATACGCTATGCATAACACCGTCGGGCAGCGCCCTGTTACGCTGACACCGACACCACATTCACGGGAACCCTGGTTTCCCGATTACGGTCTGCAGACGCGAGTTCATGCCAAAACGGATCTTCCGCAAATACCTCCCCAAACCCGATCGCCTGCGCGAGCACAAGGCATTGAGTTTTCTGGGTGAAGTCCTCGCCGATCCCAACCTCTGGCATATCAACCGCCGCTCTCTGGCCGGTGCCGCCTTTATCGGCGTCTTTTCCGCCCTGTTGCCCATCCCTCTGCAAATGGGCCTGGCGGCCCTGCTGGCAGTCCGCTTTCACTGCAATCTGCCACTCTCCATTGTCCTGGTGTGGATCTCCAACCCGGTGACCTATGTGCCGATCTTCTATTTCACCTATCGGATCGGTGCCTGGATGCTGGGCATGCCACCGCATAGTGGAGAAGGGATCACTGTTGCCTGGTTCGTGGAGCAACTGGTACCGCTGTGGCTGGGATCCGTGCTGTGTGCACTGGTGTTTGGCGGGGCGGCCTATGCGGCCGTCAAGATTGCCTGGCGGCTGGCCGTGGTGCGTAGCTGGAATTTGCGGGCTCACCGTCGCGCCAAGGTGCAACGCCGTGAAGCACGTCTGCAGGCAGAACAGGAAAACCGGCGGGACGACGACTCAGTCGAGCCGCCGCAGTAACCCATCGTGCAGCTCATATTGCTGCGGACATCGTGAGGCGAATTCGCGGTCGTGCGTAACGATCATGAACGCCGTACCCAACGTCTCGTTCAACTCCAGCATCAACGACTGCACCTGGGCCGCAGTGCGTTCATCCAGGTTGCCGGTCGGTTCATCAGCCATCACCAGCGCGGGCTCGGTGACCAGGGCGCGGGCAATCGCCACCCGTTGACGCTCGCCGCCACTCAAGGCTGACGGTTTGTGGCTAAGGCGA
>JAZAJX010000132.1:0-4557 GCA_036230225.1 Pseudomonadota bacterium | reverse complement strand
ACGATGGTCCAGCTGCCCTTGTCATTGGCCATTTCCAGTTCCGGCTGTCGCATCTCTGTCAGTGGCGTATGGTCGTACTGGGTCAGATCCACCGCGGTGAGATAGTACTGGAGGCGGCCGTCTTCTTCACTAAAGGCGCGCGCCGTGATGTCTTTGGCAACAATGGCCGGCGCGGTAAGAATGGCGTCGTCCTGGCCGGGCAGGGTGTCATCCCATTCATGCAAGGTCATCAAAACGACCAGGCCCAGCAGCAGGATGCCGGTGGCACTGAGAAGTCCCTGGCGCTTCATGCCGGGCTCCGCTTTGCCAGGATGGCGTCACAAATTTCCCGCACCGCACCTTCACCGCCGCGGCGCTCGCTGATGTGGTCTGCGGCGTTCTTGGCGCAGTCGTGGGCGTTGGCGGGGGCAAAGCTCAATTGCGCCCAGTGCAGAGCGCTCACGTCGGGTTCGTCGTCACCGGCATAGCCGGTTTCGCTGGCGGCAACGCCCAATTGTGCTGCCAGATCGGCCAGGGCTACGCCCTTGTCCTCGCGACCCTGAATGACATGGGCAATGCCCAGGTCTGCGGCCCGCCTGGCGACCATCGGTGTGTTGCGGCCGGTAATGATGGCCAGGGTGACGCCACTGGCGGCCAGTTTTTTCAGACCATGGCCATCGAGGGTATTAAATACCTTGAGGGTTTCGCCTTCGGGGCTGAAATAGATGCGCCCGTCGGTCATTACCCCGTCCACGTCGAAGGCCATCAGGCGCAGATTCTGGGCGTCTATGGCAGAAATCTGCATCATCTATACCACCCCTGCTCTCAGCAGGTCCTGCATGTTGAAAGCGCCGATCGGCTTGCGATCCCGGTCGCAGACCACCAGGCCATTGATTTTGCGGGTTTCCATGATTTGCAGCGCCTCGGCTGCCAAGTGACCCGGCTCGATGGTAATCGGGTCCGTCACCATGACGTCGTTGATCGTGGCACTGTGAATATCGATTTCCCGATCCAGCATTCGGCGCAGATCGCCGTCGGTAAAGATGCCCGCCAGACGACCGTCATCATGGGTGATGGCCGTCATTCCCAGGCCTTTCTGCGTCATTTCCAACAAGGCCTCGCGCAGCAGGGTGCCCGCGGCAACGACCGGCAGGCGGTCGCCATCGTGCATGATGTCATCCACCTTGAGCAGCAGGCGTCGCCCCAGGCTGCCGCCGGGGTGGCTGAGCGCAAAATCCTCTGCGGTAAAGCCGCGGGCTTCCAGCAAGGCAATGGCCAGGGCGTCCCCCATGGCCAGGGCGGCAGTGGTGGAGGAGGTGGGAGCCAGATTGTGCGGGCAGGCTTCTTCGCTGACGGCCACGGTCAGGTGAACATCGGACAGCTGGGCCAGGGCAGATTGCGGGCGGCCAGTCATGCCGATCAGGGAGGTGCCCTTGCGCTTGATGACCGGCAGGATGGCCAGAACCTCAGCGGTTTCCCCGGAATTGGACAGGGCAAGCACCACATCGTCGGCGGTGATCATGCCCAGATCCCCATGGGAGGCTTCACCGGGATGGACAAAGAAAGACGGGGTGCCGGTGCTGGCCAGGGTAGCGGCCAGCTTGCTACCCACATGCCCACTTTTCCCCATCCCCGTGACGATGACGCGCCCGCGGGCACCCAGCATCAGATCGCAGGCGGCGGAGAAGCTGTCATCCAGGCTGTCCTTGAGGGCGTCCACGGCTCTGGCTTCGATGTCCAGTACCCGTTGGCCCACGCCGATGTGGTCGTGGCTCATTGTTCTCTCCTCTGGTCGGGAGCGATTATACATTGCATAACCGATTACGTTGACCCGAATTGTGTTAAGGCGACTCTGTCATGCCAGGGAGTTCCGGGGACCCGGCATGTTTGCTGGCGCTGCCGGTTTCGTAATGCTTTGCAAAATGGGCAGCGTTTCCGGAACCGGCATGGCTCCTGTGACTCCAATACGACAGAGACAGTTCAGTGTGTGGCTGGACATCGGTGGGAGAAAACCGTAAAACCGCCGGACATCAACAGGGAGTTTCTTATGCATTTGCAGCGCATTATCCAGGTTTGGCTGGTGGCCGTTCTGACCGCCATGGCATCGTTGGCGATGGCGGAAAGCGATCCGCGCCAGGTGGTGATGGAAGCCGTCGAGCGTATGACCACCCGCATTGACGCCGAGCGGGAACAACTCAAGGCCGATCCTGACAAGGCCAAGGAGTTAGTGCGTGAGGAGCTGGGCGACCTGGTGGACTTCAAGCGCATCACCCGAATGGTGATGGGCGATTACTTCGGTCCTTCCAGCCGTGAGCAGAAGTACCGGTTCCTGGAGGTGTTCAAGAACAGCCTGATCAATACCTATGCCTCCGGTATCACCCTGTACGAGGGCCAGAAGATCACCACCCTGCCCATGCAGGAGGGTGACCGCAAAGGAGACTATGCCCGGGTACGCATGGAAGTGAAGACCAATTCCGGCAAAACGGTGCCGATTTATTACACCCTGTTCCTGCGTGATGGCCAGTGGCGGGTGATCAATGTCTACGTCAATGGTCTGGATCTTCGCGATACCTTCAAGAGCCAGTTTGCCCAGGGCATGCAGCAGTACAACGACATCGACAAGGTGATCGACAACTGGTCTGCGGATGCCAACATCGATACCGGTGTGGGCGACGACGACCAGAAAGGCTGACAGGACCGGCGGTGCCGCCGTGGCACGGGGGCGCCGGCTCGCGTATTATTGCGGTTTTGACGATGGAGCGGGTTTTGGCCCGCTCCTGTGCTGTTTGGGCCCTGATCGGCCCGATGAGGAGCGAGCATGAATCCGGAAGAGGTGAAAGCGCTGGTTGAAGCCGGCTTCGACGATGCCGACGTGGCAGTGGAAGGCGGTGGCGACCGGTTCCAGATTCGCGTGGTATCCAATGCCTTTGAAGGCCTGATGCCGGTGAAGAAGCAGCAGCTGGTGTACGCGACCATCAATGCGCAGATCCAGAGTAACACCATTCACGCAGTGCAAATCATTACCTACACCCCGGCTGAATGGGAAAAAGCCCAGAAAATGGGTATCGGCTGAGCCTTCTGGCTGGCCTTGTGACTACAGTCTAGAGACAGTTCATGGATAAATTGATCATCACTGGCGGCCGGCGTCTGGACGGCGAGATCCGTATTTCCGGCGCCAAGAACGCGGCCCTGCCGATTCTGGCTGCCACGCTGCTGGCGGACGAGCCGGTCACCGTCGGGAATCTGCCGCACCTGCAGGATGTTACCACCCTGATCGAATTGCTCGGTCGCATGGGTGTACACGTGGTGATCGACGACCGCATGAATGTGGAAGTAAACGCGACCACCATCAAGGAACTCACCGCGCCCTACGAGCTGGTGAAGACCATGCGCGCGTCCATTCTGGTGCTGGGTCCGATGGTTGCCCACTTCGGCAAGGCCACGGTTTCCCTGCCCGGTGGCTGTGCCATCGGTTCGCGACCGGTGGACATTCACTTGCGGGGGCTGGAAGCCATGGGGGCCACGATCGAAGTGGCCAATGGTTATGTGCATGCTGCCGTGGAGGGGCGGCTCAAGGGCGCCCGCATCGTCATGGATACGGTGACGGTGACCGGCACGGACAACCTGATGATGGCGGCGGCGCTGGCGGAGGGTACCACCTACCTGGAAAACGCTGCCCGGGAGCCGGAAGTCGTGGACCTGGCCAACTTCATCAACCCCCTGGGGGGCAAGGTACGCGGTGCCGGCACCGATACCATTACCATTGAAGGGGTGGAAAGCCTGCATGGCGGGCATCACGAGGTGGTGGCCGATCGGATCGAAACCGGTACCTACCTGATTGCGGCTGCCATCACCGGGGGACGCATCAAAACCAAGGACACGGTGCCGGGTATTCTTGATGCCGTGCTGCAAAAGCTGGAAGAGGCCGGCGCGAAAATCACCACGGGTGAGGACTGGATCGAGCTGGATATGGAAGGGCGCCGGCCCAAGGCCGTCTCCTTGCGCACGGCGCCATACCCGGCCATGCCCACGGACATGCAGGCCCAGTTCATGGCCTTGAACCTGATTGCCGAAGGTACCGGCACCATCGTGGAAACGGTGTTTGAAAACCGTTTCATGCATGTGCAGGAAATGAACCGCATGGGCGCTGACATTGAAGTGCAGGGTAATACCGCCATCTGCCGCGGTGTGGACCAGCTCACCGGGGCACCCGTCATGGCCACCGACCTGCGCGCTTCCGCTTCCCTGGTGATTGCGGCGCTGGCGGCAGAGGGGGATACCACCGTGGACCGCATCTACCACATTGATCGCGGTTACGAGTGCATTGAAGAGAAACTGCAATCGCTGGGCGCGGTGATTCGCCGCGTTCCGCGCTGATCGGGAAAAACCGTCGTAATGACCAAGCCGTTGACCATTGCCCTGTCCAAGGGGCGCATCCTGAAGGAAACCCTGCCCTTGCTGAAGGCGGTGGGGATCGAACTGCTGGAAGATCCGGATGCTTCACGCAAGCTGATCTTCGATACCACTCGCGATGATGTGAAGATCATCATCATTCGAGCCACCGACGTGCCCCCTTAT
>JAZAJX010000131.1:0-5698 GCA_036230225.1 Pseudomonadota bacterium | reverse complement strand
TTCTGCTTCTGTTTCAGGTCTGTTACTAGGCCTCGACGACGGCTGGTGTTGGTGTCGCCGGGCCCTGCTCACCCTGCCATAACGCGTCGTGATTGCCACTTCTTGCCTACCGCCTGGGGCGCCCAGCGACCGCACATCCGTGCACTGCCAGTTTTGCTGGGTATGCCCGGCAGGCGGGCGTAATATCGGTTAGTAAGGGGAGAAGTCCGAAGCGGGCTTGTACACGTCTCTATGCCTCATCAGAACCGCGTCACGTTCGCTTTCCCCATGCCAGGGACAGGGGGGAAGAGTCATGCAAGGTGCAATGAAAACACTGCTTGAGCAGATGCGCATCACCGAGATGGAAGTGGAATACCGCAAACGATTGCTGGACTTTACCGGCAAGGATACGCAGGTACTGGTGGACTGTCGGCCGCTGATCAGTGCCCACATCGATCAAATTGTCGATGATTTCTATCGGATCCAGACCAGCAACCCGGACATTGCCAACCTGATCGGGGATGCGGATACCCTGGAACGGCTCCAGTGTGCCCAGCGCCGTTACATTCTCGACCTGTTCTCCGGGGTGTATGGCATGGAATACATCAATAACCGCCTGCGCATCGGTCTGGTGCACAAGCGCATTGGTGTGGAGCCCAAGCTGTATCTGTCCGCCGTGCATTTGCTGCGCTCCCTGCTGCTGGATTGCATTGATCGTGAGGCCAAGGAAGAGGGTGTCACGCCGGCGGTGATCCGCGCCCTGGACAAGCTGATCTACTTCGATGTGACCCTGGTGTTCGAAACCTATATCCAGAGCATGCTGGCGGAAATCGAGGCGGCCCGTAACCGCACCGAGGAATACGCCCGGAGTCTGGAAGATACGGTGGCCAGGCGCACCGGAGAGCTGCGCACGGATGCGCTGACCGGGCTGACCTCCCGCCGTTACCTCCATGAAGAGCTGTATCGCACCCTGCAATCGGCCCAGCGCCGTAACGAACCGGTGTCTCTGGTCTTTGTGGACGTGGACAATTTCAAGGAGATCAACGACCACAAAGGCCACGCCCAGGGCGACAAGGTGCTCCAGGAGCTGGGGCGTATCCTGCTGGAAACGGCCCGGGGCGAGGATACCTGTGTGCGCTTCGGGGGCGATGAGTTCTGCGTGGTGCTGGCCAATGCCACGGAAAAGGAAACCTTGCGTACCTACTGCCAACGGGTAAAGACCCTGCTGGCGGAGCGGCAGCCGGATGTGACCATCAGCATGGGGGTTACCCAGACCGGTCCACACCAGTACGATGATGCCGATGTCCTGCTGAAGCTGGCGGATTCCCAGATGTATTCCCAGAAAAACCACAAGGACCAGGCCGCTGCGCCCGTGTCAGCGAAAAACGGCGTCAGCCACGGCTGAGACCCCGAGCCTGTGCCTGATCAGACAGAGATGACGGTCAGGCGTTTTTTCAGCACCCGCCCCATCAGCAGTCCCCGGCCTGCCATGAAACCGTTCATGGCCAGCCACAGGCCGTGATTGTCCCACCCCCGGGTCAACGCCCAGAGCAGGAAGAAGAGTGCCACGGCGGCCAGCATGGTATTGCGCATGGCGGCCCCCCAGGTGGCGCCGACAAAGATGCCATCAAGCCAGAAACCGGCGCTGGCGGTGAGAGGCAACAGCAGCATCCATGGCAGGTAGGTGGTGGCGGTGTCGCGGATGCCCGGCAGGTCGGTCAGCAGGTGGATCAGCGGCACCCCTCCGAGACCGAATGCCAGCAGGCCCAGAGCGGCACAGGCCACGGTCCAGCGCCCGGTGGCGGCAATGGCTCGCTTCAGCGCGTGCGGATTCTGTTGGCCCTGGGCTTCACCCACCAGCGCCTCCGCCGCATTGGCAAAGCCGTCCAGCAGATTGCTGAGCAGCAAGAGAAAGGTAATCAGCACCGCATTGGCTGCCAGCACCGCATCCCCCAGGCGGGCGCCCTGGGCCGTGAAGAAAAAGAAGACGCTGAGCAGGGCCAGACTGCGCACAAAGATGTCCCGGTTCACGGCCATTAGCGCCAGGATAGCCCGCGGTTGCCACAGGGGCTCCCGCTGCACTGGCGGGCGCAGGGCGGCCCGCAGCCAGAACAGGCCCCCGGCCAGGCCCACGTATTCGGCACTGGCGCTGGCAATGGCCACCCCATGCACATCCATATCCCAGACCTGCACCAGCAAGACATCCAGCACGGCATTGGTGCCGTGCATCAGCAGTGTCATTTTCAAGGGCACGCGGGTGTTGTGGATGCCGATGGCAAAACCGATCAGGGCAAAATTGGCCAGGGCCGCCGGGGCGCCCAGAATGCGGATGTTGATGTAGTCGCCGGCCAGCGCTTGTACCTCGTCACTGCCGCCTAACAGCCACAGGCCGGTGTCCCGCAATAGGGGTGACAGGACGATCAGCCCCAGCCCCAGCCCGGCGGACAACAACAGGGCGCGCAGTAATACCACCCGGGTGTCCTGCCTGCCTCCCTGCGCCTGGGAGGCAAAACCGGTGGTGCCCATGCGCAGGAAGTTGAAGGAAAAATACAGAAACATGAAGAAATTGCTGCCCAGCGCCACGGCGGCCAGATAGCGGGGATGCTCCAGATGACCGACCACTGCGGTATCCACCAACCCCAGCAACGGCGCGGTCAGGTTGGACAGCAGCAACGGCCAGGCCAGCATCCAGATGCGTTGGTTGAGAGACAAACTCATTCACGCTCCAAAAACCGTTCTATCAGATCGTTGCAGGCGTTCCCTTCCAGGGGACGAACCGCGTACAAGCGCGGAAATTGCCCGCAGGGCAATCAGGAATTTCAGGGCTCGACAGGTTTCTGATAAATGACAAATGGCCTAACGGCACGGTCCTTTCGTGCCGCCCGGTTCGCACCGCGAGAGGTGCTCCTACAGAAGAGATGTGTCACGAACTGCGCCGCAGTAATGTCAGCACAAATAAACCGCTGGCAGCGACCACAATAGACGGCCCCACCGGCGTATTGGCAAACCAGCTCACCGCCAGCCCGGCCAGCACCGCCAGGGTGCCCAGTACGCTGGCTACCGCCGCCATCTGCGCCGGGGTATGGGTGAGCCGGCGGGCGCTGGCGGCGGGAATCACCAGTAGGGAGGTGATCAGCAGCACGCCCACGGTGCGGATGGCCCCGGCAATCAACAGGGCCAGCAACAGCATCAGCAGCAACCGGGTGCGCTGCACGGCCACCCCTTCCACCTGAGCCAGCTCCTCGCTGACCGTGATGCTCAGCAGGGCGCGCCATTGCCATAGCATGAGCAGCAGAATCAGGGCGGCGCCGGCCCACAGGGCCAGGGCATCCTGCCAGCCCACCGCCAGCAGGTCCCCGAACAGGTAGGCGAACAGGTCTACCTGAATGTCCTGCTGCAGACTGATGGCAATCACCCCCAGTGCCAGGGTGGTGTGGGCGACGATCCCCAACAAGGTGTCGCTGGCCAGTTGCTGCTGACGCTGCAGGGCGGTGAGCGCCCCGGCCAGGCCCAGACAGACAGCCACCACGGCCAGATACAGACTGATATCCAGCGCCAGACCCAGGGCGGCGCCGAGCAGGGCGCCATGGGCCAGGGTGTCGCCAAAGAAGGCCATGCGCCGCCAGACCACAAAGGCCCCCATGGGGCCGGAGACCAGGGCCACGGCCAGGCCGGCAAACAGCGCCGGCAACAGCAGTTCAATCATGGTGGCAGTTCCCGTCGTGGTGATGGCCCGGCTGGGCGTCGCCGTGCAGATCGTGATCGTGATCGTGATCGTGGGTATAGAGCGCCAGATTGGGCGTACCGGCGCCGGGGCCGAACAGCTCATGATAGGCCGGGTCCCGGCTCACTGACTCCGGGCTGCCGGAGCAGCACACATGGCGCTGTAGGCAGATCACTTCGTCGGTGGCGGCCATTACCAGGTGCAGGTCATGGGAGATCAGCAGGATGGCGCAACCCAGCTCATCGCGTACGGACTTGAGTAACCCGTACAGGGCATTCTGGCCTGCCACGTCAACGCCCTGGGCCGGTTCGTCGAGGACCAGCAGGTCCGGTTTGCGCAGCAGGGCCCGGGCCAGCAGCACCCGCTGCATTTCGCCGCCGGACAGCTGTTGTACGGCCCGTCGGCGCAGGTGGGCCACCCCGGCCTGCTCCAGAGCGGCACGTCGAGCGGCAGTGGGGCCGGAGGCGGCCAGCCACAGGAAGCGGTCTACGGTGAGAGGCAGGCTGTCATCGATCTTGATGTGCTGGGGCATGTAGCCTACCCGCAGCCCCTTACGCCGGGTGACAGCGCCACTGGACGGGCTGACCAGGCCGAGCACCAGCCGGGCGAGAGTGCTTTTGCCAGCCCCATTGGGGCCGATCAGGGTGGTGATGCGCCCGGGGGCCAGGGTCAGGCTGACCTGGGACAGTACGCTGTTACCGCCCAGGGTGACCGACACCGCCTGCACATTGACCAGTGGTTCCGACATAGCAAAAACGCCCGAAGAACAAAGGCGCAATGATATACTGCCGGTCTTTCGCCTGCACTGAAGGGTTAGCTACAAGCTACAAGCTGCAAGGCGCGGGATTAATCTGGAGCCAACCGTCCAACTCTTCTGCCGCGCCGCAACACCTTGGGCACTGAAGCGCGGCGATAAACAGGTAGCCGGCACAGTCTTCCTCGCGCCTTGCAGCTTGAAGCTTGTAGCTTGCTTCCCCCAACGTAATTCGCATTTGAGGAATTCCATGCGCCGTCTCTGGCTAACATTGCTGCTTATGCTCGCTTCTCCCGCTTGGAGCCAGACACTGGTGGCCAGTGTGGAGCCGTTGGCCAAGCTGTTGCGGGGCCTCTATGGCGATGGCGCCACGGTGGTCACACTGCTGCAGGCCAACCAGAACCCCCATCAGCTGGCGCTGTCGCCCCGTCAGGCCATGCTGGTTCAACAAGCGGATCTGATGGTGTGGCTGGGTGAAGCCGTGGAGGCGCCCCTTGCCCCGCTGGTGGCCCGCCGTCAGGGGCCTACCGTTACCTTGCTGGGGCTGGATGGTGTGCATCGCCGAGAGGGTGACCACGACCATGACCATGGTCACCATCATGAGGTCCATGATAGTGCCACCCTGGACCCGCACCTGTGGCTGTCGCTGGATAATATGGTGCTCTTGGCCGGCGCCCTGGCCGAGGGGTATCCGCAGGGACTGAAACCCGGAGAGCCGCAGCGCTGGCAGCAGGCGGCGACGGCGCGTGCCGGGCAGGACAGCAAACGGTTGGCGGGGCTGGAGACGGTCTCCTGGCTCAGCTATCACCATCCCTGGGGCTATCTCACGGACGCGCTGGGACTGGCCGAACCGCTGGTGGTCTCTCAGCAGCTGGATGCCGGACCGGGCAGCCGCCGGTTTGTGGAACTGGCCGACCAGGTCCAGCGCCGGGAAGTCCGTTGTGCGATTCGCGAACCGGAGGCCCGCGTTGCGTTGATGACCCGGCTGTGCCCGGATTGCCGGGTCCAGCCACTGGACCCGCTGGGGCGTGACTATCCCGATCTGGATTACCTGACCTGGCGAGACCGGTTGGTGGCAGGGTTCAAGGCGTGTCTGCAGCCGGAGGCGGGCTGAGGCGACGAGCACCGAGCTACGCGCTACGCGCTACGAGCTACGAGCTACGAGCTACGAGCTACGAGCTACGAGCTACGAGCTACGAGCTACGAGCTACGAGCTACGAGCTACGAGCTACGCTGGTTGG
>JAZAJX010000130.1:0-15229 GCA_036230225.1 Pseudomonadota bacterium | reverse complement strand
GCCTTTGCCGCTCAGGTGCTGGGCTGCTGCAAGCAGCTGGGGCTGGCAGGGGACGACGAGCGGCTCAACCCCAACGGGGGGGCCATTGCCGTGGGGCACCCGCTGGGCGCTTCCGGCGCTCGCCTGGCACTGACGGCCCTCCGTCAGCTGGAAGCCAGTGGGGGGCGTTATGCGTTGGTCAGCCTGTGTATTGGCATCGGCCAGGGCGTGGCCATGGTGATTGAAAGGCAATGAGAAAATTGACAGTTGATAGTGGACAGTTGACAGCGAAATGCCGAGAGAACGTGGTGGTTTTAGCTGCCAACTATCAACTGTCCACTGTCAACTTACTGAACGCGATTTAGCTGAGACATTGATGATGCAAAATTTTATCTGGAGTGACCCATTACTGCTGGAAACTCAGCTCACCGAAGACGAGCGCATGATCCGTGATGCGGCCCATGATTACTGTCAGAGCAAACTGATGACCCGGGTGCTGGACGCCAACCGGCATGAAGTTTTCCACCGGGAAATCATGAACGAGATGGGCGAGCTGGGTTTTCTCGGGCCGACCATTCCCGAGGAGTATGGTGGCGCCGGCGTCAACCATGTGAGTTACGGACTGGTGGCCCGGGAAGTGGAGCGGGTGGATTCCGGCTATCGCTCGGCGATGAGTGTGCAGTCCTCCCTGGTCATGTTCCCCATTTATACCTTTGGCAGTGAAATTGTCCGTCAGAAAACCTTGCCGAAACTGGCCAGCGGTGAGTGGGTGGGCTGCTTCGGGTTGACCGAGCCGGATCATGGCTCTGACCCGGGCTCCATGAGCACCCGCGCCAAAAAAGTCGATGGGGGCTATGTACTGAACGGCGCCAAGACCTGGATCACCAATTCCCCGATTGCCGATGTGGCCGTGGTATGGGCCAATCTGGATGGCGAGATTACCGGCTTCGTGGTGGAGCGGGGCTTCGACGGTTTCAGTACCCCCAAGATCGACGGCAAGTTTTCCCTGCGTGCCTCCATCACCGGGCAGATCATGCTGGATGACTGTTTCGTGCCTGACGAAAACCGTCTGGACGTGGAAGGACTGAAAGGCCCGTTCAGCTGTCTCAACAAGGCTCGCTACGGCATTAGCTGGGGCGCCATGGGCGCGGCAGAATTCTGCTGGCAGGCGGCTCGCCAGTACACCCTGGATCGCAAGCAGTTCGGCCGCCCGTTGGCGGCGACCCAGTTGATCCAGAAAAAACTGGCGGACATGCAGACGGAGATTACTCTCGGCTTACAGGGAGCGTTGCAACTGGGACGTCTCATGGATGCAGGAACCTGGGCGCCGGAGATGGTTTCTCTGATGAAGCGCAACAACTGCGGCAAGGCCATCGAGATTGCTCGCCAGGCGCGGGATATGCACGGCGGTAACGGCATCAGCGACGAATATCACGTGATTCGCCACGTGATGAATCTGGAAGCCGTGAACACCTACGAAGGCACCCATGATGTTCACGCCCTGATTCTGGGGCGCGCCCAGACCGGGATTCCGGCCTTCGGCTGATTTTCCCGCGTTGCGGTATTCTCATAACGCCCCGCTTGCCGGGGCGTTTGGGTTGTCAGAATGGTGCCATAGAGAGTCTTGATTGCCCCGATGGGGATTCTCGCTTGCTAATAAATAGCGCGCTATATAAATTGGCAGCATGAATGATGACAGCCAATCCCGCCCCTCGCTGCTGAAGCTGGACCTGCAGGTCTGCTTTGCTCTGTACTCTGCGCAGCTTGCCATGAGCAAGGTGTACCGCAAACTGCTCAGAGCGCTCGGACTGACATACCCCCAATACCTGGTGATGATGGTCCTCTGGGAGCAGGATCGGTTGTCCGTGTCGGAAATCGGCGAGCGGCTGTTTCTCGACTCCGCCACCTTGACCCCGCTGCTGAAGCGGCTGGAAGGGGCGGGGCTGGTGGTCCGTCAGCGAAGCCGTCCGGATGAACGTCACGTGGAAGTGACGCTCACCGATGCGGGTCGCGCCTTGCGCAAGCAGGCGGAAACCGTACCGGAAGCGGTACTGTGCGCGAGCCAGTGCAGTCCGGAAGCGCTGGTTGGTCTACGGGATGAGTTGCATGCCTTGCGGGTTCGATTGACCGGCGAGGTGTGATTCATTCGAGAAAAACCCTTGATTAGGGCAATGTAAATAGCGCGCTATTTTATAGTGCATTAAAAGGAGAGCATCCCATGAGTCTGGAAAAAGTGTTGTACGAAGCGACTGCGACGGCCACCGGTGGCCGTGACGGTCGTGCGGCCAGTGATGATGGCCAACTATCGGTGAAACTGACCACCCCCAAAGCCCTGGGTGGTGCCGGCGGTGAAGGCACCAACCCGGAGCAGTTGTTTGCGGCCGGTTATTCTGCCTGCTTTCTCGGTGCCCTGAAGCTGGTGGCCGGAAAATCCAAGGTGACGCTGCCGGAAGAGACGGCGATCACCGGTCAGGTGGGTATCGGGCCGTTGGGTGGCGGTTTCGGGATTCAGGCTACCCTGAATGTGAACCTGCCGGGGCTGGAGAAAGATCAGGCTCAAAGTCTGGTGGAGAAAGCCCATCAGGTGTGTCCTTACTCCAATGCCACCCGCGGCAATATTGATGTGGAACTGGTCGTTACGGTGTAGGTAAAAACCTTGAAGAAAGGTAAAAAAGCAGCCCGCGAGGCTGCTTTTTTATGGTGTCTGGCCTATTAATGGTGTCTCGGCATGGAACCGCCGAGGGTTTCCTGAATCCTAACGCTCTGATAACCACAAGGAGTGATCATGCGTTCTTCGACTTTCCGTCTTGCCTCGCCATTGCTGGGCCTGTTCGCCGCCGTTGCCCTGTATGGCTGTGACCAGAGTGCGCCGGAGCCCGGCCAACAGGTTTCGGTGGCAGAACAAAACGAACAGAGTGAGCAGCGGGTGTTGACCGGCAAGGTCCTTTACCGCGAGCGTATTGCCATGCCGGAGGGGGCGACCCTCACCGTCAGACTCGAAGATGTTTCCCTGGCGGACGCGCCTGCCACGGTGATTGCCGAGCAGCACATCGATGATCCGGGCCAGGTGCCAGTGCCCTTTACCCTGCGCTATGCCCGCGATGCCATTGTCCATGAGCATCCCATGGCCTATGCGGTGCGCGCGGAAATTCGCGGTGCCGAAGGGCAGTTGCTGTGGACGACCATGGAGCGGCATACCGCGTCCCTGGCGGATGATGCCGGTAGTGACGGCATGACCATCATGGTCCAGCGAGTGGCCTCGGCGCCCAGCGAACAAGTCGCTCCGAAAACCGGTATGGCGGGGGCCAGGGAGGCAGGCGCCACTTTCTGGGCGGTGGGGAACGAGCCGGGCTGGCATCTGGCCATTTATCCGGAAGAAAAGCTGGTGTTTGTCGGGGATTATGGAGAAACCACGGTCACGACACCGGACCCGGGGGCGCAGATGGAAGGCACGGAGACCATCTACCTGGCCCGCACCGAATCCGACGAGTTGAAAGTGGAGATCAGCGAAACGCCCTGTGAAGATTCCATGAGCGGGGAAGCCTTCGACTACCAGGTGAAGGTGACCAGCAACGAACAGCTCTACAGTGGTTGCGGTCGCGATCTGTGAAACCTGTCAGGGCGCCAGCAGGTGATAGATAAATCGCCCGGCGCCCAGCCACAGCAATCCGCAAAGTCCGAGAAAGAACACACTGCCGTCCTGGTACAGGGCCCACGTCAGGGGCGCGAATATGACCCCGCTGACAGGTAGCGCCACACTGATGGCCAGGCGTTTTCGGCGTCGTTGACTCTCGGTGTCCGGCGAGGCGGGTTCGTTCATGGCATGCAAGCGGTGTCGGATATCGGCGGGGATTACCTTACCATAAGTGTTTGCTGTTGATCCTGTCTGTGGAGTTGATCATCGAAGGCTATCCTGTCCCCGCCGGTCCTGTGGATCGGGAGCTGTTGATTACCAAGAGCCGTTTCATTGCCTGGCTGCGTCCGGTGCAAAGTCGTGAGCAGGCGCTGGCTGTGGTCGAGGAAGCCCGCACCCGGTATCCGGATGCGAGTCACCACTGTTATGCCTATCTGCTGGGCGACCCGGCGTCTGCCCAGGCCGCCATGAACGATGACGGTGAGCCATCGGGAACCGCCGGCAAACCCATTTTCAACGTGATACAGCACAAGGGCATGAGCGATGTGCTGGTGGTGGTTACCCGCTATTTCGGGGGGGTGAAGCTGGGGGCCGGCGGCCTGGTGAGGGCCTACGCGGCGGCAGCGGAATCGGTGCTGGCGGAGGTGGAGCGAGTAGAGAGTGTGCCGCAGATAACCTGCCGTCTGGTTATGGATTTCCCTCTGGAACAGCGTTTGCGTCATTGGGCAGATCAGCATGAGGGGGACGTGATGGCGGTATCCTATGCGCAAACCGTCACCATGACACTGCGTTGCCCCGTGCAATGCCTGGGTTCCCTGGAAAGCCTCTGCGCTGCAGAACAGATCACCCTGACACGAGATTGACCGCTTCGGCTTGCCCCATGTCGTAAATGCCCCTTTTCCCTGACGCGATTCAGGGGCAAGGTCGTGACTCTACGCACAATCATAAAAAGGAGCACGCCGTGGCGGACAAGCCCGTTATTGATCCGAACCCGCAAACCCTGCCTGCTATCCTGGCATCCCTGCCGGACGATACGCCGATTGTCATGTTGAACCTGCTGCGCTTCAACGACAGGGCGAGCTACAAAGAAGGAGAAGCGGCATACAGTGGCCGCGAGGCTTACCAGAAATATTCTGATGTCGCGTTTGGCAAGGTTCGTGGTGTCGGCGGTGAGCTGGTGTGGAAAGGCAAAGCCCTGGCGGGGGTGATTGCGCCGGACGGGGAGCAATGGGACGACGTGTTGCTGGTGCGTTACCCCTCCAAACAGGCCTTTGCGTCCATGCTGGCCGACCCGGAGTACCGGGAAGCCACCAAACACCGCACCGCAGCCTTGCAGGAAGCGCGGTTGGTGGCCATGGAGGAAGGGTGAGAAGCAATGAATAATTAATAGTTAATAACGAGGGTAGAGTGGCCCCGATGGACAGGGATGCCTGCCCTCGCTAGTAGTAGCCTCTGGTTTTCGTTATTAATTATTCACTATTCACTATTAATTGGTCTTCCCATGTCCAACCAACCCGTAGGCATTCCCATCCCCGGCGGTCACACCATGCGTGCCCGCTGGCTCCGGCCCGCGACGGCCAATCCCCACAAGGCGGCGGTGATCGCCATCCATGATATCTTCGGCTATACCGACGACATTGAGCGTATCGCCCGCCGGCTGGCGGACAACGGTTATCCGGTGCTGGTGCCGGATCTCTACGACCTGCCGGGCAGCAAGGCGCTGTGTGTGGTGAAAACCCTGAAAGCCCATGAAACCGGCAAGGGGCAGGCCTTTGAGCAACTGGAGGCCTGCCGGCAGTGGCTGCTTGCCCAACAGGAAGAACCGGTGGAGCAGGTGGGGGTGATGGGCTTTTGTATGGGCGGCCGTTTTGCGGTGCTCTACGCCAGTCAGGCGCCAGTGCAGGTGGTGGCCCCATTCTATGGGGGTATTCCGAAAAAGGCGGCATCATTAAAAGGCATTTGCCCGGCGGTGGGCGGTTGGGGCAGGCAGGACATGATCTACGGGGATCATGGCGACCGATTGGCCGATCATCTGGATGCCCTCGGTGTTCCCCACGATGTGAAGACCTATGAAAATGTGGGGCATTCCTTCATGAATGACCACCAGACCTTTACCTTCAAGAAGCTGGGACCATTGCCGCCCCTGCGGTCAAAGTATGATGCGGGCGCATCGGAAGACAGCTGGCAGCGTGTGCTGGCGTTTTTCGAAAAGGTCTTTGCTGGCGAGATCTCTGCCCAAGGGTAATCCCGTCGTCCCCAGGCGCCGGTTGCCCGGCGCTCTGGCAGGGCCGCGCTTCACGGAGAAGGTGAACACGACGCAGCGGCCCATTTTCCTTCGCTGATGGATTGCATCTCATGGCCCGGCATCATCATGGTGATGTGGCTGGTGTAATGGGTCTCACTGTGGAGTTCCACCGAGCCTTTCATGCGGCTATTCATGCTGGCCTGTTTGCAGGTGGCCTCCCAGCTCAGGTTGTCACCATCGCGCTCTACCTCGCCCAGTTCGCACCCCTCCGCATCCCAGTCAGCACGCAAGGCGTCGACGATGTTATTGGCCTGATCCGCGTCCAGGCACTCTTGCTGGGTTTGAGCGCGCATCTGGGGCGGCAGGTTAGGGCCTTCCATGGTGGTGTTGATCAGCCAGAGACCCGGCTTGAGATCGCCAGCCAGGGCAGGGGTGGTGCCCAGGCCGATCAATGCAGCCAGAAACAGCGTGCGTTTCATGTCGCGTCCTTTCGTCACGGTTATGAGAGGGTCGAGCGTAGCAATGGCGAGCCGCCCCCTCAATGGGCCTACGGGCGTTGGCTCATGGGGAATTCGCACAGGTCCGCGATCAGACACTCGCCGCACTTGGGCTTGCGTGCGGTACACACATAGCGGCCATGCAGAATCAGCCAGTGGTGGGCATCGCGCAGGAATTCTTCCGGCACCAGCCGCACTAAGCGCTTTTCCACTTCCAGCACATTCTTGCCGGGCGCAATGCGGGTGCGGTTGGAGACCCGGAAGATGTGGGTGTCCACCGCCATGGTGGGCAGGCCAAAGGCCGTGTTGAGCACCACATTGGCTGTCTTGCGACCGACACCGGGGAGGGCTTCCAGCGCTTCCCGGGTACGTGGTACCTGGCTGTCGTGCTGCTCGATGAGGATTTTACACAGTTGGATGATGTTTTCGGCCTTGGAATTAAACAGGCCGATGGTCTTGATGTACTCTTTAAGCCCGTCGACCCCCAGGGCGAAAATGGCTTCCGGCGTATTGGCGACCGGGTACAGCCGGGCAGTGGCCTTGTTCACGCCCACATCGGTGGCCTGGGCAGATAGCACCACCGCCACCAGCAATTCGAAATCGTTGCTGTATTCCAGCTCGGTGGTGGGGTTCGGATTCTGGTCCCGCAGACGGGTAAAGATTTCAGTTCGTTTCTCGCGATTCATAACAGCTTCCAGTTGTCGCGGGCAGTATAGCGGATCAACCGGCAGCTGTGAGGGGAAAGCCCCGGCGCCGACAAGGAGAAAGGGATGCAGTTTTCCCCCATGGAAACCCTGATGGTCGCATTGCTGGTGCTTGGCGCCGGCCAGTGGATTGTTCACAAGGTCGAGCTGCTGTCGCGGCTGAACATGCCGGAACCGGTGGTGGGTGGCCTGCTGGCAACGATTATCGTGACGGTCATGCAGGTGTCGGGGATCAGCCTGACCTTCGATGAAAGCATCAAGACGCCAGCCATGCTGTTCTTCTTTGGTGCCGTGGGTCTGGCCGCCGATTTTCGCCTGTTGCGGCGGGGTGGCTGGGCCATGCTGCTGTTTGCCGTGCTGGTGATTGTGCTGGTGGCGCTGCAGGATCTGGCCGGCGTGATGATGGCCAAGCTCATGGGGCTGGATGCCTGGTACGGGCTGATTGGTGGCTCGGTGACCATGACCGGTGGGCATGGGACCGGAGCCGCCTGGGCGGGGGTGTTTGAACGTGACTTCGGTCTGACCGGGGTCAGTGAGCTGGCAGCGGCCTCGGCCACCTTCGGTCTGGTGTTCGGTGCGCTGCTGGGCGGCCCGCTGGCCATGTTCCTGATTCGCCGTTACCGGTTGGCGGCGCCGGCCCATGGGGCGGCGGTGGAAGACGTAGAGCATGACGAGGCAGAAACGCCGCGTCCCATTTCCGCGGCCAGCGTGATCCGTATCCTGATGCTGCTATCCGTGGGGGTGGTGGTTGGCACGGTGGCGGCAGACACCTTTGCCCCGGTATTCCGCTTACCGACCTTCGTGTGGGTGCTGTTCGTGTGTATTGTGCTGGGCAATACGGCACGCCGTTTGTGGCAGGTGAACGATGCGACCATCGATGTGGTGGGTAATACGGCCCTGGGCATCTTTCTGGCCATTACGCTGATGAGCCTGCAGTTGCTGCAACTGGTGGATCTGGCTCTGCCCATGCTGGCCATGCTGGTGGTACAGGTGGGATTGGCGCTGGCGTTTATTACCCTGGTCACCTTCCGGTTGATGGGGCGCAACTATGATTCCGCGGTACTCTGCGCGGGGCATTGTGGTTTTGCCATGGGTGCCACGCCCACGGCGGTGGCCAATATTCAGGCTGTCACTCAGCACCACGGGCCATCCCCTCTGGCATTCATTATCGTGCCGGTGGTGGGGGGCTTCATCGTTGATATCGCCAACGCGACCATTATTCAGACGTTTGTCTCGGTGCTGTCTGGTTGAACCCCGAGACCATAAAAAAAGCCCGCAAGAGCGGGCTTTTTTTAATAGGGGCGAGTCACTGTGTGACGACGTCCCCGTCTTCGATGCGCAACCGATCGCCGGGTTTCTTCTCCATGCGAATGGTCTCTTCCTGATCATTGAAGACGTAGGTCACGTCGTAGCCTTCGGTACGACTCTTGTCTTCCATCACCGTGTTACAACGCTGTTCGGTGGTGGTGTAGGTATTTTTTTCCTGCATCCCTTTCTGTATCTGGTTACCCGCCACACCACCGGCAATGGCACCACCGGCCGTGGCGGCATCCTTACCGCTACCACCGCCGAATTGGTGGCCAATGACACCACCCACTACCGCGCCGACCACACTACCGGTGATACGATGCTCGTCCTTGACCGGTTTCTGCCGTTGCACGGTCACTTGCTGGCAGACTTCACGGGGTTCCTGCCAGGTTTTCACAATCGGGTCCACATTCACCACTTCGGCATAGCCTGAGGTGGCCGGGGTCAGGGCCTGGTACCCAGCGTAGCCGACTCCGGCGATGGCCACGGCCCCGGCAATACTGAGGGCGGCAACTGCTGCACTTTTCATGGCTCACTCCTTGTTTTGTTGATCGTGCCTATTATGATCCCTTTCCCGCTGCCAAGTTCGTAACCTGGCGCACATGAAGTGCAAAAGAATGTGAATTTAAGGGAGCAAAAGGCGCTCCTGTCGTTCAATAAAATGCAAATAATGGCATCTACAATAAATAGATGGGCACAATAATGTCTTCCTCGTCATCCATGTGACGATGCAACAATGCCTCCAGCTCTGACGCTTGTTGATGGGCGCTTTCCAGTTTTTGCATGTCGTTGGCCAGGGTCGGGAAGTGGTCCAGTTGTCGGTCAATGTCAGCCAGTAATACGTCAAGCACCAGATGATCCTGCTCCAGGATGTCGAAGGCAGCCGCCAGCCTTGGATGGTGTTGGCGTAGCATCGGGAAGACACTGCTGTCCTCGAAGCCATGGTGACTGTGCAGATTCTTCAGCAGGCTTCGGCCATGGTTACCGATGGTGATGAATAGCTGACGACTGCTCTCAGTCTTTCTCTCGGCATCGGCGATTTCCAGCATATGGGTGAGGGCGCCGTGATACTGCCTGGCCTGACGTTTCAGGTTGCGGTGGTTGCGCTGCAGGGCCCGGGCGTCGCTGATCAGGTAGTGGGGGTGATCCCGCCACTGATCTCGCTCGGGGGCATAGAGTCGGTCCCGGATGTCTTCCGGCAGTGGCTGGCGTCGTGGGGTCACGGTTCTGCGATTCATGGCATTTCTCCTTGCCCGCAACTATGCCGTTTTGTCGGATGGGGTTGAATCGCGTTTAATAGCGCGGATTTATCGGAGAATCTGATCCATTCATGGGGGGATGGCATGTCACAACTGGCGCAGCAACTGGAAGCAGAGTACTTCCACCTGACCGGGCTGATCGACTCGTTTGACCAGAAGTCACTCACCATCAAGGCCTGGAGTGTCACCCTGGCCGGCGTGCTGGCCGGGTCCGGCGCCTTCTTTGATCGTCCGGCGCTGCTCTGGGTCGGAGTAGTGGGCAGTCTGATGTTCTGGCTGGTGGAAGGACACTGGAAGGCCTTCCAGTCCGCTCACTATGCCCGTATCGAAAAGATCGAGGCGCATTTTCGAGGCGAGGTGGACGAGATTGCCCCGTTCCAGACGGCCGACAGCTGGGAGCGCAGCCGCCGTGCCGGGGGCATCAAGGAGTTACTGCGCATCCTGCGCTGGCGCCATGTGTTCTTGCCGCACGGCTTGGTGGCTGTGGCGTTGTTGGTGGCAGGGTTGGTGCTGTAGGAGGGACGCCTCTTGGCAAGCGGGGAGTGGCAAGTTTCACGTTATCAGTTTCAACGCGGGAAAAGGGGCGTTGTCACGTCTTGGGCCAATGTGTCGCGTATTGAGCTGGGCGCGGGCTTGGCCTGTCATTCCCTTGAGCCTGGCTCGCGCCTTGTATCTTGAAACTTGTTACTTGCAACTGTCGGTTAACTGACTTTCCCGGTGGTGCGCACCCGACGGCTGACTTTGGGTTCGTCCACGGCCCTGGCTTTTTGCATCGCTTTCAGGCGCTTGTCGATCACGTTCTTGCCGGCAATGATCAGGCCCAGTCCCAGGAAGGCGCCCGGGGGCAGGATGGCCAGCAGGAAGCCGCCATAGTTCTCAATCACGTTCAACTGCCAGTCCGCCGCCAGGGGGCCAAACAGCAGCTGCATGTTGGTGAACAGGGTGCCCTGGCCAACCAGTTCGCGCATGCCGCCCAGAATCAGCAGGATCACCAGAAAACCCAGCCCCATCATGAAGCCGTCCACCGCCGCTGGCAGTACCGGATTCTTGCTCGCAAAGGCATCGGCGCGGCCCAGCACCGTGCAGTTGGTGACGATCAGTGGAATGAAGATGCCGAGGATTTCATACAGCTCGAAGGTGAAGGCCTGCATCAGCATTTCGATCACCGTCACCATGGCAGCAATGATCATCACGAAGGCGGGCAGACGCACCGCATCGGTCACGTACTGACGGATCAGGGACACACAGATGTTCGAGCCCATCAATACCACCAGGGTAGCCAGGCCCAGCCCCAGAGCGTTGACCACGGTGCCGGTCACTGCCAGCAGGGGGCAGAGGCCGAGAATCTGCACGGTGGCCGGGTTGTTGTTCCACAGCCCGTCCATGCTGATTTTGCGGTAATTGATATCACTCATCACAGGTCTCCGCCGGGGTCGCCTCGGAAGGTGCCTCAAAGACAGCCGCCTGGTTGGCGTCGAAATATTGCAGGGCGCGGTGCACGGCACTCACTACGGCACGGGGCGTAATGGTGGCGCCGGTAAAGCTGTCGAACTGGCCGCCGTCCTTTTTCACCGCCCAGCCACTGCTGTCCGGGTTGCCCAGGGACAGGCCATTAAAGGTATAGATCCAGTCGGATTTCTTGGTTTCGACCTTGTCGCCCAGCCCCGGGGTTTCGTTATGGGGGGGCACCACGCGCACGCCCTGGACTGTGCCCTGGGTATCCACGCCCACAATCAACGCAATGTTGCCACCGTAACCGTCCGGGGCGGTGGCTTCCAGCACGGCGCCACTGGGCGCGCCGTCGAGGCGGGCCCGGTAAAGATGGTGGCCGTTACGGCCCAGCAACGGATCGGTAACCGTGATGCGGTCCGCCAGCAGGTCATTGTCGTGACGGGCGTGGGGCATGACCTCGTTGAGGGAAGTCATCAGCGCCGCCTGTTTGTTGCATTCCACCCGGCCGATGGTCAGTTCGTTGGTGATGGCCAGGGCCGCCGCCGTACCGATGGCAAACAGGCTCAGGATCACGGCGTTTTTGGTGATGGCATAACGCATCATGAGCTGGACTCTTTCTTCGCGCTGTTGGCACCCCGGTTCGCTTTGGCATGCCCATAGGTGCGTGGCTGGGTGTAGTAATCGATGAACGGCGCCGACAGATTGAGCAGCAGCACGGAAAACGCCACCGCATCCGGGTAGCCACCGAAGCTGCGAATCACCCAGATCAGCCCCCCGATCAGCGCGGCATACACCAGCCGGCCGATGCGGCTGGTGGCGGCGCTTACCGGGTCGGTGGCGATGAAGAAGGCACCCAGCATGGCGCCACCGGAAAACAGGTGGAACAGCGGGTCGGCAAAACGCACCGGATCGACCAGCCAGGCCACCAGCGCCGGCAGGGCCAGCCCGGCCAGGAAACCGGCGGGGATATGCCAGGTAATGATCTTGCGGCTGATCAGGTAAAGGCCGCCGATCAGGAACGCCAGGTTTACCCACTCCCAGCCCAGCCCGGCAAACTCCCCATGCAGGATGCCATGGCTGGCCAGTTCGCTTTCATTGCCCGCCCAGGTGCGGAAGGTATCCAGCGGGGTGGCACCGCTCAGGCCATCCACCGGCAACTGGCCGGTGAACAACTGCCAGCTTTGCGCGACGCTGGGGGCCTCGCCGGGGGCGATCCACTGGGTCATGGCCACCGGGAAGGAAATCAGCAGCAGCACATACCCCACCATGGCCGGGTTGAACGGGTTCATGCCCAGGCCACCATAGAGCTGTTTGGCTACCACAATGGCAAAGCTGACGCCCACCAGAGTCAGCCACCAGGGAGCGGTGGGCGGCAGGGCCAGGCCCAGCAGCACGGCGGTGACCACGGCGCTGTAATCTTTCAGGTAGAAGGCAATGTTGCGGCCCCGGGCTTTCAGGAACAGGGCCTCGCTGCCCACGGCCACCGCCACCGCCCACAGCACATTGATCACCGAGCCCCAGCCGAACTGCCAGGTCAGCACCGCCAGGCCGGGCAGGGTGGCGTAGATCACCTGGCGCATGAAGGCACCGGTGTTGTTGCTCACCGTGGTGTGGGGCGAGGTTGAAGAGATCAGTGCCATCAGTCTTGCAGTCCTTGTTCTTCCACCGCCTGTTTCAGGGCCTTGCGGGCAATCTGGGCTTCCGCCTCCAGGGCCTGGAGTTCGGAACTCAGGGCTTCCAGAGTGTCTTCGGAGGCGCTGTCGCGCTGCTGGTTCAGTTCCTGCTGCTTGTCGGCCAGGGCGCTTTCTGCCCGGGCCGCTTCCAGTTTCAGGGTCTTCAGGTCCTTGCCGGTGTGCGCGCGAATATCGGCCTTGGCTTCTTCCACCAGGGCGTCCAGCGCATCACGGGCCACATCCGCCTTGCCTTTCAGCTTGTCTACCTTTTGCTGCATGGCATTGAGTTCGTCGGCGGGGATATCGCCGTTGCGCTCGCCCCGTTCCAGCGCCGCGTGAGCTTCCTTGTACTGCTTGTGCGCCATGTTGTAGGCGGTTTTCAGGGCTTTGAGGCGCTTCTGGCGCTTGGCGGCGGCTTCCGGGTCCACGGCCGACAGGGCCTGGGGCGCTTGGGCTTCCGGCGCCTTCGGGGTGTCCGTGGGGGAGGGCGGCGCCTTGGGCGTGGCCGGGGCAGAGGCCTTGGCTTCCCGCAGCTCGGCTTTCCAGCGGTCCGCCTCCGCTTTCAGGCGATCCGCTTCGGCGCGCAACTCGGCGGCGTTGTCCGCGCCATTTTCGTCGGCCTCTTTGGCGGCTTTGACGGCAGCCTTGTAGGCTGAGGACACCTCGCCCACTTTCTTCTTGAGTTCCGCCAACGGGTCGGCGGGCGCGGCGGCAGGGGCTGGTGCAGGCGTGGCCGGCGCATTGGCCTTGGCCTCGCGAAGCTCGGCCTTGAGCTGGTCCGCCTTCGCTTTCAGTTCGTCCGCACGGCTGCGCAGCTCGGCGGCATTGTCGGCACCGTTTTCTTCCGCGTCCTTGGCCGCTTTCACCGCTGCCTTGTAAGCGGATGAGGCCTCGCCCACCTGTTTCTTCAGGTCTGCCACCGGGTCAGCCTGGGGCGCTGCTGCCGGGGTGGCGGGGGCGTTGGCCTTGGCGTCACGGAGTTCCGCCTTGAGTTTGTCGGCGGTGGCTTTCAGCGCATCGGCTTTGGCGCGTAGTTCGGCGGCGTTGTCGTCGCCATTGGTTTCCGCGTCCTTGGCCGCTTTCACTGCCGTCTTGTAGGCGGAGGAAGCGTCACCGACCTGCTTCTTCAGCTTGCCGATCATATCTTCTGCCGGGGCAGTGGCCGGCGCTGCGGACTTGGCATCGCGCACAGCGGCCTTGGCCTTGTCCGCTGCCGCTTTCAGGCGGTCCGCTTCGGCTTTCAGTGCGGCGGCATTATCGGCGCCGTTGGCCTCGGCGTCCTTGGCCGCTTTCACGGCAGCCTTATAGGCCTTGGAGGCTTCCAGGGAGGCCTGCTTGAGTGCCGCCGTATCCACGGAGGGGGTGCTGGCGGCCTCGGTTTTTTTCTTGCGGTTGGCTTCCAGTCGCGCCTGGCGACGGGCTTCTTTCTCGGCTTTTTCCGCCTCGATACGCGCCTGGCGCGCCTCGAACCGCTGGCGGGCCTTGTCGGCCTTCACCTGGTCGGCGGCCTGCTGCCGCACCTCGCCCTTGGCGTAGCGATAGTACTGCACCAGCGGAATATGGCTGGGGCACACATAGGCACAGGCACCGCACTCGATGCAGTCCATCAGGTTGTGGTGCTGGGCCCGTTCCAGATCGTCGTTCTTGGCGTGCCAGTACAGTTGCTGGGGCAACAGGTTGGCCGGGCAGACTTCCGCGCAGGAGCCGCAGCGGATGCAGGGTTGTTCCGGGGGCGGCTCAGGCAGTTCTTCCGCGGTGGCGGCGATGATGCAGTTGGTGGTTTTCACCACCGGCACGGCCGGGTTATGCAGGGTGAAGCCCATCATCGGCCCGCCCATGACCAGGCGGCCAAGGTTGTCCGGATCCACGCCGCCGTATTGCAGCAGATCGCGCACCGGGGTGCCCAGCAACACTTCCATATTGCCGGGCTCGCGAACCCCCTCGCCGGTGAGCGTGGTCACCCGGGAGAGCAGGGGCTCGCCCTCGACCACGGCCCGCTTGATGGCGTAGGCGGTGCCCACGTTCTGGCAGACCACGCCCACCTGGGCAGGGAGCTGGCCGCTCTTCACTTCCTTGCCGGTGAGCAGCTGGATGATCTGCTTTTCGCCACCGGAGGGGTATTTGGTGGGCACCACCCGCACTTCAATGTCGCAACCTTTACAGGCCCGCTTGATGGCGGAAACGGCCTCGGGCTTGTTGTCCTCGATACCGATCAGGGTACGGCGCGGGTTGAGCAGGTACTGCAGGATATGGATGCCGGTGATGATCTCATCCGCGCGCTCGCGCATCAGCCGGTCGTCGGCGGTGATGTAGGGTTCGCACTCCACCGCATTGATGATCAGTTCTTCCACCCGCTGATGGTCGCCCAGGTTCACCTTGATGCTGGTGGGGAAACCGGCGCCGCCCATGCCGGCAATACCCGCATGGCGAATGGTGTCCACCAGCTCCCCGGGGCTCATCTCGGTGTAGTCTGCTACC
>JAZAJX010000129.1:0-5839 GCA_036230225.1 Pseudomonadota bacterium | reverse complement strand
GCGGACTTCGGTCTGCACCTTTTTCGCAGCGCGACCCATCATGTCGATGATTTTATCCCGCTCGCGCTTTTTCAGCTCCGCACTCTTCACGTGCAGACTGAACCCTTCTGCCTCGAAGTTCACATCCACGGCCTTTTCCTGCTTGAGATCCGTGGCGGAGCGAGCCAGCGTCTTGAGAATGGAGTTCTTGTCGAAGTTGCGGATGCGCTGCACATCCAGATGGATACCGAAACCGTGGGTCTCCGCGGAAACGTAACGGTTTCTGGCACCGGCATCCTTTTTCGCCCCCATGGCCTCGAACACCGGTATCGGGCGATTGAATCCCTTGACCTGAATATCACCGATATTACGACACTGGATACGGTCCTTGACCAGTTCCTGAGTCGCTTCCGAGATCAGTACGCCACCCGGCCGACATGCGGATTCCAGGCGACTCGCCAGGTTCACATCGGTACCGAGGATGGTGTAGTCCATCCGTGAATCGGTACCGAAATTCCCCACCGTGGCATAGCCCGTGTTGATACCAATGCGGATTTCCAGCTTGTGCTCAATGCCCTCACGCCGCCAGCGTTGGCGCAGCAGCTTCATCTGCTCCTGCATTTCGATGGCCATCATCACACACCGGTATGCATCCTCACTGGCGCCGGCACTCTTCGGGTCGCCGAAGAACACCATCACCGCATCACCGATAAATTTATCGATGGTGCCCCCGTGACGCAGGGCAATGCGCGTCATCTCGCTGAGATAGGTATTGAGCATCTGCGTCAGGGTGGACAGCGGCAGCTCCTCGGAAATGGCACTGAACCCCTTGATGTCGGAAAAGAACACGGTCAACCGTTTGCGGCGTGTCTCCAGCTTGGCATCCCGTTTCCCGTAAAAAATCGACCCCCACACCTGCGGTGGCAAATATTTGGCCAGCTTGCGGGACATGTCCACCGCCTGTTTCTGCTGGCGACGAACCAGCTCCTGGGCTTGCTTCAGGTAGCGAGCTTGCAGGTGCGCAAAAGCGGAAGACGCCCCCACATAAACCCCCAGCCCCAGCAGGGAAATCACCGTCAGCAACACCGGGGACTGTTCCACCGGGACGGTCTGAAACCCCAGCATCCATCCCATAAGCAGAGCGCCAATGGCAGTCATCAGCAGATTCAGCAACCAGGGTTTGAGCCCGCCACTACTCACCGCATTGGCATGGACAATGATCAACAGGACCAGAGAAGGCACTAACGCAAAGTGCAGCAAGGCGCAGACCACACCGATGATCATGGCATCAACCTGCATCAACAACTGATGCACCGGTTTCTGCGGTCGGTCACTCTTCTCGGCAAGAAACAGCATGCCCTGGGCAATCAGCGGGTAGCTCAGCAACCCTGCCACACCGAGCATGTACAGTTGCGGGTACAACTCCAGCTTCAGGCCCACCATGAGAATCATGGCGGCGACCAGAAAGGCCAGCAAACGGATATAATTCGCCTGACGGCGTGCCCGCTCCATGGGCCCGATCTGCGGACGGCGAGCTTTCTTTTTGATTGAGCTTGGCATGTGAACCGATTCACGTGATTTGCGAGAAGCTTATCCCTTTCGCTTCTAAGAAAAAAGACTGGCGGGACCAAAGGCAGGCAGATAGCGGTGACTGGGACTTGTTATCAAATCGGGCTACCATGGCGCCCCTGTACAAGGAGCCCTGAATGGACACCATCACCGCCCTGACCACCCGCGTTTCCAGCCCGCGGCTGGAAGCCCCCGGCCCCAGTGACGAGCAGCTTGATCTGCTGCTGCGCGCCGCCATCCGTGCACCGGATCATGGTCTGTTGCGGCCCTGGCGCTTCATCATTCTGGAAGACGACCAGCGGGAACGGCTGGGCGATATCATGGAAGCCCAGTTACTCGAAGAGCAACCGGATGCAGACAAACGCAGCCGGGAGATCGCCCGCAGCAAAGCCCTGCGCGCGCCCACCATTATCGTGGCCGTGGCAGACGTCACCGAAGATCACAAAATCCCGGTCTGGGAACAGGTGCTGGCCGTGGGCGCGGCAGTGCAGAACATGATGGTCGCCGCCTACGAACTGGGCCTGGGCGCCATGTGGCGTACCGGCGCCCTGGCCAACTCCGACCTGGCCAAACGCATGCTGGGCTTTGCTCCCAAGGATCAGGTCGTTGCCTATCTGTATCTGGGAACGCCGGCGGGCACACTGAAAAGCCTGCCGGATGACTCTCCCGCCGACTTTATCCGTACCCTGCCATGATGGACCTGGAAGCGCTGGCAGATCGGGTCCGGGATGCTATCCCCCTGACCCGCCATCTGGCGTTTTCGTTTACCGGTTTCGACGGCCTTAACCTGACCGGTACCGCTCCGCTGGCACCCAACCATAACGACAAGGGCACTTTTTTCGCCGGAAGCCAGTCAGCGCTGCTCACCCTGGCCGGCTGGGGCCTCACCACCTTGCAGGCCCAGCAGGCTGGACATCCGGCAGATGTGGTCGCGGTGGAGACGTCCCTGGAATACAAGCTGCCGCTGAGCGGGGATCTGCACATTACCGCCTCCGTCAGCGAAGAGGACCAGGTGCGCTTTGCCCAGCGCTTGTCACGGCGCGGCAAGGCCACCCTGCGCATCCATGCCAGCGGCGCCGACGCTGACGGCAAGATCGTCTGCCAGTATCAGGGCCTGTATCTGGCAAGGACCTGAGCCTCCTCGCCCGGAAATGCTCAAACCCTGAGCAACCGACCGCGGGGAGCTTGCCTCTGGCCCCACCCTCCGGTACTCTACGCGCCCTCAAGAGTTGACCAGAGCGCTCTTGAGCACAATCAGTACAAGGTGGGGTGTCCGAGTGGCCGAAGGAGCACGCCTGGAAAGTGTGTATACGGAAACGTATCGAGGGTTCGAATCCCTCCCCCACCGCCAAATACGAAAGCCCCGCCTATCGCGGGGCTTTTTTGTACCCGGTGAAGCCGTATCCCGCTGATGTCACCAACGCGCTATTCGCGCATGCCACTTGTCCCGCCAACCGTGTCCTCGCTACAGTAATTCGATTACGCCAAGGGGACGCACCATGACCAATACCTCCGGCTGGCTGGGCCGACTGGAAACGCTGGGCAACAAACTGCCTCACCCCACCTTGCTGTTTGTCTGGCTTTGTCTATTGCTGCTTCCCCTGACCGCATGGCTCAGCAACCTGGAACTCTCCACGGTGCATCCGTTGAGCCACGAGACCGTCTCCCCTCGCTCATTGCTGGACAGCGAGGGCATTCGCTATCTGTTTGGTTCTCTGGTGGGTAATTTCACCAGCTTCGCGCCGCTGGGTATTGTGCTGGTGGCCATGCTGGGCCTGGGGGTGGCAGAACAATCCGGCCTGCTGTCTGTGAGTCTGGCCAGCTTGGTGCGGCGGGCCTCCGGCCGCACGCTGGTGATGACTGTGGCTTTCGCCGGTGTGCTCTCCAGTCTGACGGTAGATGCGGGCTATGTGGTATTGATTCCACTAGCCGGGCTGGTCTTTCAGCTGGCAGGACGCTCTCCCATTGCCGGCATAGCCACCGCCTTCGCTGCCGTATCGGGCGGCTTCAGCGCCAACCTGCTTGTTGGACCGGTGGACGCCACCCTGGCGGGCCTGTCCACGGAGGCAGCCCGGATTGTTGACCCGGCACGCAGCGTTGAGGCCACGGGTAACTACTGGTTCATTATCGCGTCCACCTTCCTGGTCACCGGGCTGGTAACGCTGGTCACCCAGCACTTCACCGAACCCAGGCTAGCGGCACAGTCCATCCATAAAGAGCACCACCCCGACACCCCCACCATTCATCCACGTGCCATCGCCTGGACGCTGGTGACATTAGGGGTAATGGTGGCCGGGCTGGTCTTACTGGTCCTCCCTCAGGGGGCTCCCTTGCGCCACCCGGAGACCGGCGGGATTCTCGGCTCGCCCTTCATCCACGGTTTGGTGGTGGTGGTGGCCCTGATCGCGGGGGCCTGCGGTGCTGTCTATGGCCGGGTCAGCGGCCAGTTTCGCAATGCCGGTGACATCATCACTGCCATGGAAACCACCATGGCCTCTATGGCGGGGTATCTGGTGCTGATGTTTTTCGCGGCCCAGTTCGTGGCCTGGTTCAACTACAGTCAGCTGGGATTGCTGTTGGCCATTGAAGGCGCCGCCTGGCTGGGCAGCCTGACCCTGCCCAAGGTGCTGTTGCTACTGCTGTTCGTCCTGCTTACTACGCTGATCAATCTGCTGATCGGCAGCGCGTCCGCAAAATGGTCCATCCTCGCACCGATCTTTGTACCCATGCTGATGCTGCTGGGCATCTCGCCAGAAGCCACTCAGGCGGCCTACCGGGTGGGCGATTCCAGTTCCAACATCATCACGCCGTTGATGCCTTATTTTGTGCTGGTACTGGGCTTTGCCCGACGCTATCAGCCGGATACCGGTATCGGCACCCTGATCGCCCTGATGCTGCCCTACAGCCTGACGCTACTGCTTGGCTGGTCCCTACTGCTGGGGATTTGGGTGGGCTTTGGTTGGCCGTTGGGGCCGTGAAAGCAGCGGCTAGCTACGAGCTACTAGCTACTAGCTACTAGCTGCGACGCGAAGAAACGCTAGCGACAAGTTTCAAATGTCGTGCCCGCGCTGCAATACCCCAAACAAAAACGCACCATAAGGCGCGTTTTTACTTGTTGCTATCAGCTAGAAGCTCGTAGCTATTATTTAATCAACCGAATCGTCAACGGATAACGATACCGCTCACCACCATTCGCTTTCACCGCAGCAATGATGGTCATCACCAGCCAGAAGATGCCGATGATGGGCAACAGCAGGCCACCGATCACCACGAACATCAGCAAGAAGGCCACAAAGCCGGCAATGCTGATGGTGATATTGAAGTTCAACGCTTCCTTGCCCTGGTCATCCACAAAGTCGCGTTCGTCTTTCTTCACCAACCACATGATCAACGGACCCAGCACATTGCCAAACGGGACAATCAGCCCTGCCAGTGCCAGCAGATGGCACGCCATACCCGGGCCACGCTCTTCCTGTCTGACGTCACTGGGATTCGGTTCTAATTCACTCATAACGGCTCCTTGGATAACGACTACTGGCGAATCGTACGCCGGTTTGGCAGGGGTTGCTCGCTGTTGGAACGGAAGGGATTGATATCGATACCACCGCGGCGGGTGAAGCGTCCGTAAACCGTCAGGTGACGCGGTGAACACTGGCGCATCAGGTCGACAAACATCTGCTCGATGATCTGCTCATGAAAGCCCTGATGATTTCGCAATGAAACCACGTAGCGAAGAAAACTGGCAGGACTGATTGCCCGCCCGGTGTAACGCACCACCACCGTTGCCCAGTCCGGCTGGTTCGTCACCGGACAGTGGCTGCGCAGCAGATGAGAATACAGTTGCCCGGTCTGCTCGGCTCCCTGATCACAGAGCAGCAACTCGGGTCGATATTCGTAATGCTCGAACCCGATATCAATCGTATCCACACATTGACCCCGGTCTTCCCAGACCGGAAACCCGGCGGATTCTTCCAGGGAATACAGCAACACCTCCATGTCGCCCCCCACGATCTGGGACACATCCTTTTCGATCACTGTCCTCACCTGATCCCGGCTCTCGAAACGGGTATTGGCAAAGGAATTCAGATACAACTTGAGTGACTTGGATTCCACGATGTTGGGCGTGGTGCAGGGAATCCGCAGCTCGCATAGCGCCACGACCGGTTTGCCCTTTTCATTCAGCCAGGACAGCTCATAGGCATTCCAGATATCGGTGCCATGGAACGGCAAACGGGTCTCGTCCTCGGAAAACGATTCCAGTTCGAGGGTTTCCCGGGCATCCCAGCGAGGC
>JAZAJX010000128.1:0-28396 GCA_036230225.1 Pseudomonadota bacterium | reverse complement strand
ATTCTGTTCGTCCTGATATTCCCGGCTGATCAGGCTACGGCGTCTTGCGGTGGCTTTCCAGTCGATCTGGCGAAGGCTGTCACCGGGGTGGTATTCGCGTAGTTGATGAAATTCCATCCCCTCGCCCCGGCGGGGCTGAAGGCGGGTTCCGGTGAGCAGATGCGCATGATTGGCATCAAGCCCGGCATGGCTGAGCCGGGAGAAGTCCGGGTAGACCGGCACGGTGCAGGTGGCGGGACAGACTTTACGCAATCGCCAGAGGCTTAGCCGGCTGGGAAACCAGAACACCAGGTCAGAGAATTGCGCCGGGCCGCGTCGGCTGGGCCGGTAGTGGTAGGTAAATTCGGTGAGCGTTTCTGCGGCGCGATGCAGTGTTGCCGGCAGGCCGGTATGGGGGTCATCCCCGGGATGCAGATCGGCCAGCTCCACCCGGTCTGGCAGGCTTGCCGAGTCGATTCTCACACGCACCGGGTGCGGTTGCTGTACGGACAGGGCCGAGGGCAGGATTCGCTCAGCCCGCGGGGCTGGCAGCGCGCGGGCGTGCCAACCGTCCAGCAACGCTATAATCAATCCCACACCCCCCAACGCCCACCACAGGGCGCTAGCCAGTGCTCCGGGGAGCACCAGCAGGGGAAGGGCGAGCAGGGCCCAGAGACCGGCGAGCAGGAGAAGGCGCGGTGCGGGTTTCATTGCTTGGGTGCTTCCACCTGTTCCAGCAGTCGACTCAGGGCGATTTCCGGTGTCTGGCCTTCGATTTCCGCATCCGCGCTGAGCTGAATTCGGTGGCGCAACACGGGACGGGCCACTTGTTGTACGTCATCCGGGGTGACGAAATCCCGCCCTTCAAACAGGGCCTGAACACGGCTGGCACGGGCAAGGGCGATACTGGCACGAGGGCTGGCGCCATGGCTAAGGCCGCTGAAATCCCGGGTGGCACGAACGATGCGCAGGGCGTAATCCAGTACCTCGTCATCGATCAGCACGGTATCGCTGAGCGACTTCATGGCTTTCAGGCCGGTGGCGTCGGTGACCGGGCTGAGGCTTTCCACGTCCAGGCTGGCGCGGATGGTGCCATCCAGCACCATGTTTACCAGACGGGTTTCATCCGCATGCTCCGGATAGTCGATCAGCACCTTGAACAGGAAGCGGTCCAGCTCGGCTTCCGGTAGTGGGTAGGTTCCTTCCTGATCCAGCGGGTTCTGGGTGGCCAGTACCATATAGGGTTCGTTCAGGGTGAAGGCCTTGCCTTCGATGGTAATCTGCCGCTCCTGCATCACTTCCAGCAAGGCCGCCTGGGTCTTGGCCGGCGCCCGGTTGATCTCGTCGGCCAGCAGTAATTGGGTAAAGGCGGGGCCCCGACGGATACGGAACTGTTCGCTCTTCTGGTCGTACATGGCGTGACCGGTGACGTCCGTGGGCATCAGGTCCGGGGTGAACTGGATGCGATTGAAGTCCAGTTCCAGCACCTTGCCAAGGCTGCGTACCAGCAACGTCTTGCCGAGACCTGGCACCCCTTCAATAAGTACATGGCCGCCGGAGACCAGGGCGATAAGCACTTCGCGGACCACCTGGCGCTGACCGATCAGAACCTGATTGAGACGATGTTCGATATCCTGGGCCAGGCGGGTGGCATCGGCCAGGGTGGTGGGCTGTGTCATGTTTCACTCCTTAGAGCCGGTTTGTGATCCATACGCATCCGCGCCGGAGTCAATTTTTTCGTCAGGTCGTGATTGCGATTGTGACGAGTCGTCCATGTGTATGAGCAAGCGACATCGCGGGTTGGCGGAAAAAGGGGCCTGGCCCTTTGGTTTGCCACTGTCAATGGCGTCATGCTGTGTTGTGAACCTCGAACCTGACCCGTCAGGCCCTGCGGTTCACGCCTTGCCAGGCGCCATTTACAGCGGCAACGCGGTTGCGTATGGATCATAGACAGGCTCTCAGTGCCTGCAGCAGGCTGACCTGCTGGATGAGTTGGTCGCGGTTTGCGGGTGGCTGAGTCAGCGCGTGGTCCAGCTGTTCCGGGCTCACGTTCAGCTGATCGGCTGCCCGTTTCAGTGCTTGCTGTCGCTGGTGATGGTAATGATTGAGTCGCGCCTGGGCCTGGTGTTGCAGTGCGGCAAGCAGCGCGTCCTGCTGCTCGGTGCGCCATTGGAAATAGCCGCTGGCATGCAGATGCTGTAGGTAATCATGGCTGTTGTCCTCGCTGACCGGTTGAACCGGCCCGCGTCGTGGAATGCGTGACCATAGCCATAGCGCCACCAGCAGTAACAGGGCGGTGCCCAATTCAGGCGCTCGCAGCCATAACCATTGCAGCAGGGGAGGCATGGCTACGGAGCGAACAAACCACACCGGTTCGTTGCCGGTCAGCCAGCCAAGCAACCAGGCATGATCGAAATAAATCAGATGCGCGTTATCCCATAGTCCAAGATCAGTGAGAACCGTGATCTGACCGTCGCCAAGACCAAGCTGAATCAGTTGGCTGCCAAAGGCATTGTCTGCGTAGGCGGTCACTTCCACAGGCCATGCCAAATCAGTGCGGATATCTTCCTCGTACCAGCTGTCGTGCCACAGAAGATGCTGACTGTACAGCTGGATGCGACGGGAAGGCTGCCCGTCACCGGCATGCAGTAGTAATGGCTCTGGCTGCGGTGGTGCGTCGCAGGCCAGCGCCTCACAGGTCTCGCGCAGCTCCTCGTTATCGCTGAGCAGACAATACTGCAGGGGATTGCCGGCGAAGGCTGGCAAGGCATCCAGTAGTTCAAAGAACGGGTCCCGTTTCTCCTCGTCAATCTCTTCTTCACTTTTCCATACGGTAATACCCAGGCCGTAGAGGAGCGGATCATTGTCCCGCCAGTCTGACGCGGTGGCGGTGTCTTCGTCCCGAGAACGGGGCAGGGGTCTGGCTTCCACGATCAGTTCACCGCCCCGTTCCACCCAACGCAGCAGTGACTGTACCTGGCCGTCGTTCAGCCGCCCGCGTTGCTTGTCGATGATCAGTGTGGTGGCTTCATCGGGTAGCGGAAACAGCGCAGCGGCACTGAGTATGCGTTCACTGGGCTGGCCCCGTTGCGATAGCCAGTCCTGGGCGGCGCTGTAAGGGTTGCGCTGAATGGCACTGTCAGGGGCGCTGCGCTGGATGACGGTGACGGGCTCGGTAAGCGCGTAATAGGCAGCCATCAGTGCCGCAACCAGTACGATGACAAGCCAGGGAAGCCACTTACGCATGGCTGGCCTCCTGCTCGACAAGGATCTGTTCCCAGTGAGCCAGAAGGGAGCGCACGGTCTCGGCATCCACCGGCCGGTGGGCCCAGGCCGTGGTGATCCAGGCCCGAGTGAGCGTGTTCAGATAGTGAATGGCTGACGGTTCGCCATGGGTGGCCTGCAGCTGGCGCAGGCACTGTTGTTCGGTGCTGCCGGCGGCCAATGCCACCGGGTAGCGTTGCAGCAGGTTGGCGAGGGCACTACGTAGCATCAACGACAACGCCAGGCGGATGTCGTTGTTACCGAGGGCGTCTTCCACGGCCTCGCGAAGATTGGTGGGCAGGCTCTGGCGGCGAATATCCATGCCTGCCACATGGGTGGGGATCGCATGGGAGGTCGATGGTCTGTGGCGCCCCATTCCCAGCTGATCGGCTACCTTGATAAGGAGCCAGACAACCAGACCGGCAAACAGTGTCCAGAGCAGTATCCAGAGAATGGCATCGGGAATATCGAGGGGGTCGGAGGTGGTTTCCGGCGTATCTTCATCCAGATTGTCGAAGAAAAATTTCCACAGGGCTTCCAGCCAGCTGTCACTGTCTTCGTCCTGGTCTTTCCACTGCCGCTCGATGCGCTCCTCGAAGGGCATGTATTCCGGGCTCGCCAGCAGCGTAATAACCTGTTGCTGTTCCTCGTTGTGATGGGGGGACGCCGCGGGCACCGGTTGCGCCAGTGGCAGCATTAACGCCAGCAGCAGCAAAGCCGCCGCGCTGCTGTATTTTCCACGATGTCGCCCCAGTCGCGTCAGTCCCAGCTGCAGGTCCCAGCCTTCCAGCCAAGTACGCTTGTTGAGATAGAGCGCAAAACCGCAGGCCACATAAAGGGGTTCTGTGACGCACATGACCAGATACAGGGTGGCGCTGGCAATGGCGGTTTGCAGGGCGCCTTGATCGTAGAACCAGTCACTCCATTCCAGACTGAATTGCCACGGCACCAGGGTGTAGAACAGAGCCAGCAGCCCCATGGCCATGAACTGCTCCAGGTGTAATACCACCAGGGTCATGACGCCGGCCCGGTTCGATGGGTAGCTGTTCAGTGCTCGCAAGCGTTGAGTGAGCGTGTTGCCATGCACCCCTTCCAGTTGCCATACGCAGGTGTTGAAGCTGCGGTTAGGGCTGAAACGACGCCAGGTGAGTTGGCTGAACAGTCCCGGTAAGGCGTAGTCTCGCCAGCGCTGAAAGAGCTGTCTCACTGTCAGGGTTTCGGCGAACAGGGCGTGGCTGTACCAGGCAAGCAGAGGTCGCTCCCAAAGGGGTTTGAGCCACCAGAACAGGAATAGGGGTAACAGGGTCTCTGCCAGCAGTGACCAGCCCAGCAACAGCCCGAAAGGCAACAGTGTGAACGCCAGCCATACCCATAGCACCGGTGCGGCCCAGTGCCGATACAGTTTGGTGCCCAGATCCACCGCCTGCCAAGGGCTACGCGGTGCCAGGCGAGCGCTAGCTTTTTCGAGTTCCATGACGTCCCCCGAAGAAAAGATAGAGATAAAGCAGCGCCCAACAGGCCGCACCGACGCTGTATTTTATGGTGGGAGTGAAATCTCTGGGTGACCAGAAGGCTTCGATGAAGGCGGCCAGTAGCAACAAGGCAAAGACGCCGTACATGGTAGGTAAAGCATCCCGGGCCGCCAGCCGCAAGGCATCCAGCCGGGACCATTGGCCCGGTGCGATAATGGACCAACCCAGCCGCAGGCCGGCCCCGCCAGCCAGCACGATGGCGGTGAGTTCCGGTGCGCCATGGGCGATCACAAAGGTAAAGAAGGCTTCATGGCCGCCGGTATGAATCAGGTGGCCGGCGATGGCACCAAAGAAACTGCCATTGAAAAGCATGACAAAAATGGCGCCGACGCCGAGCAGTAGCCCCCCTGCAAAGGTGCGAAAGGCGATACCGATGTTGTTCTTGATGTAGTAACCGAACATCAGTACATCGTCATCTCCCTCGCGTCCCGCGTGTATATCCCCCGCGTCACCCTCATTCGGCTGATACATCCGCTCCAGTTCCGACAGGGTGGCGTCATCCACGACCGTGTAGATCATTTCCGGCTGTTGCTGGACCAGAATCCAGGCCAGGGCAATGGCGAGCACGAAACTGAGTGCGCTGATCAGATGCCATTTCCACTGGCGCCGCACGGCGGCGGGAAAACCATGGGCAAAGAACTCGCCAATACGGTCTGCAAGAGGCGGGTTGTAGCGATAAAGCTGTCGGTGGGCGCGTAAGACCAGATTGTTGAGATACTGCTGCAGCTCCAGACTGTAAGTGCGCTCCCGGGCCAGGGCGAGTTGATGACAGAGCTGGCGGTAATCGGTCACGAAGCGGTCAAGCGGAAGACGTTTGCGGCGTGCTACACGCAGGGCTTCCAACTGATCCAGTTGTTGTTCCAGGGACTCCCACAGGGGACGGTATTGTTGCTCGAAGCGGGCCTGCTTCATGGTGCCCCCTCAAGCAGGTGACGGGTTACCGCTTGCAGTCGATGCAGGGCCTGGGTGGGGCTCAGTTCCGGAAATGCCAGTTGTGCCAGTTCCTGTTGTCGAGCCTCGGAGAACTGCCTGTGGCGTTCATGAAAGGCCAGCAGAGCCAGTTGATCCTGAGCGTTGAGGGGCCAGTCCGGTGCGGCGGCGGGACCGGACATCTGTTTACTGGCGGTCTCGCTATTCTCGATATGCACCACCAGGGTGTTGGCGGCCATATCTCCCAGTCGTTGATAATGGGGGCTGAGTAGGGTGGTGACAAAGCCGAGCAAGTAGAACAGCGGGAAGGCATCGGCTGTACGTAACAGGTTGCGAATCAGACTGCCGTTGAAGCTGAGAGGGCTGCCATTAGCGTGGACCACGGCAATCCCCATGGCTTTCTTTCCAGGGGTCTGCCCATGGCGCAATGCTTCAAACAGGGTGGGGTAGAACCATTCCAGGGCGAAGCCGATGATCATCAGCAGGCCGATCCCGACTTTGCCCAGCATGCTGAGGACGAAGGCGAGCACGGCAAAAATCACCAAACGGATAAGCAGGTCGACACCATAGGCCATGGCCCGGGTAACCGGGCCAGCCAGGGACAGGCTGAGCAGGGCCCCTTCCGGTGTTTCGACGTCAATCCGTTCGTCAATCAGCATGTTGTCCCTGGCGGATTTGCAGGGCAGCGAAGACAAAAACCATCACTGTCAGGGAGGTCTTTGCAATGGCCAGGGTGCGTATTGGCGGAGGATCAAGCAACTGGATCGAATAGCCACAAAAATAGAACAGCAGGATAAAACACAGCCAGGTGGCCTGACGTTTGTTACCGCTGATCACTGCTGGCAGCATCAGCACCAGGGGGGCATACAGGATCACGGCAAAGATAATGCTCGAGACCGGATGAACGTCCGGTGGCGCCAGGCTGAATAATCCGGTAATGCCCACGAATAAAAGAAGCGCATAGCTGATGCGCAGAAGCAGGAGATTCATGATCAGGCCTTGAGTTGGCGGGCAAGGGTACCAAGGCGTTTGCCCAGCGCCCTGGCCAGTGAGATTTCATGATCGGTCAGGGTAGGGTCTGCCTCGGTACCGGCAAAGTGAGTGGGGCCGTAAGGCGTGCCGCCACTGCGGGTATCCAGCAGTGCCTGTTCCGAGTAGGGGACCCCGGTAATGACCATGCCGTGATGCAGCAGTGGGGTCATCATCGACAGCAGGGTACTTTCCTGGCCACCATGAAGACTGCTGGTGGCACTGAATACCCCTGCGGGTTTACCGATCAGAGTGCCTTTCATCCACAGATCACTGGTCTGATCGATAAAGTATTTCAGCGGGGCCGCCATATTGCCGAAGCGGGTTGGCGAACCCAATGCCAGACCACGGCAGTTGGCGAGGTCGTCCAGGCTGGCATAGGGCGCTCCCTGATCCGGCACAGCAGACTCGGTGGCTTCGCAGTTGGCAGAGATCGCCGGCACCGTGCGCAATCGTGCTTCCATGCCGGTCCCTTCGATACCGCGAGCAACCTGTTGCGCCAGATTGGCCACGCTGCCGTTGCGGCTGTAGTAGAGCACCAGTACATAGTCCGTCATGGTGGCGTCAGTCCATTAGTTGCAGGGCGTTTTCCGGCGGGCGTCCCAGCACCGCCTTGTTGCCCCGTACCACGATGGGGCGCTCAATCAGCTTGGGATACTGCATCATTGCGGCAATGACGTCATCATCACTACTTTGCGCGGACAGACCTGCGGTCTTGTAGTCCGCCTCCTTGCGACGGATCAGGTCATGGGCTTTTTCGAGCCCCAGTTTGTTGATCAGCGTTTTTAGTGTTGCCGCGTCAGGAATGTCATCCAGATACTTTACGATGGTGGGCTGGATGCCATTTTCTTCCAGCAGCGCCAGCGTCTGGCGGGATTTGGAGCAACGCGGGTTATGGAAGATGGTGTAGTCCGTCATGAGTTTTGCATATTCTGTCAGTGAGGCTGCCATTGTAAGCAGCCAGTAGATGGTGGCAAGGAGAGGATGCTGACACGATGGAAACGGATGACAACCTGATACCGGTACGCGCCCGGCTGGATTCCATTCGCGCCTTTTTTGCTCTTTTGGTGCGCCAGTTCAAGGAAGATGGCTGCCGCGAGAGCGCGGCAGCGCTGACCTATACCACCCTGTTTGCCATCGTGCCGGTGATGACGGTGAGCTTCGCGGTGCTGGCATCGGTGCCCGCCTTGAAGGATAAAGGGGGGCAGTTTCAACGCTGGGCATTTGAATATTTTGTGCCCTCAGCGGGGAATATGCTCCTGGAGCACTTGCAGTCCTTTGCTCGCCAGGCAACCAACCTTACCGGTCTGGGGGTGATTTTTCTGATTGTCACTTCGGTACTGATGTTGCGCACCATTGAGCAGACGGTGAATCGCATCTGGAAGGTGCGAAGTGCCCGCAAGGGGTTAACCAGTCTGCTGATGTACTGGGCGGTGCTGTCTCTTGGGCCCATCTTCCTCGGTGCCGGGCTGGCCATCTCTTCCTATCTGACCTCGCAGGCGATTTTCAGTGATACCGTGTCCTATCTTGGTGGTGTGCGCTTATGGTTGTCCCTGCTACCCTTTATCTTCACCACCGTCATGCTCACCCTGATGTATACGGTGGTTCCCAATACCAATGTCCCCTTGCGTCAGGGGATAGTGGGAGCGGCCTGTGCGGCATTGTTGTTTGAATTGGCAAAGGGCGGATTCACGTTTTTCATCCGTCAGGCGCCCAGCTATGAAGTCGTGTACGGTGCTTTCGCGGCAGTGCCGGTGTTCCTGTTGTGGGTGTATATTTCCTGGATCATTGTGCTGGGTGGCGCTGAGCTGGTGCGTGCTCTGGTGGTCTTTCAGGAGCATAGACGGCGGGTGCCTCGCATGCATGCGCTGATGCGCCTGCTACACACCTTCTGGCTTCGTCAACAGCATGGCAAGATGCTGCGCAGCAAGGAAGTGCGTCAGGTGATGCGCGAATGCGGTATCAGTCAGTGGGATGAATTCCGGAATTTGCTGATGGATGCCAGCCTGATTCGGCGCACGGAGGAGGGGGGCTACATGCTGTCACGGGATCTGCGCAACCTGACGCTCGGGCAACTGGTTGCCATGTTGCCTTGGCCGGCGCATACCCAGTTGCGGGTACGTGTCGGGAATGACGAAATGCCCTGGGAGCGCCAGCTGAAAGCAACAATGGATGAGGCTCGCGAGGGCATGATGGCGCCGCTGGATATGCCGCTGGATACACTGTTCCAGTACCGGGATGCCGCCGGTGACCGAGACGACAATCGCCGGAGCGACAGTAATGATGACGAAACATGTACTGGTTAGCGGTGTGGTTCAGGGGGTAGGCTACCGCGCCTGGACCCGTCACGAAGCGAGTCTGCGCAATCTGGTCGGCTGGGTTCGCAACTGTGATGACGGCAGGGTGGAGGCCGTTCTACACGGCTCGCCGGAAGCGGTGGAGGCAATGCTGGATGCCATGCGCCAGGGGCCGTCCATGGCACGGGTGGAAAAGGTTGTTGCCAGGGATGCGGAGGCCCCGCAGACCGGGCATTTTGAGGTAACTCGATGAAACAGGTGGAACTGGTAAACGGAGACTTGCGGTTTCCGGCCTTGATGGCTGGTAGCGGTGAGCCCGTTATTTTGCTGCACGGTTTTCCCGATACCTATGAGAACTGGGCCGTGCAGATCAATGCCCTGGCGGAGGCAGGATATACCGCCATTGCTCCGGCATTGCGCGGGTATGCGCCGGGCTGTCAGCCCGGCAACGGAGACTACTCACTCTATGCGGCCGTCGATGACCTGATGGTCTTTGCCGCCCAGTTAGGTGGCCGTGTCCACCTGATCGGTCATGATTGGGGGGCGGCGGTGGGTTACATGGCCTGTGCCCAGGCCCCCGAGACATTCTGTTCCTTCAGTGCGCTGGCGGTGCCGCCGCTACGTCGCATTCCCCAGGCGTTGCTCAAGGTACCCGAGCAGGTGTTGTTGAGCGGGTACATGCAGTTTTTCCAGCTCCCGGTAGCACCGGAAGCCTGGCTCAAGCGGGGCGACCTGGGAGGTGTGGACACGCTCTGGGAACGCTGGTCGCCGGGCTGGGAGCCAGGCTTGTACCTGGATAATGCCAAACACACCCTGGCTGAGCCGGGTGTTATCGGGGCGTCACTGGGATGGTATCGGGCCCTGTTCAAGCTGTGGAAGAAAGAGCAGCGCAAGGCACTGGCATGGTTAGGCAAGGATATTGCCACCCCGACCCAGGTGCTGATTGGTGAAAATGACGGCTGCATGAGCCCGAAACTGCTGGATCACACTGTGGTCGAGAGCGATTTCAGTGCGGGTGTGGAACTGCATCGGATTGCCAATGCCGGGCATTTCCTTCACCTGGAGCAGCCTGAGGTGATCAACGATCACCTGCTGCGCCTGCTGGCCAATACACGCTGCGATTGCGGGTAATGGCAGGCTTCCTCCGGTTGCCGCCTGTCACTGGCGGTAACCGGGGCATCGGGCCGCAAGCCAGGGAATCCGGCTTTGCAGCGCTGGAATCTTCCGTTTGCATCGCGATTTTCGCCCCCTTCACACTCTGCGCTATACTACGCGCCCCCAAATTGTCCCAGCAGGAGTTCCCCCATGACGGTGATTCGCCAGGATGACCTGATTCAGAGCGTGGCTGATGCCTTGCAGTACATCTCTTACTACCACCCGGTGGATTTCATTCGGGCTGTCACCGAAGCCTACGAGAAGGAAGAGAGCAAGGCGGCGAAGGACGCCATGGCCCAGATTCTGGTCAACTCCCGCATGTCAGCCATGGGGCATCGACCGATCTGCCAGGACACCGGCATCGTCACGGTATTTGCCAAGGTGGGCATGAATGTGACCTTTGAAGGTGACATGAGTCTGGACGACATGATCAATGAAGGTGTACGTCGGGCCTACAACCACCCGGACAACGTCCTGCGGGCGTCGGTGCTGGCGGACCCGGACGGCAAGCGTGCCAACACCAAGGACAACACGCCGGCAGTCATCAACTATTCCATCGTTCCCGGTGACAAGCTGGAAATTGATGTGGCGGCCAAGGGCGGCGGTTCCGAAGCCAAATCCAAATTTGCCATGCTCAACCCTTCGGACTCCATCGTGGACTGGGTGCTGGAACAGGTGCCGAAAATGGGCGCCGGTTGGTGTCCGCCGGGGATGCTGGGGATTGGCATCGGCGGCACCGCCGAGAAGGCCATGCTGCTGGCGAAGGAATCGCTGATGGATCCCATCGATATCCACGAGTTGCAGGCTCGTGGGCCCCAGAACCGTGCTGAAGAGCTGCGTCTGGAGCTGTTCGAGAAGGTGAATGCCCTGGGTATTGGTGCTCAGGGCCTGGGTGGCCTGACCACGGTACTGGATGTGAAAGTGGCCGATTACCCGACTCACGCTGCCAACAAGCCGGTAGCTATCATTCCCAACTGTGCGGCGACCCGCCACGCCCATTTTACTCTGGACGGTACCGGCCCGGCGGACCTCAAGGCGCCGGATCTGGAAGAATGGCCCGAGATCGCCTGGGGTAACGATGAAGGCGCCAAGCGTGTCAATCTGGATACCGTGACACCGGAAGAGGTACAGACCTGGCAGCCCGGCGACACCCTGCTGTTGTCCGGCAAGTTGCTCACCGGTCGTGACGCTGCCCACAAGCGCATGGTGGACATGATTTCCAAGGGAGAAAAACTGCCGGTGGATTTCACCAACCGCTTCATCTACTACGTAGGTCCGGTGGATCCAGTCGGCGACGAAGTCGTGGGTCCGGCCGGTCCGACCACGGCTACCCGCATGGACAAATTCACCCGTACCATGCTCGAAGAAACCGGTCTGATCGGCATGGTGGGTAAAGCCGAGCGGGGGGATACCGCTATCGAGGCTATCCGTGACAACAAGGCGGTCTACCTGATGGCGGTGGGGGGCGCGGCCTACCTGGTGTCCAAGGCCATCCGCAAATCCCGGGTGGCGGCGTTCGAGGACCTGGGTATGGAGGCCATCTACGAATTTGAGGTGGAAGACATGCCGGTCACCGTGGCCGTGGACTCAACCGGTGAATCGGTTCACAAAACCGGCCCGGTGATCTGGAAAGAGAAGATCGCTTCCCGCTAACGTGACGGCCTTCCGGTTTCTCTGGGGTAGCGGCGTGCTACCCCTTTTCCTCTTCAGTTGACGTCACAGGCACCGTTCCGTTTTGCGTACGCTTCCCGCTTTACTGACAGGATGCTTTCTGATTGCCGCCAGTGGTTGCAGCACAGTATTGCCGACAACGGCTGGCTGGCTCGGATGGACCCAGGCGCCCGAGCAGGTGGCGGGACTCAGTTATGCGCAAATCGCCGCGCTGGATGCCCGCGTCGGGGGATGTCAGTCCCTGTATCGGCATTACCGTGATAACCGCTTCCTGAAAGCGTCTCAGGCGAATCGTTGGCAAGCTGATTGTGTGGCGCAGATCGCCCGTGCCCGCAAGGCCCGGCATTATGCCGAGCAAGTGGACAAGGAAGTGGACGCTGCTTGGCAAGCGGTGCTTGCGCATCAGGAGGCGGAACGCCAGGAAGCGCAACGGCGCCGCGAGCTACGTGAAGGTATCGAGCAGGCTCAGAAGATGGCGGAGTCTTTGCGGGATGCGGAAGAGGAACAGGAAAAGGGCCGTCAGCAACGTCTGGAGAGGCTGGATGGCGCCAACATCCATGGATTGATGGGGGATGTGCCGAATTTGCCGCTGGCGTTTACCGTCGGTTCCCCATCGACCATGACGTTGAAGCGTTTTCTTGCCTGCCTGGAAGTGCTGTATCCCAATGACGGCTATGCGATCCGACGCGATGGAGACAAGCTCAGCGTCAAGGCCGAGCGTGCCAACATGTTGCGTGGGGATGTCCTGTTGGAAAGTCGTTACGCCAGAATCTGGGATAGCTGGACCCTCCAGTATCTGTCGGTCGGGGAAATCCGTGCAGAAAATGCCCAGGATCGCTATGTGCTGGCGAAAAATTTGCTCGGCGCACAATGCCCTTCAGATCGAGACTCGCAATAGCAACCGCGCTTCGAGGGTCTGATCGCTTCATCCTTTCCTGTTTTTGTGGCTGAACAGTGTCGACCGATCGGCTCAGGGCCGCGGGTACCTGTTGTCAGGAAAGGGGAGTAAGTCCGGGAGCCCGGCCCCATCCCTGGGGCTACGGAGATCAATCAGGTCTTCCTGGGGTCACAGTACGAAGGCCTGGGGCTACCCGGACAGCTAATATACTGTTCATTTGTTCAGTGGTCAAATGAGAAGACGCTACCCGTCTCAAGCGGCACGCTACAAGGCGTGGGATGGGATTGTAGCTCCGGACAAGCCGTGCCTGCGGACTGACTTCTGGTTCCTGGATAATGGGCTGTGGGGCGCTGTAGGCGGAGATGGGCTTTCGCCCATGTCCGCCCTGCGATCGAGATTAGCCCGCCTTCAGCTCCGGTTTCACCGTGATCAGCAATGCTGGCAGCAGGGTCAGGTTGCTGAGCAGGGCGACCAGCATGGCCAGGCCGGTGAGCAGCCCGAAGTAGACGGTGGGATTGAAGTTGGAAAACGCCAGGATCGAGAAGCCGGCGATGATGGTCAGGGACGTGTAGTACATGGCCTTGCCAATGGAGCCGTGGCAGCGCTTCATGGTGGCGACATAGTCATTGTCCCTGGGCAATTCCTCATGGAAGCGGTGGATGTAATGAATGGTGTCATCCACCGCAATACCGATAGTGATGGCAGTGATGGTAATGGTCATCAGGTCCAGTGGCAGCCCGATCCAACCCATCAGACCCAACACCAGCGCCGCCGAGATCAGGCTGGGCACCATGCTGATCAGCGCCACCGATACACTGCGGAACAGCACCAGCAGCATCAGCAGGATAGCGGCAAACACGTAGCCCAGTGTCTTTATCTGGGAATCGAACAGGCTCTGCAACATGTTGTTGTAGAGCACCATGGCGCCGGTCAGATTGACCTGTTCAGGCTGCAGGCCAAAATTGCTCTCCAGGTCATTGCGGATTTTGGCCAGTAACTCGTTGCGGTTGAGGTTCTTGTCCGAGTCGATGACACGCACACTAAAGCGTACCTGGTTGCCGTCATCCGACAGATAGGGACTCACCAACTGGCCACGCAGATCCTCGGGGATGAAGCTGGCGAGCAGCATCAGCTGCACATAGCTCAGGGGGCCCTCGTTGAGTTTTTCGGCCACCTTGTAGGTGGTGGCTATGGATAGCACCTTGCCGGTTTCTGGCAGAGACTCCAGATAATTCTGGATCTCAACCAATTGGGCCAGCCGGGCGGGGGTGAACCAGTAAGCGCCCTTGAGCGGGTTCGGTTTTGCCTGCTGAGAGTCGGCAAAGGGGTCTTCCGCCGGTGCGCTGGCAAAAGGATCATCGCTGCCGGCAGCGGCGAATGGATTACTGTCAGCAAACGGATCCGGCTCGGCGCTGGCAAACGGGTCGCTATCGCTGCCTGAGGCAAATGGGTCTTGTGCCGAAGCGGTTTCGCCAGCATCCATGGTTTCATCATCCCAGCCAGTACCGGCTTGGTCTGAGGGAGAGGCTGTGGGAGCTTTTGTCGCGGGGGCATCAATGACGATATCCAGGGGTGTGGTCCCGCCCAGTTTCTGGTCGATTTGCAGCATGCCCTGGTAGATTTCCGTGTCTTTCTGGAAATAGTCGATAAAGCGGTTTTCAACGGTCAGGCGGCTGATGCCCCACAGGGAGCCGATGATGGCGATGATGGCCAAGATCAGCAGGGTGGGGCGGTGTTGATGCGTGAACCCGGCAAAGCCCAGGGTAAAGCGGCGGCTGAGATCCCGCCCCTGTCTGGGCTGACCGGCACTGAGAGGGGCAAGCAGGGCGGGAAACGCCAGGAAACAAACCACCAGGGCCACGCCCAGCCCGAACGTCATCATCCAGCCGAAATCGATCACCGGACGGATACCGCTGATCACCAGCGAAGAAAAGCCCACCATGGTGGTCAGGATCATGTAGATCATCGGGCGCATCATGTGCGCTGCGGTTTCCCGGATCAGCCATTGCTGGGACGCCTCCGGGTTTTCCTCGTGCAATTCCCGAAAGCGCACGGTCAGGTGGATGGTGATTGACATGGTGATGATGAGCAGTAGCGAGATGTAGTTACTGCTGATCACCGAGACTTTCCAGTCCATCCAGCCCAGCCAACCGGTCACCGTCAGTACAGTAATGCCGCAGCAGGCCAGGGGAACCACCACCCAGCGTGGGCGACGGAAAATCAGGAACAGGGTCACGATCAGGAAGGCCAGCACGCCGACACCGAAAATTTTCAGGTCCGCACGGATAAAACGCACCAGGTCCGTGGCGATCATGGGCACGCCACCCAGAAACAGTTTGGCCTCGTCCCGGTAGCTGTCCATGATATTGCGGACCTGGTCAATCTCGCTGGCGGTGCGTTCCTGAATACGACTGCTGTAGTCGCTGAAGGCCTGTACAGCGTTTTCCAGTGCCTGCTCGCCGGCGGTGTCCAGCTCGCCGTCGTGCTGCTGCGCGCGCAGTTCGTTGCGCCGGTATAGCAACTCGTAGTACTGCTCATCCCGCTCGAAGGTGACCAGCAGAGCAGTGGTATTGCCATCGTCGCTGACCAGCAGGTCTTCATACAGGGGGTTTTCGTCGGTGAATTCCTGTTGCGCCAGCGAGAGATCCACATCCTTGTCCGTCAGGGTGCGGTAGTCGTTGGCCAGGTCGCTGAATTCCACCTGGGGGCTGAAGAGCAGGGGAACGTCCAGCATGCTGTAGACCGAGCTGACCCGATCCACGGCTTTGAGGTCGTTCTGCAGTGCTTGCAGATGCGCCAGGGTGTCGCGTTCAAAGAGAGGCGCCCCGGAGGGAGTGTAGGTGATGATCAGGAAATCACTTCCCCCATAGCGCTTGGAAATTTTCCGGTAGTACTGCAGCGCCTCATCATTCTCAAGCACCAGCGAGTCTGCGGACGCGTCAATCTTGAAATCGCGGGCTTGCCAGGCGGAGATGCCGCAGAGCAGGGCAAGGCAGACCAGCCAGAACACGGGGTGTGCCAGGACCACCCGGCAGTAGAGATTAAAGAGTCGATGAGTCATGAAAGCGTCCGTTGAACGTCAAAGGCCAGGCGCGGGTTCAGGATCTGCACGGGGTGCGAATCGTTCATGAACCCGTCGTCAGAACATAGCAGCATATTCTGCCGCAAAGCGGGTATCGAAGCGGTGAATCAGTTTGCCTGCCGGCCATGCCAGCAGCGTCAGGAGCCCTTCGGTCCACTCTTCCTGATGTATCCGGCAGCCGCCCTGGCCATCATCGATAAAGGTGAAGCGGTGGGTGATGCGGGCAAAGGGTAAATGCAGACCCCAGGTAATCCGTTCATTTTCCCGGAATTCCATGACCTTGACGATAACGGGGGCCGGCGGCAGACCAGGCAAATCTGCCACAAACAGCAACAGGGCGCCTGGTCGCCAGTCGCCGTTGAGCAGGCGGGCATGGCGAACCACCGAGCACCAGTTCTGCCAGTTGTCGGCATCGGTAAACAGTTTGAAAGCCTGTTTGCGCGAGGCCCGGGTATCGGTGACCTCGTCGACCAGATAGCGTTTGAGCATAATCGATCCGGTTGTTGATTGGGGTAACAGCAGGACGCTGGATGTGGTGTTACACCTATGCCCTGACCCGTTTCGCTCGGTGTTATTCAGGGCTCTCTAGAGTACTCACTGTCCGGAGGAACCTCCAGTAGGTCAAACGGGCCAATCCCGGCCCCCAGGTTGACCTGCCCGATACCTTTGCCTAGTTTCTGGAGATTGCGAGGAAACCCCATGACCACCACGTTGTTACCGGCTTCCATTCTTCCCGGCCTGCTTGAGGTCTCGCTGCGCGGACGGCTGGATGTACCGTCGCTGTTTGATCGCGCGGGTATTGATGCCGATATTGTGGGCCGCAGCGACCGCTTTATCAGCCTGGCGCAACTGGATGAGTTGCTTTATACCGCTTTCCGGGAAAGTCCGGACCCACTGTTCGGTTTGCGAGTTGGGGCGGACAATCATTATGGCAATCTGGATCTTCTCGGTAATCTGATGGCGACAGCGCCGACCCTGGAGCAGGGGCTGGCCATGCTGTTCCGTTACAAGGATCTGGTCGTGCCGTATCTGGCGTTCTCACTGGATAGCATCGGTAACGACGTGATGCTGGCGGTGGCCAGCAAGGATCCCGGGCTGCGATTCACCGCCACCCGTACTCACAATGATGTGGTAGTGGCCACGATGGTGGCCATCGGCCGTTCCTTGCTGGGCGGCACGTTACCGGTAACCGGTGCCTTTTTCATGCATGGGGCGCCGGATCCCCAGCAGCTGGAGGCATACCAGGATTTCTTTCATTGCCCGCTGCATTTTGACCAGGCCCACAATGCCATCACCTTGCCTACCCATTGTCTGGCGGAGCCTCTCCCGCGGGCCTACCCGAAATACAACGAGCGTCTGCGTCAGTCCGCCGATCAGGTATTGGCGGGATTGTCCCGGGCGGCGGGCGTTTCCGGACGAGTGATCAAGCAGCTGGAGAGCATGCTCGGTGAAGCGGGGGTGACCATGGAGCAAGTGGCCGGTGCGTTGGCCATGACGCCGAGGACGCTGCAGCGGCGGTTGCAGGACGAAGGTACCCGCTTCGCCCAGTTGCGCGATCAGGTCCGTCATCAGCATGCGTGTCGGGTATTGCGCGAATCCCACTGTGACATGCAGGCCCTGGCGCTGGAGTTGGGGTTTTCCGATACCGCCAATTTCTACCATGCCTTCAAGCGCTGGCAGGGCTGTGCGCCGGGGCAGTACCGCAAACGCTTTCTCTGAATCGCAACACTGCGACCATTTGCCGCATTGGCATTTTTTCCTCATTCCGTAGGCTGTGCGTCATTGTTATTCAGCGGGGACCTATTCATGCGGCACGTAATCCATCTGACCGTGGCATCCATGACATTGTGGGGGAGCACCCAGGCATATGCTCACTACGATAGTGGCCGGGCGGATAGCCATGCGCCGATTTCGGTGATGGGGGATCATACCCATGGCAAGGGGGAGTGGATGCTGTCTTATCGCTACATGGGCATGGCCATGAGTGGCGCCAAGTCCGGCAGTGAGTCGCTGAGCACCAATGAGGCCTTCGATGAGATTCCGGGAATGGGCATGACGACCATGAAGGCATTGCCCCATGAAATGACCATGCACATGCATATGTTTGGCGCCATGTATGCGCCCACCGAGACCCTCACCCTCATGGCCATGCTGCCCTACAGCACCAATGCAATGACCACCAAGACTCGCATGACCATGATGATGAATACCATGAACGACGAGTTTGATACTGAAACGTCCGGTATCGGTGATGCCAGCATCGGTGGGCTTTACCAGTTCTTCGATCGGGACGGGTATCGCCTGCATCTGAATCTGGTATTGGGGTTGCCCACCGGCTCCATCGAGGAAGAGGACGTTGTGCCCATGCAGGGCAAGGAGGTCCAGCTGCCATACCCGATGCAACTGGGTTCAGGCAGCTACGAGGCCCGACCGGGGATTACCCTCAACAAGCAATTCGCCAGCTGGAGCTGGGGGGCGCAGATCAGTGCCAGCATTGCGCTGGACGAGAATGATCAGGGTTACAAGCTGGGTTCCCGACGTTACCTGACCGCCTGGGCGGCCAGACCACTGGCCCCCTGGGCTTCCGTGTCCCTGGCGGCCTACAAGAGCTGGTGGTCTGATATCCACGGGGTGGCGGAAGATCTGACCATTTCGCCAAGGATGAACCCCGCTGCCGATCCGGATAGCAAAGGTGGCCAGCGTCTGGACGTTGGCCTGGGCATCAACCTGCTGGGCAGACAGGGGGTGATGAAGGGCCACCGGCTGGCAGTGGAGTACAAGGCGCCGGTCCATCAGTCTCTGCACGGGGTACAGATGGAAACCGACGCTACGTTTACCGTGGGCTGGCAGAAGGCATTTGGCGGCCAGTAATAGCTGGGCGGATTCCGTCCTACAAAAAAAGCCGCTTCTGGCAGGAAGCGGCTTTTTTGTGACATCCAAAATGGTGCCGGAACGCGGAATCGAACCGCGGACCTACTGATTACGAATCAGTTGCTCTACCGACTGAGCTATCCCGGCATGCCCGATGATCAGGGCGGCGCTAGTTTAGCAGGACGTCCGGTGCTGGCAAGTGTTGATCAGGCTTCCTGTTTGATGCCGGCCAGCTTGCGGGCATGCCTCTTCTTGCTGTCCACCTCCTTGCCCCGAAGGATTTGGATTCTCTGGGCCTGGGGACTGCCGGCGCCGTGCATGGATTCGGTGAGGTAACCCACCGCGTTGCGTCCCAGGGTCATGTTTTCGATCAGGCGCAGGATGCGCATGCGATCTTCGGTGGGGATGTCATCGCGCCCTTTCAGAAAGCGCCGGATGATCTCCCCGGCTTCCTGATTCTCCAGATCCTGCTCACTGGGCATGGTGACCATGATGCCGCCGGCAAGATCCTGGGCCAGTCGGGCGATTTCGTAGGGGAAACGGGTCACGTTGTGCTTGCAGACGTTGGAAAGCATGGCGTCGTTCATGTAGATACCGCTGGGCATCGGTTTGGCTTCGTGGGAGCTGGCGATACCTGAGGAATAGATGGTCTCGTTGAGGTGCACCATTTCCACCAGCTTGTCGCGGATATGGCTCACTGTCTCCAGGCCATTGTATTCGGCGATGGAGGCGGCGGCGCCAACCAGAACGTCGCCGAGACCGGTTTTGCACACATAGCTGGCCCGATGGTAGGCGGTAAAGCGTGCCACCATCTCCTGGGCGAATTCGTATTCGCCATCCATGAAGACATGTTCATGGGGGATGAAGACATTGTCGAAGTAGACCAGCACTTCTTGTCCCCCATATTCGGCATTGCCCTGGTCGATACTGCCGCCCTCCATGGCCCGGGTATCGCAGCTCTGGCGGCCATAGATGTAGGTGATTCCCTCGGCGTCACCGGGGATCATGCCCACCACCGCATAGTCCCGGTCGGCTTCAGTCAGATTCATGGTCGGCATGACGCAGATCCAGTGCTGGTTCCAGCCACCGGTCATATGGGCTTTCACGCCGGTGACGTAGATCCCTTTGTCGGTGCGTCGGGTGATTCGCATGAACATGTCCGGGTCGCTCTGCTCGGACGGCCGCTTGCTGCGATCCCCCTTGGGGTCGGTCATACCGGCGGCGATCAGCAGGTTCTTGCGCTGGATTTCCCTGAGGAAAGCGAGGAAACGGGTGTGATACCCGGTGCCATGTTTCTCGTCGATTTCATAGGTGATCGAATGTAGCACGCTGATGGTGTCCAGGCCGGTACAGCGCTGAAAGCAGGTGCCGGTAATCTGCCCCATGCGCCGTTGCATGCGGTTTTTCATGACCAGATCATCCGGCGATTCCACGATGTGCAAAAAGCGATTTACCCGATCATTGATGAGCGGGGACCAGGCGGTGGCCAGTGTCGGGTCCTCAATGGCCAGATCGTAGCTGGCACGCAGGGCATTGATGCTGGGCTTGATGATGGGATGGTCGGCGGGTTCAGCCACCAGCTCGCCGAAGAGGAACAGGCGTGTGCCGCGATTGCGCAGGCTGGCCAGATAATCGTCACCGGTTTTCAGTACGGGAAAACGCGCCCAGCGCTGCTCGGCGCTTTCCTCGCGGCGTGGGGCAGGGGTCGCGGCGTTCATGGTTGCCTCCTGTGATATCCATGGTTCCGGCACGTGGCCAGTTATCGTGACTTGGGAGTCATTTCTGATGGTATACAGGGTGTTGCAGGAGGCAATGACAGAAACCGGCGTTGTGCTCTGCGGTCAAGTCAGGGGGGGCTGTGGGGCCGGGATGTCTCTCGGTAGCAGCATCGCTGGCGGCGGGATAACCAACCCGGGATCAAAGGCTTTTTCACCACAGAGGACACGGAGAAAAAATACTCTTTCCTCACTGATCGCACTGCCCTCTGAGGTAGATACGCTTTTTCCGGTTTTGGTTTATCGCCCCACCAGCGGCGCGCCAAAGGATGGGGGGTCAATCCTGTGCCTTGAACACCATCGATGCGGAGTTGAGACAGTAGCGCAGGCCGGTGGGCGCTGGGCCATCCGGGAAAACGTGACCCAGGTGCCCATCACAACGGGCGCAGCGTATTTCCACGCGTACCATGCCGTGGCTGGTATCACGGAGTTCACGGATATGTTCCGGGTCGAAAGGCTGGGTGAAGCTGGGCCAGCCGGTGCCGGATTCAAATTTCGCGCTGGCAGCAAATAACGGCAGGTCACACAACTTGCAGTAATAGGTGCCGTCTTCCTTGTTATCCAGCAGGCCGCCGCAGAAGGGCGGTTCGGTACCCTGATTGAGAAGAATGCGTCTTTCCTCTGCGGTCAGGCTTTCTGCCCGCTGCTGTTTTTCGGCGTCATTGAGCGGCGTCAGGTCGTGGCCGCTGGCGGATACGGTCATGGGGTTGTCCCTTTGAGCAGGTCGGGAAAGGCGTGGACCAATTTTTCCACCTTGGGTTTGGCCACATGCACGATATATCCCTGATGGGGATTATGGTGCGCAAAGTTCTGGTGGTAGTCCTCGCCGCGATAAAACGCTTCAAGGGGTTCCAGCGTGGTGGCAATGGGGGCCGTAAATGCCCCGGCATTGTCCAGCTGCTGAATATAGGCCTTGGCCACGGCGTGTTCTTCCGGGCTCTGATAGAAAATGGCCGAACGGTACTGGGGGCCGCGGTCATTACCCTGGCGGTCCTTTTGGGTGGGATCGTGGGCGACAGAGAAGAATATCTTGAGAAGCTGGCCGTAACGGATGACCCGGCTGTCGTATTCAATCTCTACCACTTCCGCGTGGCCGGTGGTACCGGTGCAGACTGCCTCGTAATTGGCATGGGCGGCATCGCCGCCGGCGTAGCCTGAGGTGACGGACTTAACGCCTTCCAGGTTGAGATAGACCGCTTCTACGCACCAGAAGCAGCCTCCGGCCAGTACCGCCTTGCGGATGCCTTCGGCGGGGAGGTCGTCTACCGGGTCCGGGAAACGCTCCGGATGGATTGCCAGAGACGTGCCGGGAATGACGGCTGTCATGGTTTTCTCCTTCCATCGGGCCCCGGCTTGTGGCCGGGGCGGGTTCGGTATGTGGCGGTGGATCAGGAGAAACCGGGATCAGTCCTGTTTCACTGCACCGCTGCTGACCAGCTTGTCGATCTGTTCGTCACTGAAACCGGCTTGACGCAACACGGCCAGACTGTCGGCACCGGCACTGGCGGCCGGCTTGATGTCAACGGCCCCGCTGCGCGAGAAGCGGGGTGTCGGGGCCGGTTGCACGCTGTTGCCGACAGTGACAAAGGATCCTCTTGCCACGTTATGCGGGTGTGCAGGCGCTTCTTCAACACTCAGCACCGGGGCAAAGCACACATCCGTGCCTTCCATCAGTGCACACCACTCATCGCGGCTTTTCTGTTTGATGATCGCCGCCAGCTTTTGTTTCATCTCCGGCCACTGTGCCGGGTTCATCTGCTGACCGAAATCGTCGGCGGGCAGCTCGGCGAGACGACACAATTCCGCGTAGAACTGCGGCTCGATGCTGCCGATGGACACATATTTGCCATCCGCTGTTTCGTAGACTTCGTAAAAGTGGGCACCAGAGTCAAGCATGTGGGTGCCGCGGTTGTCGGTAAACATTCCCTGGCTCTTGAGACCGTAGAACATGGCCATGAGCGCAGCGGAACCTTCCACCATGGAGCTGTCGATCACCTGGCCTTCGCCGGAACGTTGTGCTTCCAGGGTGGCGCAGACCAGACCAAACGCCAGCATCATCCCGCCGCCGCCGAAATCACCCACCAGGTTCAGGGGGATGGCAGGCTTCTCACCCTGACGCCCCATGGCGTGCAGCGCACCGGAGAGCGAGATGTAGTTCATGTCGTGCCCGGCGGCGTTGGCCAGCGGGCCGGTCTGTCCCCAGCCGGTCATGCGCCCGTAAACCAATGTCGGATTACGGGCCATGCATTGCTCCGGGCCTACGCCCAGGCGCTCCGCGACGCCGGGTCGAAATCCTTCGAAGAGTCCGTCTGCGGTTTCACAGAGTTTGAGCACTGTTTCAATGCCGTCAGGACTTTTCAGGTCCAGTGCCAGGTTCTGGCGATTACGAAACAGCACACTGTGGCCGATGGCCGCATGGGGGTTGCCGCCAGGACGGTCGATGCGAATGACAGTGGCGCCCATGTCCGCGAGCATCATGCCGCAGAAGGGGCCGGGGCCGATGCCGGCCAGTTCGATAAAGGTCAGTCCGTGAAGAGGGCCAGTCATAGTCTTGCTTTCCGTTGTCAGGGAATCAGATGATGTTCTCTCAATGTTTTGCGCAGGGCCTTGCATTGGCTCTTGGCAATGGCAACGGTATTGCTGGCTTCGTGGGTGGTCGCGACCCCCGTCCACAGGGGTTTGCCTGTGGCGTTGATCAGTTCGGCACCGTGTTGGCGAAGAGCGTCCGGGATATCCTTTTCCGCCAGGTCGCCGCCGATCCCCATTTGCCAGGTCGGCGTCATGACGCCGGCGGATTGATCCATCGGGTTCAATTGATTACCCGCCGCCGGGGGGGCTGCTGCATCGATCAACAGGTGGGTGAGCTCCACCACCAGAATCCGTTGCACATCATTGTTCTGCGCCCAGTCGAGAATGCGGGTTTTCCCCCCTTCGTACCATAACGGTAATTCCTGATGGCTGAGCGAAATGGTCAACGAACTGCTTGAAAATATTTCCTTGCAGGTCAGTTCCCAGGTTTCACGGATACTCCCTTCCGGGGTGTGGGCTACCAGTAGCAAGTGCTTTTCTGGGGGATGGCCGCCTTCGGCGGTAAAACGGGTGGTTATCTGGGTGGTGCTGGCGCAGCCAGCGACCAGGAGTGCGGGAAGCAAATAACGAAGCAGCGAGCGCATGGCACATCTCCATGAAAAAACGGTGCCGGCTGGCACAGAATCAGTGTAGCAGTGCCTTCTGTCGGACTCACCCGTTATGGCTGTGACAGGGTCTTGGTTATGGTGAAAGGGGTGGGGCGAGCGTCTGGTTTACGGGTGAATGACGTCGGAGAAGAGCGTCTGGCGTCCTGTCCGGACCGCAAAGCGGCAGTCGTCGACCGGAGCGCCCTCTGCGGGATACCAACGTACCTCGTAGGTGCCGGTCGAGTCATGGGAATCGGAGCGGTGTCGCAGCTGCAATTGGGCGCTGTCATCACTGATCACCCGGGAACCGCAATGGACAGCCAGCATGGGGCGGTTCAGTCTCAACTGGTTGGAGGCTTCCGCTTCCAGCGTCAGCTGCCAGTACGGGCCCGTTGTCGGCTCGCCGTCCTGATGTTGCGGCTTGCTCAGCCAGCGGCGGGGCCCATCCACCAGCTTGTCGGGGAAAAAGTGTCGGCTGAGCAGCGTCCATGACTGATGTGGCGGGATCGCGTTGAGATCGCCGTGTTGCTGCAAATCCCGGCTCAGTGCTTCGCTTTGCCCGATCAGAAAATCCAGAGTGTGGGGTCCATAGAGAGTGTGCCCGCCTTCGTAATACTGCAGTTGATATTCTTCCGGCGTCACGGCATAGCCGAAATAACCGTTGGCCAGGCTGGATATTTCCACTTTCCAGTCGGTGCCCGGTGGCAGGGTGGCTGTGACGGCATCGCGTAGACGGTTACCGCTTTCCAATGTGATTTCCCAGGGCAGGGGAACCAGGACCAGGTCATTGATACGCACAATCTGGAACAGGGCCTGGTGAGGGAATCGCTCGGCAGGGAGTAATAGCTGAAGCTTTGACAGCATCCATTGTTTGACGCCCTGACACTGATCGGTGAAGAGCCGCCGGGGCCACCCTTCCTCCAGAAAAGGCAAGTAGGAAATCGGGAAGACCTCATCACCATTGGCCGCGCCGGCCACGGAGGCTCCCGTGATGGCACGTTCGCAGAGACCAAAGCGGCCGGTGTCGATCCGCTCGAGCAGATTCAGCTGGCGGCTGGCCACGGCAGTGGTCAGTACCGGGCTGAGTTCTTGGCCAAGCGCCTGAAACAGGCGGGTAGCGTGTTGACCCAGGGCCTTGCCGATGCGTTCTGCCTCGCGGTCACCACGCAGGTCATCATGTTTCCAGGCTGGGTTGTTGTCCGCGTGGGTGGCTTGTGCGGCACCATGGATAAAACCTGGCGCGCTGTCATGGAGCGCCGTTTCCAGTTCTTCACTGATCCAGTGCCAGACATCGGCATGATAGGGGCGGGTGAAGGGAGGGATGGCGGTGCCGTGGATCGAGTAGAGGCTCAGTGCACCAGCGGGTACGAACCGGTCGCCTTGTTTCTGATCGATGCGCAGCATGGTCATGGTTGGGTTCACCGCATCCATGGGGTCCGCGTTGTGAGGCACCATATCGGGAAAATTATTGGCCCAGGCTGCCACGGAGCGATTGCGGGTATAGCCGAACAGGTCGCTCTGGCCCACCGCAAAGCGTGCCTCTGCGCGTGACTGATAGGCAGCAATGACGGCTTCGGCGATACGCTGGCTGAGAAATTCGAACAAAGCTGGATCGAAACCGGGTCGGTTGCTGCCGAATACATTGTAGAAATCACTGCCCAGATACTGGCCGGGGCCGGAGTGAGTGTGAGTGACTAGCAGTGTCAGGGCGTGAGGGGGGACATCGGTGTGTTCGCTGATCAGCTCGGCCACCCGGTGATGGAGAACCAGGGAGCCGCTTCCCAGGTCCAGTTGCACCAGCGCCAGCGGCGTCTGCCCCGAGCCGTGCAGATAGAAAGCTCTGGCCTTGAGCCGGGTGCGGAACCCGTCTGCCGGTTTTGCCCACGCTGAATAGCCGAATTTGGGCAGGCCAATGGGGGGCGTGATGTCACGTTCGGCTACGCCGGCCTGGGCCGTGCTGATGTCATCTTGGGGCAATGCACCGGTCAGGGAAAACGTCAGGGTGCGCTGCGGATAAAACAGAAAAGGCCAGGCAGTGTGCAGCAATATGCCGCACATCGCAGTAACGAGAGCAGCCAGCAGGTAGCGTTTACGCATGAGGCAAGGAAGAATTGTTATTAGTTTGTACTATCGTGCCATATTTGTTCTGGCAAGGTAAAGTCTAGCCTGCAAGATCAAGGGAAAAAGCGGCTGATACGAAAAGATACGCTCAGAAACAAAATCAGGTAACAGCAACGTCTCGGCAACATTAAAGCAACGCAACGGCACTCGTTGTCTGTTTCAAAGCGAGCCGAATCTTATTTCAATAATTGCACAGACCAACCATACCCGAGGGGGGTAATCATGAAAGGACGCATTCAACTCTCAGTACTGGCAATTTCCGTTGCCGTTGCCAACCAGGCATTGGCTGAGGACAAGGCGGAACCCAATACCCGCCAGTACCTGGCGCCGATGGCGAGTTACCTGGTGCTGGATGAAGACCGGGAAATTTCCCGCAATGGTCTCGGTGCCAGCCTGATCTACGGCCGTGAACTTTCTGAGCACTGGTGGTGGGAGACTGAAGGCGCCACCTATGGCCTTGATACCGATGTCGACGGTGGCACGGATTTTTATCAGTACGCGTTGAGTACCGGTATCGCTTATGCGTTTGGCGACCGTGAGGGTTTCACGCCCTTCGTTCTGGCCAACATCGGCGCCATCTACAACGACGTAGTGCCCGATGACGATGACGGTACCGACTTGCATGCCAATGTGGGTATTGGTGCGGTTACCGGCCCGATCTTCGACAACGGTCTGAAGTTGCGTGCTGAAGCCCGTTACATGTACGACGATTTTGATGGCGTATCCGGCAGCCTCTCCGAGGACGAAGGCGGTTTCAATGACTGGCGATTCTCTCTGGGTCTGGAAATTCCGCTGGGTGTGACCAAAGTGGTGGAAGTCGAGAAGATCGTCTACGAGACCCGCGAAGTAGAGAAAATTGTCGAGAAGCCCTTCATCGACAGTGATGGCGATGGTGTGCCGGATGACCGAGACAAGTGCCCGGATACCATTCAGGGTGCCAAGGTCGATTCTGATGGCTGCATGATCATGAATCAGACCATCACCTTCAATAACATCAACTTCGAGCTGAACTCCGCGCAAATCACTGCCAGCTCCCGTCCGTCTCTGGACCGCGTGGTCAAGGCGCTGAAAGCGCAGCAGGACTTCAATGTCGAGATTGCCGGCCACACTGACAGCACCGGTTCTGCCGAATACAACGAGAGCCTGTCTGACAAGCGTGCCAACTCCGTCCGTCAGTACCTGGTGGATAACGGTATCGATGCCAGCCGACTGACGTCCCGTGGCTATGGTGAACTGGAGCCGATTGCCAGCAATGACAGCCAGTCTGGTCGAGCCATGAACCGCCGCGTGGAATTCCGCGTCAGCGAGCAGTAGGAGACGAACAATGAGTACCTATATGAAAACCCTGTTCGCCATGCTGCTCGCAGCCACCCTGGCCTTTGGCCTGGCTGGCTGTGAAGCGGAAGGTGACAGCAATGGCAATAACCCGGGGTCGAGAATTTCCGATCAGGACAATGACGGCATCCCGGATGATGAAGATAACTGTCCCACCGTGCCCAATTCCGACCAGAGCGATATCGATGGCGATGGCATCGGTGACGCCTGTGAAGACGACACTGATGGGGATGGTATTCCTGATGACACCGATAACTGTCCGCTGGTACCGAATGTGGATCAGCTCGATAGCAACGGTGATGGTATCGGCGATGCCTGTACGGATGACGAAGACGGTGATGGCGTCCCGGATGACACCGATAACTGTCCGGTAATCCCGAACCCGGGTCAGGAAGACGGTGACGGTGACGGCATCGGTGATGTCTGCGATAACTGCCCGCTGGTCGCTAACCCGGGTCAGGAAGATGCGGATGCCAATACGGTGGGTGACGTTTGTGAAGACGATGACGATGGTGATGGCACCCCCAATGACGACGATAACTGCCCGGTAACCCCGAACCCGGATCAGGCGGACGTGGATGCGGATGGTGTCGGTGATGTCTGTGACAACTGCCCCAACACTGCCAACGCGGATCAGGCCGATGCGGATGAAGACGGCACCGGTGATGTGTGTGACGCCGATGGCTTTACCTGCTCTGTCGGTGGTGCCTTCGAGCCGCTCACCGCTGCCAATTACAACGCAGCTGGTTCAACCTTTGGTGTCTGTCTGGGTTGTGGGGTGACCGGTCCGGAACTGGCCATTGACGAGATGAATACTACCTTCTCCGAGATGACACTGGCGGTGAATGTGGCGGGCGGCACGCGTCTGACCGTCACTGAAAGCACCAACACCAACTTCTCTGGCCTGGTAAATATCGGCTTTGTCACCAGCAATCCGAGCACCGGCCTGCTGGACCTGGGTGTACTTGGTGACTTCCTGACCCTGCGTCTTTATGACGATGGCGTGGAAGTGGACAGCTTCACCGTGGGCGGCGGCTTGCTGGCGCTGGATGTGGCGGGTCTGCTGGGCGACTCCGGACAGACTCTCATCAGCACGGAAGTGGATGCGGATACGACGGCATTTGATGCGGTAGCTCTGGAGTTTGGTGGCCTGATCTCCGCCGATAGTGAGCTGCGGGTACACGATACCTGCATCCAACAACTCTAAACGCTCTTTCCTCCTTCTTTTTGTCAGGGGCCTTCGGGCCCCTTTTTCTTGTGCTGAAATCTCCCTCAGTGGCA
>JAZAJX010000127.1:0-36293 GCA_036230225.1 Pseudomonadota bacterium | reverse complement strand
GAGGACGTCTTGTAGGCCGGCATACCGTATTCTTCCAGAGCCGCGACACTGTCCAGGTCCCAGGGAGTGCAAAGGGGCATGATCCCCATCTTTTTGCAGTGATCAAACGCATCGAACAGGAAACCCGCCGGGTTCCTGATCGCTGGATGATTGCCATTCCGGACAAGGACAAGCGGGAATACGAAGTGATGATGCAGGAAGCCCGCGACCAGCTGCGCGACCGGGGCTACTATGATCCGGATATGCTGGGATTGCTGCGTAAGGTTCGCTGCAAGATGGATCCGGCACGGGCGGAGTGTACTTGATCGCAGCAAGCTTCTAGCTGCTAGCTACGAGCTTTAACGCGATTGGGCTTGTTACCGCAGGAAAGCAAAGAGGCCGCGCCCAAACTATTGGGCGCGGACTCTTGCGTTTCAGGATCAAAAAAATCTTTACCGTGTTGAAGCTAGCAGCTCGTAGCTAAAAGCTAGTAGCGGCTAACTCAAAGCCCCATCTGCTTGGCAATCACCTCATTCATGATCTCGTGGGTACCGCCTCCAATCGACAGGATGCGGTTATCCCGATACAGGCGCTCGACAATCGTACCGCGCATGTAACCACTCCCTCCGAACAACTGCACGGCATCATAGGTCACCCGATCAGCGCAGCGGGTCGCCACATTCTTGGCCATGGACACATCCAGAACACAGTTTTCTCCGGCGGCAATTTTCGCCGCTACCCGATAAGTGAATTCGGTACTGGCTTTCACATCCGTGGCCATTTCCGCCAGCTTGTGACGCGTCACCTGGAAGCCGGCCAGCGGCCGACCGAAGGCCTCCCGCTCCTTGACGTACTTCATCGCCTCATCCAGCGCCAGCTGAGCCGTACTGTTGGCGGTAACTGCCAGGATTAACCGCTCCATCTGAAAGTTGCTCATGATGCAGTAGAACCCCCCGTTTTCCGGCCCGATCAGGTTCTCCGCCGGTACCCGACAGTCCTCGAAGAACAGCTCGGCAGTATCAGACGCCCACCACCCCATCTTCTTGAGCTTGCGCCCCACGGTGAAGCCCGGGGTGCCCTTCTCGATCAGCAGCAAGCTGATGCCGCCGTAGCCCTTGTCACCGGTTCGCACCGCCACCGTGTAATAGTCCGCGCGGACCCCGCTGGTAATAAAGGTCTTGGCACCATTCACCACATAGTGATCCCCATCACGCACCGCCCGGGTACGCAGATTGGCCACATCGGAGCCACCGTTGGGCTCGGTGATGGCCAGGGCAGAAATTTTTTCACCACCGAGGACTTCCGGCACCACTTTCTGCTTCATGGCGTCACTGCCCCACTTCCAGACCGGCGGCAAACCGATATCCAGCGAGCCGAGACTGGCACACAGCCCACCGGACGAGCAGCGAACCAGCTCTTCGCAGGCAGCCACTTTCATGAAGACGTCCTCACCGGTCCCCCCCAATGCTTCCGGAGCATTGATGCCAAGAATGCCGGCTTCCGCCGCTTTGCTGTAGAGTTCGCGGGGAAACTCCCCCGCCTCCTCCCAGTCATCCACATGGGGAAGGATTTCTCGCTCGACAAATTTGCGAACCGTCTCTCGCACCATCTGGTGGGTATCATTGAAATAATTCAGCGCGCTCACGGGGCCTCCTTCTGATTATCAACCTAGCGCTTGCTTGGTACGTAACATACCAGAGGGAGAAGGCGGGACACCAGCCAGGAGTCCCGTCAGGAGAGGACGCGTATTAACGCAGGGTTATTGAAATGGGCGCCGCCCGCGCAGGGCCTGGGCCAGCGTGGCACCATCAACGAATTCCAGGTCCCCCCCCATGGGCACCCCCTGGGCAATGCGACTGACGGCGACTCCGGCTTCCTGGGCCAGATCCAGCACATAGTGGGCTGTCGCTTCACCTTCCACAGTGGTGCCCGTAGCAAGGATCAGCTCATTGATTTCGCCCTGTTGCAGGCGCTGCTCCAGCACATCCAGGCCCAGCTCTCGCGGCCCGATGCCATCCAGCGGCGACAGCTCCCCCATCAGCACAAAATACTGACCGCGGTACTCACCGGACTGCTCGAAAGCCAGCACATCCGCAGGCGTGGCGACGATACACACCAAAGCGGCATCCCGTTTGGGGTCATCGCAAACCGGGCAGAGGGAGTCTTCGGCGTAATTCCGGCACCGCTGGCAATGCTGGACCCCATCCATGGCCGCATGGAGGGCATCTCCCAGACGCCGACCCTCTTCGCGGCCCCGGTCGAGCAAGGCATAGGCCATGCGCTGGGCAGATCGCGGACCGACCCCGGGCAGACAGGTAAAGGCGTGGATCAGCTGGTCAACCAGTGGTGCATGCTTCACCGGCTACCGCCTTACAGCTTGAAGCCCGGCGGAAAGGGAAAACCGCCGGCCATAGTCTGCATGTTGTCCTGCTGCTGCTTTTCCACCCGCCGCACGGCATCGTTGACCGCTGCGGCCAGCAGATCTTCCAGCAACTCCTTGTCTTCACTCATCAGCGACGCATCAATATCCACGCCCTTCACATCGTGGCGGCCGTTCATGGTTACCTTGACCAGACCGGCACCGGCTTCACCGATGACTTCCGCATTGGCGGCCTCGTCCTGCATCTTTTTCATCTTCTCCTGCATGGCCTGGGCCTGCTGCATGAGAGAGTTGATATCAAAATCCATCGTTATCTCCACCCGACTCAACCGGGATTATTCCACCGTTTCTTTCGGCGTGACGCTGTCTTCATCCAGCCGGCCCTCGAAGGTATTGACCAGCTGCTGTACCACCGGGTCCTCGTGGAGGGTGCGTGTGGCATCCGCCAGCAATTCCTGACGCCGTGCCTCGGCCATGGCTTCCGGTGTATCACCGGCCTGCTGCTCATACTCCACCTGAACCTGAATACGTCGCTGGAAGTAATTTTCCAGTGCCCCACTGAGCTCGTCCAGACGCTCCCGGTTCACCAGTACCTGGTGCCCCGTGCTGATCCGCAGGGTCCAGACTGTCGACTCCCGGCTGACCAGCACCGCGTTGCGGGCGATGTTGCGCACCGTCCCGTCCAGATCCAGGCGCTGCAGCAAAGCGGCCCACCAGGTCGCCACCTCGGCGTCGCAGGTCGGCTCCGGTAGAGGCGCCAGGGAAGTCCCCTGCTCCGCCACCGGGTCTACTGTCTCGGCCGCCGGTTCCGCTTCAGGCGGCGGGGCCTGCGGCTCAGGCGGTTGCGGCTGAGACGGCGTCGGCATGGCTTCAGGCGCCGGGGCGTCAGCCCTGGCCAGGGCCGCAGTAGCGGCTCCGCCCGGGGACGCCGGCTCCGCCACAGGGACCGCAGCTGGCTGGGCGGCGGGCGCTGACGGTGACGTTGCCGCCGCTGCCGGGCGGTCCAGCAGAGCGCGTAAATCCGGTTTGCCGCCGGCGTCTGCCGACGGTGACGCCGCTTCAGGCTTTTTTGCGCCGGCGTGCTCCCCCCCGGCGGTCGGCAATACGCCCTTGGGCGTAAACAACACCATCCGCAGCAGCAGCATTTCCAGCGCCGCCCGGCTATCCGGGGCATCCTGCAGATCTCGACGGCCCCGCAGGGCCACATCGTAGTAGAGCTGTACCTGCTCGGCACTCAAGGCGGCGGCCAGCTGGGTCAGGGTCTCATCGTGGTTGCCGGGCACCGCCTGGCAGACCGCCAGCTGATGCAGCTGGGTGATCAGTTCGTCCAGCAGGGCCAGCTCACCGGGACAATGCTCGCTGACGGCGGCCAGCGCCTGCAAGACACCCGCCGGCTCCTGTTCTGCCAGGGCCACCAGCAAGGTCAGCACGTGGTTGCGATCCACCGTGCCGAGCATGGCATTCACCGCCTCACTGCTGAGCTGCTCACTGCCGAAGGCGATGGCCTGGTCAGTGAGGCTGAGCGCGTCACGCATGGAGCCCTGGGCTGCCTTGCCCAGAGACAAGAGGGCCGGCGCTTCATAGGGGATCATTTCCTTGTCCAGCAGCGCCTGCAGATGACTGGCAATCTGCTCCGCCGGCAACGCCTTGAGGCTGAACTGCAGACACCGGGACAACACCGTCACTGGCAGTTTTTGGGGGTCTGTGGTGGCCAGCAAAAATTTCACATGGGGCGGCGGCTCTTCCAGGGTCTTGAGCAGCGCATTGAAGGAATGCGCCGACAGCATGTGCACCTCATCGATGAGGTAGACCTTGTAGCGACCCCGGGTCGGTGCGTACTGCACGTTGTCGAGCAGCTCACGGGTATCTTCCACCTTGGTTCGGCTGGCCGCATCCACCTCGATCAGGTCTACGAAGCGGCCTTCGCCGATCTCCACGCAGGTGGGACAGACACCACAAGGGCGTGCGCTCACGCCCTGCTCGCAATTCAGACACCGTGACAGGATCCGGGCAATGGTGGTCTTGCCCACCCCCCGGGTGCCGGTGAACAGATAGGCATGATGCAGCCGATCCTGATCCAGCGCATGCATCAGGGCCCGCGAGACGTGCTCCTGCCCCACCAGCTCATCAAAGGTGCGGGGGCGGTATTTTCGGGCAAGAACCTGATAACTCATAGCACTCCAACCAACAGGGATCGACACCGGTATTCGGTGGAAAAGTGGCGTCTCATGAAGGACTTAATGCTAACGAAGTTCCCGCAGGGAAGACAGTGCAGAAGGCGGGTTCAGTAAAACGGTGGCGCAAGCCGGCAAAGCGGGGATTGGAGGTCTTCCCGCCAGCCACACCCCGGCACACGAGTCCACTGCTACCGTTGCTCCCTTCCGGGCCTGGCGGGGTTCACAGGTTGTCGTTGCGGGGGGACCGACGGGTCGACCATTACGCGCCTGCAGCCAGGGCCGCAGAGCGAGGGCGCATTGTGGCCAAAGCGACCGACCATTGCAAGATACGCCTTCTCCATCTGCCTAAAGCTTGATCAGACTGGCCGTGATGCCACCCCGGGGCTACACTGAAAATCTGTGGTAGACGGAGAGTGTGCCATGACAAACAGCAAGAAGATTCGCATTGCCATCAACGGTTTTGGTCGTATCGGACGCTGTATTGTCCGCGCCATCAGCGAACACCCAGCCGGTGACCGCTTCGAGCTGGTCGCCATCAATGATCTGGCGGATTTCGAGGTGTTGGCCCACTTACTGGCCTTCGACAGCACCCATGGCCGCTGGCCGCCTTCTGTCCATTACGACGGTAGCCATCTGGAAATCGACGGCCAACGCATCCCCTGCTTTGCCGAAAGTCGTCTGGAAGATCTGCCCTGGGCCTCATTGGCACCGGATTTGGTGGTCGAAAGTGCTGGCAAATACAAGACCCGCGCGGCACTGGCTGCCCACCTGGACGCCGGTGCGCCCCGGGTACTGGCCAGCTACCCGGTAGATGATGCCGATGCCACTGTGGTCTACGGCGTCAATCATCAACGCCTGAACGACGGCCTGAGCATCGTCTCCAATGCCTCCTGCACCACCAATTGCCTGGCCCCGATGGTCGCAGTGCTCGACCAGGCCTTTGGCGTGCGGCAGGGACTGATGACCACGATCCACAGTTATACCAACGACCAGAATCTGGTGGACAAGGCCCACGGAGACCTGTTGCGCGCCCGGGCCGCCGCCGTGAACATGATCCCCACCAGCACCGGGGCAGCCAAGGCCGTAGGACTGGTCCTGCCTCACCTGAAGGGGCGACTGGATGGGCTGGCGGTACGGGTGCCGACACTGAATGTGTCACTGGTGGATCTGACGGTGACGCTGGATCAGGCGGAATCGCTGGACCAGATCCATGAGGCGTTAATCAATGCCGCCCATGGCCAGCTACAGGGCCTGCTGGCGGTCAACCATCTGCCACTGGTCTCCGGTGACTTCAATCACCTGCCCTACTCCTGCGTGGTGGACACCAATCACAGTCGATTACTGGGTCAGCAACTCAAACTGCTGGCGTGGTATGACAACGAGTGGGGATTCAGCCACCGCATGCTGGATGTGGCGACATACTGGATGGATGCCTGAGGCAGACCCCCGTTTGTGGGAAGCGATGCCGACATCGCTTGCCACAAACGAATGGTGCCGTTTTGCCAACGGCAAGCCTCTGCCGTCAGGCACCCCGTCAATCAAACGGACTAAAGTGTTCCTCGCGCCCGGCTTCTTCGGCTTCATGACGATGGCCAGCCATGACTTTTTCCACCTTGCTGGCCTGCACATCGTCATCCGCATCCACCATCATCAGATAGTCACCCTGTTCCACCCGGTCCAGGTAGGGGGTCAGATGATGGCTGCGAGACGAGACACCTCGCAATCCGCCCAACCAGGCGCCAAAGCAGGTGCCGAAGAGGGTCACACCGATAATGGCCCCGGCATCCAGCTGCATGCCCCACGGGTCAGCGCCAGCCAGCAGAAAGCCGACCACCAGGCCCACCGCCATGCCGGCCAGTGCGCCAACAAAACCGGAATGCATGATATCGGTTTCTTCCCAAGGGGTCGTGGTGTGGACATGTGCCTGGGCCATGGCGGTGCTGTCGTGGCCCATGACATGGAGACGGTTTTCACCAATGCCTGCGCGCTGCAGGTCCGACGTGATGCCCTGCACAGAGGTCAGTGATTTGGCAAAGTAATAAAGACGTTTCATTGCATGCCGCTCCCTGTGGCTGACAATGGATTGGGTTTTGCAGAGCTCCGGGCCTTCCTGGCCTGGCAGCAGCGACTCTGCGCTGATCCGGTGAGCATGATCAGTGTCCGGCTCGGACCCATGGGCTTATCAGGTCGATGCCGCTTAACATCGCCCTCTTTGCCACGTGCCCTGCAGACAAACTAGCAAAAAGGGGCCTTGCCGACCCCTTTACTATGTCACAAAAAATGCGTCACAAAGTGCAGCGATTTAATTACGAATTGTTGGCGATTGTTCGCCCTCCACCGGGATCACCCGGGGCTTTTTCTCCTCCGGCACCACGCGATTCAGGGTCACGGTCAACAGGCCATCGTTGAGGCCGGCACCCTCCACTTCCACATGGTCTGCCAGCTTGAAGGTACGCTCAAAGGCGCGCCGGGCGATACCCCGATGCAACCAGGTTCGCTCACCCTCGTTCTGTGGCGCCAGGTTCCCGCGGATTCGCAATTCATTTTCCTGCACCGTGATGTCGATATCTTCGCGGCCGAAACCGGCCACGGCCATCACGATACGGTATCGACCATCACTCTCACGAATGATGTCGTACGGCGGGTAACCATTCGACTGGTCCGCACGAAGCGCAGCGTCCAGCAGTTCATCAAAGCGGTCGAAGCCCACTGAATGGCGAAACAGGGGCGCAAGGGAAAATCCGGTATTCATCACACATATCTCCATACTCTTCAGAAGATCCCGCAGGCATCCACTGAAAAAAGGTTTACTGAATTGTGCGTGACACGGAACCGCTGCCACAGACGATGTCAGCAGCGCTCCAACCGGCCGGGTTGTCACAGTGAAATAAATGGGGATGCGGAAAAAACTTTCAAGACCCGGGACGAATTTTTACCGAGGTCTGCTGGGGAGTAATGGTGAAACCCGCAGGGGCATTGTGTGGCAAGGTGGTGGCCGTCACCGGGATGCGGGTTGCCTGCCCACCAAAGCGCACCGGAACCCGCACGCACAACCGCTCACCGGCCGTCACCGGCCAGCCGGCGTTCTGCCCACTCTGCCACTGCTCACTGTCGCCGGAGCAGGCCCGATCCATCAGCAACCCTTTCACGGCAGGATGGTGACTATGAAATTGTACCTGCCCGGAAAGCGAGGCCCGGTATTCAAATGTCAGTACCGCCGTGCTGCCGGGAATCAGCTCGGCATCTTCCGGGGCCTGCCAGACCGGCCTGGCAATCACCCCCACCGCCAGAGGGCCGGAGTGATGATCAGCCATGGCCTGCAACAACCAGCGCACGCTCCGCCCCTGTCGCTGCCCGACCTCACCGCCCAGTGACGGCATGACGGGCAGCAACCAGCCGTCAGGAAGCGTCAGAGAAAGCCACAGAGCCTGGCCACGGCTTTGGGCTTCAGGCAGCCGAAACTGAAAGGCCCCGGCAGCGTTGCTGAGGGTGGTTTTTTGCCAGTCACTCTCCGGGTCTTCCAGGGTCACCGACCATCCAGACAAGGGCGCTTCCTGCGCATCCCGGCGCAAATCGAAAGGCTGCCCACCCGCCATGCCATCATCACTGAACAACACCCCCGTCACCCAGTGGCCCGCCGGCCGACAGCGAAAACCGGCATCGATACCCGGCACGGAGAGGGGCTGGAAACCTGACCCCGGATGCTCACCACGAGCCAGGCGCTGCCCCTCACCGCCATGCCCCCCGCTGGCGCCACCCTTTCCGCCCTTCAGTGCCATGGGCATGTTGAGCGATTGAGTGACCGGCAAATCCAGCCACAACGTGCCACCGCTGCCACCACCGCCCCCCACATCACCCGCTGTGGTGCCGTCCTCACCGCGCAGATCCAGCAACCCTTGCCCCTCCAGACCCGCGGCACGAATCAGTATCAGTCCGCCGCCAGCGCCTCCCTGGCCACCCTCGCCACTGTGTCTGGCGGCAGCGCCGCCGCCACCACCCAACACCAATCCCGGGGGCGCCGGATGCCCGCCCTGGCCGCCGCCATCCGCTGGCTGGCCGGGCGACCCGGCAGTGCCATTGCCGCCGCCACCGCCCCCTCCCAGCCTGCGATGGGCCAGATCCAGACCATTACCGCCGCCGCCGGCGTTGGCCGGAGCACCACGTCCCATATCCCCACCGGGGTAACCGCCTCCGGCCTCCATCACCAGCACCGGGGTACCGGCAATGCCCTCTCCCTTGCTGGCATGATGGCCATACCCCACCGCCTGATCCTTGACGGACGGTGCCGGATAACGCCAGTCTGCCGGGCGACCCAGTGCCCCTTGCAGGGACAGTGCCGGGCCACCGCGAAAGCCGGCCCCGACCACCGACAAAGGATGGCCGTTCATATTCACTCGCCGACGCACATCCGCCGCCAGAATGCCCCCGGTGAAGCCATCCCAGGGCAGCGCACGGACCTCTTGCTGCAACGTCAGGGATTCGTACTGAGGCACCCTCACCAGTTGCCAGCGACGACGGCTCTGACGCTCGTTGGCCGGCGCATTCACGTAACTGTGGACCAGGCCTCCGCCGTTTCCGGCCCCCTGAATCCACACCTGCTCGCCTCGCACACGGTCCACGCGTACCCACTCCGCCACCAACCCGTGCCCCTGAAGGCGCCCGTAATCCGGACGATTGGGCGTGGCGACCGTGGCGCCCTGGATCTGCAGCAACAGGGCCAGATCACCGGCTTGCAACGCCGTGTCACCCCGCTGGCGGGAAAGAGAGAAGGTGCGGGTACCCGCCGACAAGGTCTGGGTATCCGGGCCGGTGAAATAACTGTTGATGATGGCGTGGCCACCGCCCAGGCCATCCCGGCCGGGCTCAGCGCAGACCGCCGCCCACGCGGCGGCGTGCCCGAGCACAAGAGCCAGGATCAGCGCGGCGGATCGAGCCAGTCGGCGGTGGTGTTGTTGCAGCGGAACCATCCGGCAATACTGTAGCGTTCCTGGGTGGCTGCCAAGACTTCGTGGGGAATTTTCTCGCTGAGGAAAGCCACCAGGGTACCGGCACGGGGCTCCACCTCGGTGGCCACGCGCTGGGAGTCCTGCTCCGGCCAGACGCGCAGGCGACCTCCCCATTCGCTCTGCCACCCCTCGTTGAGGTAAAGCACCACGGAAAGCAGGCGTCCGTTGTTGCCGTTGAAGGCATCCAGATGGCGCTGGTAATAATCCCCGGGTCCATAAATGGCAAAATGGGATTCCAGCTCGAACAGGCCCATGAACAGGGCTCGATTCACGGCCACACGCAGGCGTTCCAGCTCCTCCAGCAACTGGCACTGGGCCAGGGTATCGCCTTTTAGCCAGCAGGTACGATCACTGCGAATCCGGGTATCTTTCTGGTGCTCCTGGCGCCGGCCAATACCGGCCAGCCGGAATTCACCACGTTGATCCCGATGCCGCGCTTCCTCACGCAGGGCCCTGACCAACGGGAGAGGGATATAGCCTGGCGCAACCGCATAACCATGCTGAACCAGGCCGTCGATCAGGCCGTCCAGACGATCGCCGCCGACGCCTCCCAGAAAATCCGCATTGTCATGCACCGCGGTGCCCTCAGTTTAGTGCAGTGCCCCGCTGGCACTGCTTTCCTGCTCATCCGGCCAGATCAGCCAGTGATATTCCTGTCCTTCATCCAGCAACTGGGCGGTGGCATCCACGGTAGCCTGAACGAAATAGATGAACTGCTCGAAGGACACGCCGTGGCGTCCCAGCAACAGGTCACAGGCCACCAACCGGGGCAGGGAGTCATCGCTCACATCCAGAAACAGCTTGATGGAGGGATAGGCCATATTCAGCCGGCTGAGCTCCGCCTGCACGGCAAACAGAGCAGACGGGCGCAATTCCAGCTCGGTGGTCAGCAAAATGCCGTCCTCTTCGACGAAGAGACGAGCATCGACCACCCCCTCACGCTCCTGCAATTCGGACAGGTGCAGTCCATGGCAATGTTCACAGATGTAGTGGCGAATGTTCGCTTGCTGGAGCCACTGCTTTACCCGCTCCGCATCCGCATTGACGACGCCTAACATGATTTCTCCTAGCCAACCCCTGCCGGGCGCGAATCATGTGCCATTACCACCGAAAAAGAAATAGTCAGTGGTCAGCAGTTTCGGTCATTTGAGCCCCCTGATACGCTCGGTATCATCCTGTCATCCCTTGCTTCAGGAACCGAATAATGACAATGCCACACGTTGCCTTCCGCTCCAGCGATGCCTTGCATGAGAAGACCGACGGTTTTATCCGTCGCATGCAGGACGGGGCCAGCCAGCCGGAACCGCAAAACATCGAAGCCATCATGAGCACCTTCATCGACGAGGCGCTGACCGCTTTCATCATCCGGGCCGCCGAGGCCGCCCAGCTGTCACCCGGACTGATGAAAGTCGTCAACATGACCACCCAGACCATCAACAAGGCCACCCACCTGGTGGTCAGCCGCAGCGCCAGGAAACTGGATCTCCAGCAGAATCGGGATGCGGCGCAATACATGGATCAGGTGCGCCAGCCCGCGCCCGAGGAGGCATTCTGGTACGTGGCCTTTCCGGTCAGTGACACCCTGGCAACGCAGGGCAAGGGATTACCGGACCTGTGCGAGACAGACCCGGCAAAGGCGCGGGCGGCACTGACGAACTACCTGCTGGCACTGACCGATCAGGCCATCGAATGGTATTTTGAGCGCCCCATGGCGCTCCTGCAATTTGGTCCCGTGCTGCGAAAGCTGGCCAGTGTCGGCGTGGAAACCACCCGCAAGGCGTCCCGCAGCCTGATCAACAACCTGGTGCCCAAACTCGACGAGACGCAACTGAAAGCCTCCGCAGAATATCAGGCCAGCATGCTGGTGATGCTGCCTCCCCGCTCCGCCTGACTCTCTCCCCCCCGGCGATCCTGCCGACCCGGCGGGATCGCTGACAAGGCCGCCCCACGGCGAGACCACCGACAGAAACAATCTTTTCCTTCATGACCTGCTTGGCCTACAGAGTGCATCCCTTTTGATAACAATTACTTACATTATCGAAGGACTGTGGTGCAAGTTCACCAAGTTTTTACAAAAGTACTTATTCAACGGATTGCGCAGCAATAACACAGCTCTCTACTATCAAAATAGTATTACGTCACATAATTACAACGAGGAGTGAGCCGTGTCTTTGCGCCATGCCATACTTGTTCTGCTTCAAGATCAGGAAGCCAGCGGTTACGACCTCGCGCGCGAATTTGCCAATAGTATCGGGCTGGTATGGAACGCCACCCACCAACAGATTTATCTGGAACTGGGGAAACTGAACGACCAGAACATGGTGAAATTTCGCCATATCCCCCAGGATGGCAAGCCGGACAAAAAATTGTACCGGATCACGGAAGAAGGCCGCGACGAGTTGATTCGATGGCTTCGGAAACCTGCTGCCCCACCGCGGATCCGGGACGCCTTCATGGTGAAAATCGCCGGTGGCGCCCTGTCGGATTCCTCATCGATCCTGCGTGAACTGGAAGACCAGGCGGACCTGCGCCGGGAACGACTGAGCACCTTCGAAGCCCTGGCGTCAAAACTGGATGAACAAGGCCGTGACAAAGACCTGTTTACCTACCTGACGCTGCGCCGGGGAATTCTCGACCAGCAGGCCTGGCTGCACTGGGCCGAGGAAGTGAGAAGCGCCCTTAACAAACGCGAGCTATTGTCCACCTCAGTATGACCACGGCCTCTTCCACACCGGCCGGCCTGCTGCGCTGGCTGGTGGAGGCCCCACCCCTCCTGCCCTGCCCTGCCGACTGCTCGGATGCCGGTCACCTGCTACAGCGTGAATTCCGGCTTGATCCCGCGTTGCCGCGCAATGCCGCCCGCAGGCTGGAAGAACAGGCACCGCCGGCAAGACTCGGCCTGCGATTCGAACAGTGGGTGGCAGCCCTAATCGATGTCAGCCCGAACCTGGAACGCATTGCCACCAACTTGCCCTTCCGCGCCCAGGGCCGGACCCTGGGCGAACTGGATTTACTGGTTTTCGATCATCAGGACGGCAAGCTGTGGCACTGGGAACTGGCCCTGAAATTCTATCTGGGCACAGAGCAGGCCTGGTACGGTCCCAATCGCCGGGACACCCTGGAACGCAAGGCCCGTCACCTGTTCGAACAGCAACTGCCACGCACCACCCTGGCGAGCATCAGACAACAGCTTGCCGAACAGGGCCGACTGCCGGATGGCCGAGCACTGCTCAGCCGCGGCCGACTGTTTTACCGGCACCATACCCCCGCCAGCGGTCAACACCCGCACCCGCAGCATGAACGGGGCTGGTGGCAACCCACGGACGCCCTGGGAGCAGGGCAATGGTCAATTATTGAGCGGCCTTTCTGGCCCTGCCCATCAATGTCGGACAAAAGTACCACTTTCATTGCGACCCCCACCCTGATTGACTATGTTGAATCCCGTCAACGCCCGCTGATGGTCACCCAACCTCACAGTGACGCACCGGGTTTCATTGTTCCTGTCAGCTGGCCTAACGCATGAACTTTCAACCACAACCGCCAGCCCTGGTAGACCACCAGGGTCAGGTCGCCTTTGGCGTCTTCCCGGATACTGTCGCGACAATCAACGGTCGTGACGCGGACTATCGAACGCCCATGGGCCAGCCCGCATCCCGCTTTGGCCGTCATTTCCACTACAAGCAGTTCCAGTACTTTGGCGTTATAAGCAAGGAATTGCTTGCCGGCTGCGCGCTCGCTCACACCGCCTACCTGGGCATGGCGTTTTTTTACATCTTTGAACCTCGCTCCGGCCGGCTGCGGGAATATACTTGGCGCTCGCCTCTGGGCCGTGCGATGGCACTGTCCGAGTCACCGCGCCGGGGAGAAAGTGCTTTCCGGGGTCGGGGCATGGATATTCGCCTGGGCTACCAGGACAACAACGGCGCCCTGAGCAAATCCCTGTCGGTGAACCTGGAGGGATTGTCGCTGAACGTGCGAATGGACGAGGGGCAGCCATTCCAGCCCATGTCCCTGTGTACCCGCACCGGCGTCAACGGGTGGGTGTATGCCAACAAGGTGGCGGGGCTGCCCGTCAGCGGCACGCTGGAACAGGAGGGTCGCCACCAAGATCTGACGACGCTGGACGCTTGTGGGCACCATGATTTTTCCGCCGGCTACATGCGCCGCGAAACATTCTGGAACTGGGCGTGTCTGTCGGCCCGGGTAGGCGAAACCCGGGTGGGTCTGAACCTGTCGTGTGGCGTCAACGAAACCACGTTCTCTGAAAATTGCCTGTGGGTGGATGGCCAGATGATCCCCACCGATGGCGTCATTTTCGAATACAACCGGGATGATCTGATGCAACCCTGGATCCTGCGCAGCCAGTGCGGGCAGGTGGCACTTCGTTTCACCCCCAGTGGCAATCACCGCGAACGGATGAATCTGGGCCTGTTTGCCAGCAATTTCAATCAGCTGTTTGGCCGTTTCGATGGCGAACTTCGCCTGCGCAATGGGCGCACCCTGACCATTGATGGCCAATACGGTTTTGTCGAGGAGCAGTACGCAAAATGGTAGATAACAACGAACAGAAAACGCCGGAAAAGCTGCCCGAAAAGTTCGGGACTCGCATGCGCCGTGCCTTCTTCTGGGTGGTGCAATACTGGCGCGAACTGTTCAACTTCAAGTTCGACAAATACATGATTATCCAGGTCCTGCCCGGGGTATACGGCATTGCTCTGGTTGCCATTGCCTGCGCCCTGATCTATGTCTGCGTTGAGGCATTTATGGCATCGACCTGGCGCGGCTTGTTCTATTTCTTCTTCGCGGCACCGCTGACTTTTCTGGTGCTGGCATCCGTTCTACGCGCCCTGCTCGAGTTTTACATGGTGGTATTCAAGATGTCCGAGCATGTGGATGAACTGGTGGGACTGCGGGACACCGTGGACCGACTGTCCGGCATCAGTGACAGCGTGGACGAAATGGTGGCCGTGACCCGGCGCATCCCCTTCTGGCGGGCCCTGTCCGTCAGCTCTGGCAAGACCACCAAGCCGCGATCCAGAAAAACGGATCGGGAGCAGGAAAAACAAAGCGCCTAGTTGATCGGCGAGGACCCACCACACGGTGGTCCTCGCAACGACTCATGACTGATTAGGTCGTGAGGCTGGAGCCCTCTCTTAGCGGGTTGCCTCCAATGCCGTCAGCAGCAACCGTTGATAGAGATGCGCTCGAATACCCTGCGGGTCCGTCAGCGCCATCCTCTCAAGCTCCGCCGCGAAATCGTTCTCGCTACCCTCCTCAAACAATGCCTTGCGGCCCAGTTTCAGGTATTCCTTCTGACTGACCTTTTCCTTTAGCCAGGTCAACGCCTTGAGCAAACGCTGCTCGATCTCGGTAAAGTCGCTGCCCAGCGGGAACAGGGGAAACGCCTTTTCCCCGCGATGCTCGGCAATCTGATGTAAGTGTTCCGGGTTGTTGCGACGATGCGGCTCGGGAATCTGGTAATCCTTGCGCAACTTGCCGGCGGCCTGGGCCTCCTCCATGAGTTCGATCTGGAAACGGCTGTCCGCCACGTTGAGCATGGCCATGACCACTTCCTCATCGGTCTTGCCGCGCAGATCGGCGACCCCGTATTCGGTCACGACCATATCGCGCAAATGACGCGGGATGGTGTTGTGGCCATAGCGGAAAAGCACATTGCTCATGGCTTCGCCGCCCCGCTCTCGCCAGGCACGCACCATCAGGATGGAACGAGCCCCGTCCAGTTCGTGGGCCTGGCTGACAAAGTTGTACTGCCCCCCCACACCACTCAACACCCGCCCGTCTTCCACCTGATCCGCCACCGCTGCCCCGAGCAGGGTCACGGTAAAGGCCGTATTCACGAAACGGGCATCCTGACGCTGCAGGCGTTTGAGTGTCTCGTCGCCATAGAGGTGGTTGATAAAACTGATATGGGTCATGTTGATGGCGGCCCGGCGGCCCGCCTCCAACCCGCGCAGACGCTCATAAAACGCCTGTGGCCCGAGGAAAAAGCCGCCATGCATAACCACACCACCGGCCAGTTCCTCACCAAACACCGCCTTGAGCGCTTCCCGGGTCGCCCTGTCGTCCAGATCATTGGCCACACGCACGTCGTTGGGCAACACCAGCTCATCGCCGTGCTTTTCGATGCCCTGGCGGAAAATGCCGAAACGTTTGAGCAGACGAAGATGATCGTGGTTGAGGCGGCGGCGGATGGCATCCTGCTCGCGCAGGGCGTCCAGCAACGCCAGCCCCGGTTTGGCCGGATTGTGCATCTCGAGCTGTTGTAGCGGCGCCCAGTCATAGACCGGCCGACGAATGATCTCATCATCCACCAGCGTCAGCAGGCCATGGGTCATCATCTCACTGCAGCCATACAACCCTTCTTCAAAGGTACCGACGCCCCCCTCCCGATCCACCAGGGCACGATGAGAGGCCGGCAGTTGCCAGTCCTCCAGCAGCGACCGATAGAGTGTATTGTCCTGCTCGCGCAGTCGCAGATGATGCACCAGCGCATCCCCCAGGGCACCGATACCGATCTGCAGGGTACCGCCATCTTTGACCAGCGTGCTGGCATGCAGACCGACAAAATGGTCCTGGATATTCACCGGCATGTTCGGTGTACTGAACAGGCGGGTGTGTCCCTGGGGATCATCCAGCAGGATATCCATGTCCGCCAGCCAGTCGTCCACCCGGGCGTCGTTTTCCATGAAGGGCAAATCCCGATGAATTTGCCCCACTGCCACAATGGTGTCACCGGCATCACGACGGGCCTTGAGCAGCGGCATCAGATCCAGCGTCACTTCCGGGTTACAGGAAAAGCTGTATTCGTCCGCACCCTCCACCTGACGGTGCGCCAGCATCTGGGCGACCACATTGATGCGGCGTGCATTCAGGTCCCGGGCCACATGGGTATAGTTACTGCTGATGTAGTGTTGCTGAGCCGCGTCACTGCCAAGCATGCTGCCCGGCTGCACAAAGAATTCGAACACGCGGATGTTGTCTGGCAGATCGCTGCGTTTCTGGGGTTTCAGATACGCCAGCTCTTCATAATCCCCAAACAGCCGATCGGCAAAGGGGTTGAGAAACCGTTTTTCCAGGTCGCTGCCGGCACCGGGTTTGCCCAGGGACAGGGCCGTGTAGATTTCCAGGGAGAGAGAGGCATCCTTTTCCACTCGTGCATAGAGCGCATTCACGAAGCGGTTGGGCTTGCCCAGTCCCAGCGGCATGGCCAGGCGGATTTCCCCACCCGTCTGCTCAATCACATAATCCACCGCCTGTTCGACACTCTGCATCCGTTCGGTCACGGCTACTCCTTGTTATTCAATGCGTATTGGTTCGGGACACAAACGTCACCAGCACCACGCCGATCACAATCAACCCCATACCGACCACCGCCGGCAGGTCCGGTTGCTGGCGGAAAAACAGGGCCCCGACCAGCGCAATCAATACGATACCGGTACCCGCCCACACCGCATAGGCAATTCCCATGGGGACCGTGCGCAGCGTCAGAGCTAACGCGTAAAAGGCAATGCTGTAGCCGACCACGGTCACCACCGACGGCCACAATCGGGTGAAGCCCTGAGAGGCATTCAGCGCACTGGTGGCAACCACCTCGGCGAGGATAGCCACGGCAAGGTACACATAGCCCATCTCGGTTCCTATGAATTCGCCAGTTGTGTCAGCAGGGTTTCCCAGTGTGCCAGTTGTTGTTGCGCAAAGTCAGCCTGGGGATGTCGGACAATCAGCACCAGCCGGGTGACAGTATCCTCATCAGGCCAATGATTGAGCGGGGTCAGCTCGGGGGTCGCACCTTCCACCCATTGCACCAGCAAGGGGCCATCCAGGCCTTCAACGCGCAGCAGGCCCTTTACCCGGATCAGGCTATCACCACATTGCTCGTCGAGTTGCTTCAGGGCCGCCTGCCAGAGAGGCCATGACAGCCGCCCATCCCAGCGCAAGGAGGCACTGTAAAGCTGATGGCGGGATGGCGGAGTCTGCGGATGCTGTGGGGACAGCAGAGAGCCTGCCGGGGCAACCGGCGCAAAACTGCCGGTCACGCGGCAGCGACGGGGAAAGGACTGTTCTAGCAGGTCCACCGGTGCCGGTTCCGGATAGATACGAGCGGTGGGATTAAGCGCTGTCAGTTGCGCCTGCAGTGCCGCCAACGCTTGCGGTTCACACTGTGCTGTCTTCGACAGCAGCAAGGCATCGGCGGCATGAATCTGTTCCAGCCACTCCGGATGACGGTCCAGGCTCCGGCTCCCGGCCAGGGCATCCACCACCGTCAACACTGACTGGCAGAAGAATCGCTTCTGTAACCAGGGGTCCTGCTCAAGTGGCGCGGTGACACCGAAGGGATCGGCAGCACCGGTGGTTTCCAGCACCAGCGCGGAAAACGGCGGTAGCTCACCGTTTTTGCGGGCCATGAAAAGGTTGCGCAGGGTGCTCGACAGGGTTCCCTGTATCACACAGCACAGGCAGCCACCGGACAGCAGGGTCACAGGAACGCGGCTGTCGCCGGTGAGATGCTGGTCGATACCGATATCGCCCAGCTCATTGATGATCACCGCCAGATCCTGGCGCTCCTTCAGCCAGCGATTCAGCAGCGTGGTCTTCCCGCTGCCCAGAAACCCGCTCAGGACAACGACCGGCAAACGCTCCATGGAATCAGCCAAGCGACCAGGGCAGTTGCTGTCCGGCATAGAACGGCACCATGGCCTCTCCGGCGGCATCAATGACCTCCGGCACGGACCAGGGCTGACGCACCAGCGTCACGGTATCCGTGTGCCGAGGCAGGCGGTAAAAGTCAGCGCCATAATGGCTGGCGAACCCTTCCAGCTTGTCGAGGGCGTTATGCTGCTCCAGGAAAGTGGCATACAGCGGCAACGCCGCCCGCGCCGAATAACATCCTGCGCATCCGCAGGCGGCCTCTTTCTTGTTGCGCGGGTGAGGCGCGGAATCCGTTCCCAGGAAGAAGCGCGCATGCCCTTCCAGCACGGCCTGCTGAATGGTCTCCTGATGCTGTCGCCGCTTGAGAATCGGCAGGCAGTAGTTATGGGGACGCACGCCGCCCACCAGCAGGTCATTCCGGTTCATCAGCAAATGCTGCGGTGTCACCGTGGCAGCGGTCAGTTCGCTGGCTTCACGGACAAAATGCACGCCCTCGGCGGTGGTCACGTGCTCGAAAACAATACGCACTCCCGGGAACTGGCGACGAATATCATTGAGATAGCGGTCGATAAAGACTTTTTCACGGTCAAAGATATCGATGTCCGCATCGGTGACTTCCCCGTGGACCAGCAGCGGTACATCGTGCTTTTCCATGGCAGCATAAAGATGGGTGATCTTTCCCGGGTCCGTGACGCCACTATCGGAGTTGGTGGTCGCCCCCGCCGGATAGAGTTTGAAGGCGTGCACAAAATCGCTGTTGGCAGCCCTTTCCACTTCCTCTACCGGGGTGCTGTCTGTCAGGTAAAGCACCATCAACGGCTCGAAGGTGATGCCGGCAGGCACACGGGCAAGAATACGTTCCCGGTACGCCGCTGCCTCGGCCACGGTATTCACCGGCGGCGTCAGGTTGGGCATGACAATGGCGCGCCCGAACACGTTCGCCGTGGCCGGCACCGTCTCGGCAAGCAGCTCGCCGTCACGGAAATGCAGATGCCAGTCGTCGGGGCGGGCGATGGTCAGGGTGTCAGTCATGGCGTCACCTTGGGTCGGTATGTTCAGGGGGATGTAGTGTATCGCAACTGTCGGGGTGGGCGGGTTGAAAATGTTTGTCGATGGGTATGAACACGGCTCCTTAAGCCACGTTTAGCGCAGGACGCTGCTTGCAGATAATGGCCGCGAAACGCGTAGCCCGGTTCCGCCACTCGTTACTGATTTTGCCTACCGGCAAGCGTCGACATGAACGTCATGCCCTCCGGGCCGAACGTCCCGCGGGGTTGAGCCGCACAAACAAAAACGCCCCGCAGTGCGGGGCGTTTTACCAATATGGCGGAGAGGGCGGGATTCGAACCCGCGATACGGTAACCCGTATGGTTCCTTAGCAGGGAACTGGTTTCAGCCACTCACCCACCTCTCCGGAATGCGGTCAGATTGTTGGTCTGGACAATGAGGCTCTTGCTGGCCTGTTTCCAAACTCGCCGCGCATCATAACGACTTTGCGGAGAAAATACAGCCCAAAAATCAGGCAGAGTCACCATCTGGTGATTTTTCGTGCTGAATCCGCTGGTAGATTTCTTCCCGGTGTACCGCAACCTCTTTCGGTGCATTCACACCGATGCGAACCTGGTTACCTTTTACGCCCAGGACAGTCACAGTGACTTCATCACCTACCATCAGGGTCTCACCAACTCGACGCGTAAGAATTAACATAATGATCCCTCCTGGGGGTCCTTCAATTTCCGTGAGCGCATGCCGTACCTGAGGCTCGCGGGTTGCCGTCCTTGACGACTCCTTGGTTCCGGGACCATTTACCCTCCCCTGGCACGGGGGCGGTAGTATGCCTGAAGCGGTGTCGGAAGTCTTGCGATGTAAGGGGCAACGACCAACCGGTCGTCGCCCCGGACCTACCTGACAGTATGTCGCTTAGCTTGAAGGCTGGTCCAGTTCGAAGGCGGAATGCAGGGCACGTACCGCCAGCTCCAGATACTTCTCGGCAATGACCACGGACACCTTGATTTCCGAGGTGGAAATCATCTCGATGTTCACCCCTTCATTGGCCAGGGATTCAAACATCTTGGCAGCCACGCCCGCGTGGGAGCGCATGCCCACACCGACCAGGGAGACCTTGGCAATCTTGTCGTCACCGATGATTTCCGGGTTGCCCAGTTCTTCAGACGCCTTGCGCAGGGCCTCCTGAGCGCGAACAAAGTCGTTGCGGTGCACGGTAAAGGTAAAGTCGGCCGCGCCGTCCTTGCCCACGTTCTGCACGATCATGTCCACTTCGATGTTCTCTGCACTCACCGGGCCGAGGATCTTGTAGGCAATGCCCGGAGTATCCGGGGCGCCACGCACGATGATTTTGGCTTCATCACGGGTAAAGGCAATTCCGGAGATTACCGGCTTTTCCATATCAACCTCGTCGTCGACGGTAATGAGAGTTCCAGGACCATCCTGGAAGCTGGACAAGACACGCAGCGGCACATTGTATTTGCCGGCGAATTCCACGGAGCGGATCTGCAGGACCTTGGAGCCCTGGCTGGCCATTTCCAGCATCTCCTCGAAGGTAATGCTTTCCAGGCGGCGAGCGTTGTCGACCACACGGGGATCGGTGGTGTAAACGCCATCCACATCGGTATAAATCTGGCACTCATCAGCTTTCAGGGCCGCTGCCAGCGCCACCGCCGTGGTGTCCGAGCCGCCACGGCCCAGGGTGGTAATGTTGCCGTCGGCATCCACGCCCTGAAAACCGGCCACCACCACCACGCTGCCGCCATCCAGATCACCGCGCATCTTCTTGTCATCAATCTCTTCGATGCGGGCTTTGGAGTAGGCATTGTCAGTGCGCAGGGGAATCTGGCTGCCAGTGTAGGAGCGGGCATTGACGCCCAGCTTCTGCAGCGCCATGGACAGCAGGGCAATGGTGACCTGCTCGCCGGTGGATACCAGCACATCCATTTCGCGCGGTGAAGGGTTGTCGCTGACACCTTTGGCCAGCTCGATCAGGCGGTTGGTCTCGCCGCTCATGGCGGAGACCACCACGACCACCTGGTCACCCCGTTGATGAAAGCCAGCCACCTTCTCGGCGACGGCTTGAATGCGTTCGACGGAACCTACGGAGGTGCCGCCGTATTTCTGCACGATAAGGGCCATAAAGTCGCTTTGTCTGCAAAAAAGAGCGCGTAACCTTAGCAGAAACGCGCCCGGATTTCATGTTGAGGGCCGAGCGCTCGCTCAGGCCCCCTGTTCAGATACCCAGTTTTTCACGCTTTCCAGGGCCGCCGGCAGGGCTGCGGGGTTGTTACCCCCGCCCTGGGCCATGTCCGGGCGGCCACCGCCGCGACCGTCCACCTGCTCGGCCACATGCTTGAGCAGATCACCGGCCTTGAATCGGTCGGTGAGATCCTTGGTGACACCGGCTACCAGCGCCACCTTGTCGCCGTCCACAGCGGACAACAGGATGATCGCCGAGCCCAGCTTGTCCTTGAGCTTATCCATGGTGACGCGCAGGGTCTTGCCGTCCGCACCATCAATCCGGGTCGCCAGCACCTTGACGCCACCAATCTCTTCAACGTCATCGGTGAGATCACTGCCTGCACCGCTGGCCAACTTCTGCTTGAGACGCTCGATTTCCTTTTCCAGCTCCCGCACCTTGCGAGCCTGGCTGGCAACCCGCTCCGCCGCATTGTCCGGCGTGGCCTTCACGGTAGCAGCGATCTCGCTGAGGGCCCGCTCCTGCTGACGCATCACGGTGAGGGCATGCTCGCCGGTGACGGCTTCAATACGGCGAACACCGGCGGCAGCAGACGCCTCGAGAGTAATGCGGAACAGGCCAATATCACCGGTGCGGCTCACATGGGTACCACCACAGAGCTCCTTGGAGAAGCCCTCGCTGCCCATGCTGAGCACCCGCACCTGATCGTCGTACTTCTCACCGAACAGAGCCATGGCCCCCGCCTCGCGAGCGGCATCAATATCCATCAACTCGGTGGTCACCGGGGTATTGGCCAGAATCTGGCGGTTCACCAGGGTTTCGATCTGTTCACGCTGGGCTTCGCTCACGGCCTCGCCATGGGAGAAATCGAAGCGCAGATAGTCTTCCGCCACCAGGGACCCCTTCTGCTGCACGTGATCGCCCAACACATCGCGCAGGGCTGCATGCATCAGGTGAGTGGCGGAATGGTTACGCATGATGGCCTGGCGGCGAGCCACATCCACGTAGGCAGACACTTTTTCACCCACCGTCAGGCGACCGCTTTCGACCTTGCCCAGATGCACATGGGCTGCCTGGCGTTTCTTGGTATCCGCCACGGCGAAACGATTGTCACCCAGCACCAGGAAACCACTATCGCCCACCTGGCCACCAGACTCGGCATAGAAAGGCGTGCTGGCCAGGACCACCATGCCCTCTTCCCCGGCATTGAGGCTATCCACCGCCTCACCGTCGCGGAACAGGCCAACGATTTCGTCCTCATCCGCCAGCTTTTCGTAGCCGGAAAAGTCCGTGACCGCGTCGATATTCAATCGGTCACTGTAGTCATTGGCGAAGCTGCCCGCGCCGCGGGCACGCTCACGCTGGACTTCCATGGCCTTCTCGAAGCCGGCCATGTCGACAGTCAGATCCCGTTCACGGGCCACGTCAGCGGTCAGATCCGGCGGGAAACCGTGGGTGTCGTACAGGGTAAAGAGCACCTCGCCGGGCAGCTCCTTGCCATCCAGATCCGCAATGGCGGCTTCCAGCACCTTCATGCCCGCCGCCAGGGTGCGACCGAACTGCTCTTCTTCCGCCAGCAGCGCCTTCTCGATTCGGGACTGCTCGCGACCCAACTCGGGATAGGCATCGCCCATCTGCTCGACCAGAGACGCCACCAGCGTAGAGAAGAACGGCTTGTCCTGGCCCAGTTTGTGACCATGACGCAGGGCCCGACGGATAATTCGCCGCAGTACATAACCACGCCCTTCGTTCGACGGAATCACCCCGTCACAGATCAGGAAGCTGGAGGAGCGGATATGGTCGGCGATCACGCGCAGGGATTTCTCTTCCAGGTCGTCACAACCGGTCGCCTTGGCGGCCGCCTGAAGCAGCGCCTGGAACAGGTCGATTTCGTAGTTGGAATGCACACCCTGCAGTACCGCCGCAATGCGCTCCAGGCCCATGCCGGTATCCACGCTGGGCTTGGGCAATGGCTTGAGCTCACCATCTTCCTGGCGGTCGTACTGCATGAATACCAGGTTCCAGATCTCGATGTAGCGATCCAGATCGTCATTCTCGGACCCTGGCGGGCCACCGGGCACGTCCGCCCCATGGTCGTAGAAAATTTCCGAACAGGGACCGCAGGGACCGGTATCGCCCATTTGCCAGAAGTTGTCTTCGTCCAGCCGGGAGAAACGCTCGGCACTGACGCCCATTTCCTTCAGCCAGATATCCGCCGCTTCGTCATCGGACACATGCACGGTGACCCACAGGCGTTCTTCCGGCAGCCCCAGGGTGCCGGTGAGGAATTCCCAGGCAAACTTGATGGCTTCACGCTTGAAGTAGTCGCCGAAGCTGAAGTTGCCGAGCATCTCGAAGAAGGTGTGATGCCGGGCCGTGTAACCCACGTTCTCCAGGTCATTGTGCTTGCCACCCGCGCGAACACAGCGCTGAGAGCTGGTGGCACGGGTGTAATCCCGGGACTCACGGCCCAGGAACACATCCTTGAACTGGTTCATCCCCGCATTGGTAAACAGCAGGGTCGGGTCATTGTGAGGCACCAGTGAGGAGGACGGCACCTTGGTGTGTCCCTGGCTGGCGAAGTAATCCAGAAAGGCCTGGCGTAGTTCAGCACTCTTCATAGGAGAAACGTTTTCTTGGCTGGCTATCAGAGGCGCCGAGTATACCGCCCCCACGGCCCGGTTGCGATGGGAAGAAGCAGTTGCAAGAAGCAAGTTCCAAGTTGAAAAGCACGACGAAGCTCACCGGGTTTTGGTAAGTCATGCCCACGCATTATCGTTAGGCGCGGGCACGGCACCTCTAAACCTTACAAGCCTGCACGCGTTGCGACTTGAAACTTGTAACTTGAAACTCAGCCCTTGAGCGCCGCCGCCAGGCACACCGTCAGGACCATCACCAGCAGAATCCGTTTGAGCACGGTCGGCGACACCCGGTGGGCGAAACCCACGCCCAGCCGCACGCCCAGCAAGGTGCCTGCCGCCACCAGCAAACCCGGCAGCCAGGCCACCTGATCGCGAGCCACAAAAATCCCCAGGGCCAGCACCGTAAAACTGCCGGTAATGGCCAGTTTCAGGGCATTGCCGCGCAGCAGATCATAGCGAAGCTGTCCCACCAACACCGCGATCAGCACAAAGCCCCCCCCCGCCGGAACAAAGCCGCCATAGGCCCCACAGAAGAATAACCCCAGCCAGCCGGACAGGGAGTCATTGGGTTCCAGTGGCACTTCATCCGGCCCCGGTGACATCTGGTTGGGCTTGAACACCATGATCAGGGCCACCACCACCAGGGTGGTCAACAGGACCGGCTTGAGAATGGATTCTGGCAGGTAGGACGCCGCCAGCGTACCGACCAGGGTGCCTAACAGACAGGGCACCAGTATCGCCGGCAAGGGCTTGAAGGGCATGGTGCCGCGCTTGTTGAACTGGCGCACCGCTTCCATGCTCTGTATCAGCACCCCCACCCGCATGGTGCCATTAGCCAACGCCGCACTCATGCCACTGAGCATCAGCAACGGTAGAATCAACAACCCGCCACCGCCAGCCAGGGTATTGATGAAGCCGGCCAATACACCGGCACCCAGCATGGCCGCCGCCAGCCAGGGATCAGACAGGTATTCCATGGGCGCTCTCAAACAAGCAACAGACACAAAGGATACGACGTGAACGGGATTCAAACCAAGCGGTAAATGACACCGCTATCTACCATAGACCGCATGAGGCCTCTGCACGCCTGCGAGCATGTCGGCAAGCGATGCTCCCCTGGAGACCGCGCCGCCAGCACGCTGGTGTCTGCGAACGCGGCTGGAGAGAGGCTTGGGCCGGGTCCACAGGGCACATTATCGGGGACCCCGGCCTGTCGCATTATGAGCCAGACGCCAGCGACGCCCGGGAAGCAACGGCGCAAGATCTGCCGGCGGGCTACAGCGACTCCTCGTCCGGGGAGCTGTCCAGTGCAGCAAAGCTTTGCTCGGCATCGAAACCGCGCTGCTGCAGGAACCGGAGTTGACGGGCCTTTTCTTTCTGATCTTTGCCCGGGTACTCGCGAAAACGCCTTGCCCGCACGTCCCGCGCCAGGGCGAACCAGTCCACCTCTACGTCTGCCAGGGCCTGAGCGATCAGATCACTCTCCACCCCTTTTAGCTGCAGCTCCTGGCGGATCCGCAGCGCGCCCTGACCCCGTTCGATCCTTGAGCGCACAAAAAAACCGGCGAAGCGCCGGTCATCGATAAAGCCGTGTTCCTCGCACCATGCCATCACCGTCGGCAGGGCCGGATGCTCACCTACCTTGTTGCGCAGCTTGGTTTCCAGCTCGCGGCGGGCGTGATCCCGGCGCGCCAGCAGGCTCACAGCCCGCTGACGCAGCTCGGATTCGGTGAGTGTTTCACTCATTGCCGGCTTCGGCTTCCTCTTCTGCATCGGCAGCCGCCTCTCCGGGCACCGGCAACAGGCGGGCACGGATTTCTTTCTCGATTTCCTCGGCAATAGCCGGATTCTCGCGCAGGAAGTCGCAGGCATTCTGTTTGCCCTGGCCGATCTTGTCGCCTTTGTAGGCGTACCAGGCCCCGGACTTATCCACCAGACCCTGCTGTACGCCCAGGTCCAGCACTTCGCCCAGCTGGTTAATGCCCTGGCCGTAGAGGATCTGGAACTCGGCCTGCTTGAAGGGCGGGGAAACCTTGTTCTTCACCACCTTCACCCGGGTTTCGTTGCCGGTGACTTCATCGCCCTGCTTCACCGCACCGATACGACGGATATCCAGACGCACGGAAGAGTAGAACTTCAGGGCATTACCGCCGGTGGTGGTTTCCGGGTTACCGAACATCACACCGATCTTCATGCGGATCTGGTTGATGAAGACCACCAGGGTGTTGGCATTCTTGACGTTACCGGTAATCTTGCGCAGGGCCTGGCTCATCAGACGGGCCTGCAGACCGACGTGGGCATCGCCCATCTCGCCTTCGATTTCGGCCTTGGGTACCAGCGCCGCCACGGAATCGACAATCACCACATCCACCGCGCCGGAGCGCACCAGCATGTCGGTGATTTCCAGCGCCTGTTCCCCGGTATCCGGCTGGGACACAATCAGGTCATCCACGTTGACGCCCAGTTTCTCCGCATAGTCCGGGTCCAGGGCGTGTTCCGCATCCACAAAGGCGCAGGTGGCGCCCTTCTTCTGTGCCTGGGCGATCACGCTCAGGGTCAGGGTCGTTTTACCAGAGGATTCCGGGCCGTAGATTTCCACGATGCGGCCTTTGGGCAGGCCGCCAATACCGAGGGCGATATCCAGCCCGAGGGAACCGGTGGAAATGGATGGCATGCGCTCACGCTTGCGGTCGCCCATCCGCATGACCGAACCCTTGCCAAACTGGCGCTCAATCTGTGACAGCGCCGCCGACAGCGCCTTACCTTTATCGCTCATGTGACCCCTCTCCATTGTCAGCCCGTCACTCATTGACGCAGCCGTCTGTGATCTATCGCCTCTGACCTTTTAGTCAGTACTGGCTACATGGACAGCATTATGAACAGCAATCGCTATTCATTGCAACCCCGTTTGGTTATCCGGCTGATTGTGACGTTTCAAGATAGGCATTCAAGCCCCGGATGGCTTCCAGGATGGTCTGCTGACGGACGGCATCGCGATCGCCCTGGAAGTGAAAGCAACGGGCACGGGCCTCCCCGGCCTGCAGACCCCAGGCGATCCAGACGGTGCCCACCGGCTTTTGCGGCGTTCCACCGTCAGGGCCTGCCACACCGGTGACTGCCACGCTGAGAGAGGCGCGGGAGTGGGCAATGGCGCCGCAGGCCATCTCCAGCGCCACCGCCTCACTGACCGCCCCGTGAACCGCCAGGGTAGTGGCTCGCACCCCCAGCAGATCCTGCTTGGCCTCATTGGAATAGGACACCATGCCCCGCTCAAACCAGCGTGACGACCCGGCAAGGGCCGTCATTGCCTGGGCGATGCCGCCACCGGTACAGGATTCCGCCGTTGCCACCATCAATCGCTGGCGGATGAGATGCTGGGCCAGGGTTTCTACGGCCCGGGTAATTTCCGGCTGGTACATGCGTCACTCCACAATCAGGATGGCCGAGACGCACTTTACCATTGTGTGCGCTCATTCCCCTTCGAGTTCTTCCAGAGACATCTCGAAGTAATCCAGAAAACGCTGAATATGCGGCAGGGTATCGCGGCAACCAATGACCCCGAACTCCAGGCTGTCCTTGTAACTGACCACGGTGATATTCAACGCATAACCATGCAGCACCAGGGACACCGGGTAGGAGGCCAGCATTTCCGCCCCGTTAAAGTAGAGCGTCTCTTTCGGGCCCGGCACATTGGAGATCACCAGGTTGAACATGGGGTTCACCCTGCCGGACAGACCGGTCACCTGCCCCAGTGACAATGGCATGTTGGTCATCACGGTGTAGACATCAATGTCCGCCTTCTGCATCTCCCCCAGGCGGTTTTTCACGGCTTGCATGGATTCCTGGATCGCCACCAGACGTCCCAGCGGGCTGGCGATATGGGTGGCGAGACTCACCTGAACCGTGGTGATGGCATTGCCGCCGCCTTCTGCCTGATCGGCACTGCGCAGCGAAACCGGCACCTGGGCGACCAGCGGCTCCGCCGGCAAGGCGTCCAGTGAGACCAGGTAGCGACGCATGGCACCACCACACATGGCCAGAAAAATATCGTTGACGGTGCCGTTGTGTTTTTTCGCAGCCGCCTTGATGCGCGGCAACGACCAGGACTGGGCAGCAAACCGGCGCGCCCCGGTGACGCGGCGATTGAGGACAGTCTTGGGGGCCCGGTAGATGGTTTTCACATTGCTGTCTCTGGGCTGGCGCAGCAGATCCACCAACTGTCCAGCGCCGCGACGGACACTACCCACGCCGTCGAGCACCCCCGCCTTGGCGGCCACCGCCACATTTTTCTTGCGCGTTTTTTTGCGAGAATCCCACTCCCCGGACCAGGGAGCCGGGAGGCGCTCCTCGGCGCTGCTTGCCATGCGCGACTGCATCAGGTGCATGCCGGCCATGCCATCCACCATGGAATGGTGCATCTTGGTATAGAGCGCAAACCGATTACCTTCCAGGCCTTCGATCAGATAGCTCTCCCACAGGGGACGACTGGGATCCAGGCGTTGCGCATGGAGACGGGATACCAGCGCCAACAGTTCTCGGACCCGTCCGGGCCGCGGCAACGCCGAATGGCGCACGTGGTAGTCGATATCAAAGTTCTTGTCTTCCACCCAGGTGGCATCCAGGCGACCCGGTAACCGGGACTGGATTTTCTGACTGAACGGCCGACAGACGCCCTCCACATCCACCATGTAGCGGTAAACGCTTTCCATATAGTCACTGGGCGCATCGTCCGGCAAGGCAAACAACGCCAGCCCCCCCACATGCATGGGGGTTTCCCGGGTTTCCATCATCAGCCAGCCGGAATCCATAATGGATAATTTTTTCGCCATCCCGATCTCCTTGTTGTTATTCGCCACAGGCAGTGTTGCTCCTGCTAGGCGTGGTGCCAATAGCCAAATCATCCATATTTACGACAAAACAGCATGACCAGATTCGTTTCTTTTGGTTATTGCACCCGCTCTCCCCCTGTCCTTGACTGGCAACGCAACGAGAACGCTGGACAAAAAAATCGGCTCTGCTACTCTCAAGACATGAACACGATTCGCCCCTATTTGACAGGCACCCATGGCAACCTGTCCCGCCTCTCCTGCACTGCCCAGGCTTTCGCCCTGGCGGCGGGTACGCCTGCCTTTCTTTCCTGACGCCGAACGCCTGACAACATGACCGGGGGTTCGGCGCCCTCGGCAACCTTCCCCTTATTGTCAGGAGACACCCATGAATACATTCCCCCCGATTACTGTCAGTACCGTGGATTGCGACCGGCTTTTTGCCTTACTGGACACCTTCAAAGGCGACTCGGACCAAATCGATTTCCTCTACCGGGAACTGGAGCGGGCTCACATCCTCGAGCCCCACGCCATGCCCACAGACGTTGTCACCCTGGGCTCCCGTGTGCGCTTCCGTAATGAAGCCAATGGCAAGGAACATGAACGCGTACTCACCTTGCCCCTTGACACCGGGAGCGACGCCGATGCCATTTCCGTCCTGACACCGGCCGGTGCCGCCCTGCTGGGATTACGAGTCGGCGATCACATTCAGTGGCCGCATCAGGGGCACCCCCTGCGATTGCAGCTGTTGGCAACATACCGGGCATAACACCGGATTCGCCGAGAATTGTTTGCTAGTCTCTGAAACCGATTCACTCCTACAACAACACAAGGACCGATCATGAAGATGGAAACCCTTGCCGTGCGTGCCGGCTTTCAGGTGGACCCCACGACCAAGGCGGTCGTGACACCGATTTACCAGACCACGTCCTATGCGTTCGACAACACCCAGCATGGGGCGGACCTGTTTGATCTGAAAGTGCCCGGGAATATTTATACCCGTATCATGAATCCGACCAACGCGGTGCTGGAAGAGCGGGTAGCCGCCATGGAAGGAGGCGTGGGAGCCCTGGCGGTAGCGTCCGGTATGGCCGCCATCGAATATGCGCTGGAAACCATCACCGAAGTGGGCGACAACATCGTCACCACCAGCAAGCTGTACGGAGGCACCTACAATTTTTTTGCTCACAGCTTGCCACGTCGTGGCATCGAAGCCCGCTTTGTCAGCCACGACGATTTTGACGGCCTTGCCGCCGCCATTGATGACAACACCAAGGCCGTGTTCTGCGAATCCGTGGGCAACCCTGCCGGCAACATCGTCGACATCGCCCGGCTGGCCGAGGTAGCCCATCAGGCCGGCGTTCCCCTTATCGTCGACAATACGGTGGCCACGCCTTACCTGTGGCGTCCTATCGAACACGGGGCGGACATCGTGGTGCACTCACTGACCAAGTACATGGGCGGTCATGGCAATTCCGTGGCGGGGATTATCGTCGATTCCGGCAAGTTCCCCTGGGCCGAACACAAGACCCGTTTTCGGGTGCTGAATGAGCCAGACCCGTCCTATCACGGTGTGGTCTACACCGAAGCGCTGGGAGAGGCGGCATTCATCGGTCGCGCGCGGGTTGCCCCTCTCCGCAACACTGGTGCGGCCCTGAGCCCCATGAATACCTTTCTGATCCTGCAGGGCATTGAAACCCTGCCGCTGCGCATGGACCGTCACTGCGAGAACGCCCGCAAAGTCGCCGAGTTTCTGCGCGATCATCCCAAGGTGAACTGGGTGAACTATGCTGGCTTGCCAGAAAGCCCGGACCACCGCCTGGCACAGCAATACATGGCCGGACGTGCCTCGGGAATTCTCAGCTTCGGCATCGAGGGCGGGCAGGAAGCCGGCGCCGCGTTCATTGATGCGCTGCAACTGATTCTGCGACTGGTGAACATCGGCGATGCCCGTTCTCTGGCCTGCCATCCGGCGTCCACGACCCACCGTCAACTCGATGATAAGGAACTGGCCAACGCCGGCGTCAGCCGGGAAATGGTGCGCCTGTCCATCGGCATCGAACACATTGACGATATCCTTGCGGACATCAGCCAGGCCCTGGATGCAGCAGGCTGAGCAGGCAGTCGGAAGGCAGGAACCTGCCTGCCTTCCGCTCCCTTGCTATAACAGTAGTTCGCCTTCGATCGGATAAAACACACCCGCCGCATCCACCAGGGAACGGGCGGTCAGCGGGGCCACCCCGAACACCTCAGTCTGCACACCCGGATCGCGGCCAATGTGATCAAGCAGCACATCAAAGTCCCCATCACCAGAGAGCAGAACCACCGTGTCCACGTCATGGGCCAGGCTCATGACATCCACGGTGATTCCCACATCCCAATCCCCTTTGCGCGAGCCATCACTGCGCTGGATATAGGGTTTGAGTTTTACCGTAAAGCCGATGTGCTTCAGGGCGTCCTGAAATTTTGTCTGCCCGTCGTCACCGCGATGGGTGGCATAGGCGATGGCATGAACAATATGGCCACGCTCACACAGTTGTTGCCATAGGGCGCGATAATTGAACTGACGACCATAGGCCTGTCGGGTGGTGTAATAGATATTCTGTACATCCGCGAAGACTGCGATGCGGGACATGCCATGGCTCCTGATCGGCAGGCGATTTTCTTGCCCCGATGTTCGGCACAACAAGAAAAAAATCTGCACGGAAAGTGTCGAATAACGAGGCGTTCATTCCTCGTCAAAAGAAATGTAATAGCTTTCCAGCTCGTCGATTAAGGTGCGTACCGCCGGGAGCATGCCCCTGCGGCAGGGGTAAACCACATGAATAATATCCCGGTGAGGTTGCCAGTCCGGCAGCAGATGCACCAGCTCACCATTCTCCAGCTGCTCTTGCACCGTCAGAATCGGTAGCTGCACGGCTCCGACACCGGCCATGGCGACCCGTCTCAGGGCAATCATGTCATCTGTCACCAGTTTGGGTTGATGATGAATGATTGCCTTGCTGTCATCCGGTCCATTGAGCACCCAGCGATGTTCCGTTTGGGTTGTAGTCAGACTGAGGCTGGGCCAGTCATGCAAGTCGGCGGGCGCTACCGGGATGCCATGCTTGTCGATCAGTGCAGGACTGGCTACCAGAGCCAATCCACGGTCTGAAAGCACTTTCAATTCCAGATCCTTGGCCTCCAGCGGTGGCGGACGGACCCGTACCGCCACATCCATCCCTTCATTAAGCACATCAACCCGACGGTTGGTGGCTTCCAGAGAGATGGTGATTTTTGGATAACGAGCCATGAAATCTGCCAGAAAGGCGCCGATATGCACGTGCAACAACGTGATCGGGCAGGTCATCCGAATGACCCCGCGCGGTTCGGACTGCACACTGTCAATCGCTTCCTGTGCCGCTTCCGCTTCTACCAGCATGGCCTTGCAATGCTCGTAGTAGGTTTCGCCAATCTCGGTAATGGAAAAGCGCCGGGTCGATCGGTTGATCAATCGCACCCCGAGTCGTTCTTCCAGCGCCGCGACTCGACGGCTGAGCTTGGATTTGGGCACACCAATGGCGCGACTGGCCGGAGCGAAACCACCATGGGTGACCGACTGGGCGAAGTAGTAGAGGTCATTAAGGTTTTGCATATCCGAACACCATTGTCTCAATAGTGGAACACTATAAGACTTTTTTGCCTACTACACAGCCCAATGTCCCAGCAATACCATCTAGAAAACCCTGATGATACTGGCTGACTCATGAAACAGATTCTTGGCATCTACTCCGCGCCCAACCCCCACTGGGTGGGCGACGGTTTCCCGGTTCGCTCGCTGTTTTCCTACGACAGCCATGGAAAACAGCTGAGCCCGTTTCTGCTACTCGACTATGCCGGTCCAGCCCATTTCCCGCCTGCCAGCAAACCCCGGGGCGTCGGCCAGCACCCGCATCGGGGCTTCGAGACGGTGACCATCGTCTACAAGGGCGAGGTTGCCCATCAGGATTCCACCGGCGAGGGCGGCATCATTGGTCCCGGTGATGTCCAGTGGATGACCGCTGGTGCCGGCATTCTTCATGAAGAGTTCCACTCTCACGCTTTTACCGAGTCTGGCGGAGAACTGGAAATGGTTCAGTTATGGGTCAATCTGCCCGCCCGGGACAAGATGACGGCGCCTCGCTATCAGGCCATCACGGATCAACGCATCCCTGCTGTCCCGCTGCCCAACAAAGCCGGCACGCTGCGGGTGATCGCCGGGGATTATCAGTCACAGACCGGACCCGCCAACACCTTTACGCCCATGCATGTCTGGGACCTGGCACTGAACAGCAACGGCATCGCCGAACTGGAAGTCCCGGAAGGCTGGCATAGCGCGGTTGTGGTGCTCAAAGGGACCGTTGAAATCAATCGCAAGACCGTCATGCGTGATGCCCAGATGGCCCTGCTCTCTCCCAAGGGGCAGCACCTTTGTCTGGAGGCGAACGGGCCGGCCCGCATTCTCATCCTCAGTGGCGAGCCGATTGATGAACCCATCGTCGGCTACGGCCCCTTTGTGATGAATTCACAACAGGAAATCCGCGACGCTGTCCGTGATTTCAATAGCGGCAGCTTCGGGAAAATAAACCGTCAATGATTTCCCGCCATATGAATTGGCGATATTAACCGGGGCATGAAAGCCCTCTTTCACCAAGGAGACTCACCATGGGCAAGCAATACAACCGCCTTCGTAAAGACGACGCAGCCGTTCTTCTGGTCGACCACCAGGCCGGCCTTCTGTCACTGGTGCGGGACATCGAACCGGACAAGTTCAAGAACAATGTGCTGGCTCTGGCCGATCTGGCCAAGTACTTCAACCTGCCTACCATCCTCACCACCAGCTTTGAAGATGGCCCCAATGGCCCGCTGGTCCCCGAACTGAAAGAAATCTTCCCCGATGCGCCGTACATCGCGCGCCCGGGCCAGATCAATGCCTGGGACAACGAAGACTTCGTGAACGCTGTCAAAGCCACCGGCAAAAAACAGCTGATCATCGCTGGCGTGGTGACCGAAGTCTGCGTGGCCTTCCCGGCCCTGTCTGCTCTGGAAGAAGATTTCGAAGTCTTCATCGTGACCGATGCATCCGGCACCTTTAACCCCATGACCCGCGATGCGGCCTGGAACCGTATGTCTGAAGCCGGCGCGCAACTGATGACCTGGTTCGGCACCGCCTGTGAGTTGCACCGCGACTGGCGCAACGACATCGAAGGGCTGGGAACCCTGTTCTCCAACCACATTCCCGATTACCGTAATCTGATGACCAGCTACTTCACCCTCACCGAAGGGAAGTAAGCCATCCGGCCCCGCCTCGCGGGGCCTTTTTCTTTCTCCCCGATATTCACAGGAGTGGACATGGAAACCGCACGCCTCGGACTTTTCAGACCCAAAGGCAGTCATGCAGAGCACAAGGTCTCTTTTTCCGAGCTTTTCTTTGATCTGGTCTTTGTTTATGCCATTACACAAAGTGCCCATTTGCTGATTGCCCATTTCACCCCTTACGGGGTACTCCAGGGCATGCTGGTCATTTTGGCGGTCTGGTGGGTCTGGGTATTTACCACCTGGGTTACCAACTGGCTTGATCCGGAAACCGTGCCGGTTCGTCTCATGCTGTTCGCGCTGATGCTACTGGGCATGGGGCTTTCCATCTCCATTCCCGAGGCCTTCGGCAAGCATGGCCTGCTCTTTGCCGTGTGTTACGTGGCCATGCAGATTGGCCGGACGATCTTTATCTGCATGTGCAGTCGCAAGCACCGCCCGGACCTGCACCGCGGCTTTATCCGCATGACGGTCTGGTTCGCTGTTTCCGGTGTGTTCTGGCTCATCGGCGCCTTCCAGGATGACACCCTTCGCACCCTTCTGTGGGGACTGGCCATCGCCATTGAATACCTGTCCGCCTCTGTGTCTTTCGCCGTCCCGGGGCTGGGGCGTTCAGATAGCAAGGAGTGGGATATTTCCGGTGCGCACATGGCAGAGCGTTGCGGGCTGCTGTTGATCATTGCGCTGGGCGAATCCCTGCTGGTGACGGGTAATACCTTTGCCGGAACCCAGTGGGACAGCGCCACCATTACCGCTTTTGTCAGTGCCTTTGTGACCACTGTGGCCATGTGGTGGCTGTATTTCAGCCTTAGCGCTGAACGTGCCAGCGATGTCATTTCCCGCAGTGATAACAGTGGGCATCTGGGGCGCGTCATTTACACCTATGTGCACCTGCTTCTGATCATCGCCATTATCCTGGTTGCCGTCGCGGACGAATTCGTTCTTGCTCACCCCCACGGGCACACCGGCATCGGCACCATGGTCGCCATGATTGGCGGTACGGCGCTCTACCTGATTGCCAACATTCTGTTCAAGTGGCTGGTCTTCAAGGGGCACCCTCTGTCCCACTACATTGGACTGGGCCTGTTGGCGGTTCTCTGTGTGGCGGCCTTCCACATCCCGCCGAGCATGGTTGGGTTGGCCACCACCCTGATCCTGGTCATCGTCGCCGTTCAGGAAACCGTGGTGGTAATGCGCAAAAATAGTCACTAGAAACGTTTCATTTTTGTTTCTGCAGGCCTGCGCGGCCTGAAATGTTTATGCAGGGGCCACTTTGGCCCCTGCTATCCTGATGGAGACTGACTATATTTTGGGCGACCGTGCCGCTGCCGCACGGTGCTAACAACAATGACAAGGGGGCACTGCCCCACTCTATTTCCCATGACTGATGCCCCTCCCATTTACTCGCTGCTGCCTGTCAACGCCGGTCTTCTCAGGCACTTGTCCCTGAACCTGCCCGCCATGGGCCTGGATCTGGACAGCCTGCTGGCACGAGAGGGTTTCCGGGCCGACACCTTGCTGGAAGACCGGAAAGAAGTCCCCGCGCTGGTGTTGGAAAAACTGCTCGGACATTGTCTGGATGAAACCGGTGATGAACTGTTCGGTTTCCATCTTGGCCAGAGAGTCAAACCGGAGGGATTTGGTGTGGTCGGCTACATTCGCCAGGCCTGCCAGAATCTTCAGAATTTCATTCTTGTCTGTATTCGTTACGAGCACCTCATCAGCGGTCTGGGAAAAACCCGGCTTCAGCAAGAGCCGGGCCGCAGCCTGTGGTGCTGGTCAGCCAACACCCTGAATCCCATCTTCCAGCGACATGCCACCGAATTCATGCTCGCTGTGATGCATAGAACCCGGGAATTGCTCAAGCCCATCGACTACCCCTGGCTGCTTGAAGTTCAATTCGAGCACGATGCCCCATCCACACAGGGTGCGAGAGAAGAAATCGAATCACATTTCGGCTGCCGGGTTCGCTATAACCAGAACCAGAATGCCCTGGCTCTCGACCCTAGAGCCTTGACCCAGCCTTTCAGCAGCGCTGACCCCGATCTGATGCATTCCCTGGAGCGGCATG
>JAZAJX010000126.1:0-2821 GCA_036230225.1 Pseudomonadota bacterium | reverse complement strand
ACAGCAACTGGGCCAAGGGTATAGGGTCGTGATTAGTCACTGCGGGTTCCCGTTGAGCGGAGGTGGCGAGGGGCCATCTCCGCTATCCTATTTCTGACGACAGATCGGCATTCGCCGATTTACGCCTTACGACAGGCAGGAGATGCTTTGCATGGCCAAATCCAGCCGCTCCAAAACCAGCAAGGCCTGGCTCAAGGAGCATTTCAGTGATCAGTGGGTCGCAAAGGCCCAGGCCGAGGGCTACCGCTCCCGGGCCAGCTTCAAGCTGCTGGAGATGCATGAAAAGGACCGCCTGTTCCGCCCCGGTATGACGGTGCTGGACTTGGGTGCCGCGCCGGGAGGGTGGTCCCAGGTGGCCGGGCAGCTGATGGGTTCACATGGCACTGTCATCGCCAGCGATATCCTGGCCATGGATGCCCTGCCCGATGTGACCTTCATTCAGGGCGATTTCCGCGAGGATGCGGTCTATGAGCAAATCCTTGCTGCCCTGGGAGATCGCAAGGCAGACCTTGTAATGTCGGATATGGCCCCCAATATGAGTGGTAACAAGGGCGTGGACCAGCCCCGGGCCATGTATCTGGCGGAATTGGCGCTGGATATGGCAGAGCGGGTTCTGGAACCCGAGGGCCAGTTTCTGGTCAAGGTATTCCAGGGTGAAGGCTTTGATGAGTACCGCCAGGCGCTGCTGCAGCGCTTCAAGCGGGTGGTGAGCCGTAAACCGGCGGCCAGTCGTGCCCGGTCCACCGAGGTGTATCAATTGGCCAGTGGCCTGAAATAAGCCACGGAAAAAGCCGTTAAATGGCCATTTTGCTGTCCGAACCGGCATTACTCCGGGCTTGGCAAATGGTGTAAGGTGTAAGTTCGCTATTGGTCCGACAATTAGCGTAGGTCGGGCAATGGGAAGTCTTGTAAGGCTGGCCCGGAGCGAGTTAAACAGTGTGCGCGTGACGCGCCCGGAATTGATCGAGGTCTCCCTTGAACGACATGACCAAGAATATTGTGCTGTGGCTGGTGATTGCCGGCGTTCTCTACGTGGTGGCATCCAGCATCAGCACCCAGCCCGCCACCCGGGATCTTCCTTACTCGGAATTCATTTCTCAGGTGGAAAACGGGGAAGTGCAGGAAGTGAAGATCGGTGAAAATACCATCACCGGGACTTATTCCGATGGCCGTCAGTTCAAGACGGTGAAGCCGCCGACGCTCGACATGGATCTGATGCCTACCCTGATCCAGAACCAGGTGCAGGTGAACGGGGTGGAGCCGGAGCGTCAGGGCTTCCTGATGCAACTGTTCCTGTCGGTGCTGCCGATCCTGATCATTCTGGCGATCTTCATTTTCTTCATGCGTCAGATGCAGGGCGGTGGACGTGGCGGCGGTGGCCCCATGACCTTTGGCAAATCCAAGGCCAAGCTGCTGGGTGAAGACCAGATCAAAACCACCTTTGCCGATGTGGCCGGGGTGGAAGAGGCCAAGGAAGAAGTGCAGGAGCTGGTGGAATTTCTGCGCGATCCGGCCAAATTCCAGCGCCTGGGGGGCAAGATCCCCCGTGGCGTGCTGATGGTGGGCTCGCCGGGTACCGGTAAGACCCTGTTGGCCAAGGCCATTGCCGGCGAGGCCAAGGTGCCCTTCTTCAGCATTTCCGGTTCTGACTTCGTGGAAATGTTCGTGGGTGTAGGCGCCAGCCGGGTGCGCGACATGTTTGAGCAGGCCAAGAAGCATTCGCCCTGCATTATCTTCATCGACGAAATCGATGCGGTAGGCCGTTCCCGTGGCGCCGGTCTGGGTGGCGGTCACGATGAGCGTGAGCAGACCCTCAACCAGCTGCTGGTGGAAATGGACGGCTTTGACGGTAATGAAGGCATCATCGTCATTGCTGCCACCAACCGCCCCGACGTGTTGGACCCGGCGTTGCTGCGTCCGGGCCGTTTTGACCGTCAGGTGACGGTGCCTCTGCCGGATATTCGGGGTCGTGAGCATGTCCTCAAAGTACACATGCGACAGGTGCCGGTGGCCGAGGATGTGGACCCCAGCGTGATTGCCCGAGGCACCCCCGGCTTTTCCGGTGCGGACCTGGCCAATCTGGTGAACGAGGCCGCCCTGTTTGCGGCCCGTGCCAACAAGCGCATGGTCTCCATGGAAGAGTTCGAGAAGGCCAAGGACAAGATCCTGATGGGTGCCGAGCGTCGTTCCATGGTGATGAACGAGAAAGAGAAGCTGAATACCGCTTACCACGAGGCGGGTCACGCCATCGTTGGGCGACTGGTGCCTGAGCATGATCCGGTCTACAAGGTCAGTATCATTCCCCGTGGTCGGGCTCTGGGGGTGACCATGTACTTGCCGGAGGAAGACAAGTATTCCCAGTCCAAGCGGGCGCTGGAGTCTTCCATCTGCTCCCTGTACGGCGGGCGTCTGGCCGAAGAAATGACGCTGGGCTTTGATGGGGTCACCACCGGTGCATCCAATGATATCGAGCGCGCCACCAAGCTGGCCCGGGCCATGGTTACCAAGTGGGGACTGAGCGAGAAGATGGGGCCGTTGGCCTACGAGGAAGAAGAAGGGGAGGTCTTCCTGGGCAAGCAGATGTCCCAGCGTAAGGCCATGTCCGAACAGACCGCCGAGGAAATCGACCGTGAAGTGCGGGCTATCATCGACAGCTGCTATGGCCGTGCCAAGCAGATTCTGGAAGACAACCGGGACAAGCTGGACCTGATGGCGGATGCGCTGATGCAGTACGAAACCATCGATGCAGACCAGATTGATGACATCATGGCGGGCCACAAGCCTCGTCCGCCGAAGGACTGGCGGGATCAGGGCCCGGGTA
>JAZAJX010000125.1:0-5164 GCA_036230225.1 Pseudomonadota bacterium | reverse complement strand
TGTGATTGAAGCTGGCCTGGCCGCTGCAGGCGTTCAGAAAGGCACCACCAATTTCGAGCGCTTCCTGTATGTGGCGCAGAGCGCTGTAGATTCTGGCGACCCGGTGAACTTTGCCGAGACCCTGGGTTCCCTGGGTGTGCCAGTGTTGGTGCAGCAGGTGGTCGGTGGCGGTGATGCCTCCGCGCTTGGCGATACCAAGGTTTATACTGCCGACAAGGTGGTACCGAACAGTGCGCCCGGCGCGCCGTTGGCAGGCACCACGCCGCTGGCGTCCCTGCTGGGTGCTGCCCAGGTCGGTGCCGGTGTCGCAGATGTGTCAGCAACTAATGCGCTGGTAAATCTGACTATCGGCCACCATGCCTCACTGCTGCGTCCCAGCGAGACCGGCACCGATCCGGCGACGACCGGTGAGAATGTGGCAACCGCCGAACTGCAGACCGAGGTGGCCAGTTTCGTACTGTCGCCCGCCATGACGGCAGTGGGTTCAGCCCCGAACGGCTCCAATACGGCGGCAGCCTTTATTGAAGCCCCATGATGCTGTGTTAACGGGCTGACCTGTGGCCCGTGAAATGGCATAGTCACAACACCCCGCCTTGCGGGGTGTTGTCGTTTTTATCCGCGTTATTTCTGTTTTGGAGTCTTCCATGGATAGCCCGCAAGCTGATGTTAAAACCACTCGTCTGGCCGATTACCTTCCGCCGGCGTTTCTTGTGGATCATGTGGTGCTGGACGTGGACCTGCATGATGGCCATACCCGGGTGACGAGCACTTTACACGTTCGCCGCAATCCCGAGAGTGCCGAAGAGGCTGGTGGTGAGTTTGTCCTCAATGGCGAACAGCTGAGTATTGAGTCCCTGGCGATTGACGAGCAAAAGCTGCCAGCGGACCAATACCATTACGACGGCGATCAATTGACCATAGACAGGGTGCCAGAGGCGTTTGCCGTTACGTCTGTGGTAACCATCGAGCCGGAGAAAAACACCGCCCTGGAAGGGCGCGATCGCTCCAATGGCATGTATTGCACTCAGTGTGAAGCGGAAGGCTTTCGGCGTATCAGCTTTTTCCCGGATCGCCCGGATGTGCTGGCCCGTTTTACCACAACGGTGCGTGCCGACAAGAATCGCTATCCGCTCTTGTTGTCCAACGGCAACCCTGTGGATCAGGGAGAGGAGGGGGCGCGTCATTGGGTGACCTGGGAAGATCCCTTCCCGAAGCCTTGCTACCTGTTTGCTCTGGTGGCGGGTGACCTGGCATGCCTGGAGGATACCTATACCACTGGTTCCGGGCGACAGGTGGCCTTGCGCCTTTATGCCGAGCACCGTGATCTGGACAAGCTGGATCACGCCATGCTGTCGCTGAAGAATGCCATGCGCTGGGACGAAGAGACCTATGGGCGTGAGTACGATCTGGATATCTACATGATCGTGGCGGTGAGCCATTTCAATATGGGTGCCATGGAGAACAAGGGGCTCAATATCTTCAATACCGCCTGTGTGCTGGCTCATCCCTCGACGACCACGGATGCGGGGTTTCAGCGGGTGGAATCTGTGGTTGCCCACGAATACTTCCACAACTGGTCGGGAAACCGAGTCACCTGTCGGGACTGGTTCCAGCTGAGCCTCAAGGAAGGTTTCACGGTATTCCGTGACCAGCAATTTTCTGCCGACATGAACTCTGCCGCGGTAAAACGGGTAGAGGATGTGGATTTTCTGGTTAACCACCAGTTCCCGGAAGATCAGGGGCCCATGGCCCACCCGGTGCGGCCGGCGGAATACCAGAAAATCGATAATTTCTACACGCTGACCATTTATGAAAAAGGGGCGGAAATCGTTCGCATGCAGTATCACCTGCTCGGGGCGGACGGTTTTCGTCAAGCCACGGACCGCTATTTTGAGCGGTTTGATGGTCAGGCGGTGACCTGTGATGACTTCGTTGCCTGCATGGAGGAGGTGTCTGGTCGCGATCTGACCCAGTTCAAACGCTGGTACAGCCAGGCGGGAACACCGGTGTTGACGGTGACTGACAGCGGGGATAACGGCACCTATCAGCTCACCTTCCGGCAGCACACTTCGCCGACACCGGGGCAGGCTGACAAGCATCCCCTGGTGATTCCGGTGCGTCTGGCCCTGCTGGATGAAGCCGGTGAGCCCGTGCCGCTGGATGCGGCGGGTAACCGGGAGACGGTCCTGATTGTCGACCGGGAAGAGCAGAGTGTGACATTCCAGGTGCCGGGGCCGGTGACCCCGTCCCTGTTGCGCGGTTTTTCCGCGCCGGTCGTCCTCCGCTACGACTACAGCCATGATCAGCTGGCTCGGCTGCTGGCCTACGACAGCGATGGCTATTGCCGGTGGAGTGCGGCACAGCGTCTGTACTTTGCCGCACTGGATCGCCTGGTTCAGGGGGAGAGTGAGGCTTCGTCCGAGGCGTCTGCCCTGGTGCCGGTCCTGGAGACGGTGGTTGCCCGGGCGGATGAAGACCCGGCACAGGCCGCGTTGCTGCTATCGTTGCCTGGCGAGGTAGCTCTGGGGGATAGACACAGTCCGTTGGACCCGGGTCGCATCCATACCGCCCACCAGGCCATGAAGCAGGCTCTGGGGCAGGCCTTGCAGGACGCCTGGTTGTCTCTGGCAGAGAATCTTATCGCTTCCGAGCTGGAGATGGATGGCCGAGCCATGGGGCGTCGCCAGCTGCGAAACCTGGCGCTGGACTATCTGGCGGCATCCGGCCACGGGGAAGCGCAAAGGTTGGCTGCCGAGCTGTTCGAGTTGCCGCTCTGCATGAGTGAAGAGCTGGGCGCCTTGCGGGTATTGGTGCACCACAATCTGGCCGGGGCAGACCGTGCCCTGTCGCAATTTGCGGAGCGCTGGGCGGATGAAGCGCTGGTGATGGACCAGTGGTTTGCCGTTCAGGCGGCGGTGCCGGGATCGGCAACCCTCTCCAGAGTGGACGCCTTGATGGCACATCCGGCCTTTGACTGGACCCTTCCCAATCGGGTGCGTGCGCTGGTCAGTACCCTGGCCAATGGCAATCCTTCCGCCTTCCATGCTGAAGACGGGGAAGGATACCGCCTGTTTGCTGCCGCGTTGTCACGTCTGGACAGCATTAACCCCCAGATTGCTGCCCGCCTGGCCAATGCGGCGGCAAGACTGCCCAAGCTGGAAGCAGGGCGACGCCAGCGCCTGACGGAGGCCCTGGAAGGAGTGAAGAAGCAGGCCTCGGATAACCTGGCCGAGGTCCTCGGGCGTATTCTGGCCGCCTGAGGGCCCCGGGGTCAGAAAACGAAAAAAAACGATGACTGGCTGGTCGATAAATGTACTCTAGAGGGGGATTTATTTTTGGTCCCGATATGTAAGAATTAAGACTTAGTCTGGGTGGCGGTGTGCGTCAGGAAGAATGATGGGACCTGCGCATATGGGAGAAGCCGCTATCCGGGCAAGAACAATAAAGCCATGAATGGCAACTCGGAGTAGCTAAATGAATAATAATCACCTGCGTAAAACCAGGCTGGCGATGGCTATCGCTGGTGCCACTGCACTGACCAGCCTGTCGCTACCTGCCTCAGCGGTTCAGCTGCAATTCGACAACCCCGACTGGTCCGGCCGCCTGGATACCACGTTGTCCGTGGGTGCGCTTTTCCGTACGGAAAGCCAGGACCGCATGCTGGCAGCCACCGGCGATGTGGTGGACATGACCCTGGCCGGTTACGGTTCGCAGATCAACAAGAATGATGCGAACAACAACTTCGATACCGGTCTGGCATCCCTGGTTTACAAGATCACCCCGGAAATGGACCTGAGCTGGCAGGGCCGTTACGGCATGTTCCTGCGTGCCACGGCGTTCCATGATAAGGAGATCATGGGTGGGGGGCATGATGGTGGCGACCTGTTTACGTCCGGTCCTTTTGTACCGGGTAACGGTTTTACCCGCTACGCGACTTACTCCGATTATGCCAATAACGGGATCGGTGACGACTTCACCCGCGACGCGGAGCGTTATGCAGGCCAGCGCGCCCGTATGCTGGACGCCTACGTCTGGGGCAATTTCGATTTGTTCGAGCGCCCCCTCAATGTCCGTCTTGGGCAACAGGTGATCAGCTGGGGTGAGGCCCTGTTCATGCAGGGCGGCGTCAATACCGCCAACTACTTTGATCTGAACGCCCTGCGTTTGCCGGGTTCCGAGATCAAGGAAGCCTTGCTGCCGCTGGACAGCCTGTATTTCTCCTACGGTCTGACCTTTAACGCTACCCTGGAAGCGTTCTACCAGTTTGAATGGGAGAACTCCGAGGACGCGCCTGTTGGGACCTATTTCTCTACCCACGACGCCTTCCCGGGCCACGGTGCCGACAATGTGATCATTGATGGCCGGGTTGTTGCACTGGGGGCCGGGGCACCCGGTCTGGAAAACGCCTTTGCTGCCTATACGGCCCAGTTCGGCCCGGATTATGAGTACGAAGCCACTCAGGTCACCGTGGACCGAATTCGTGATAAGGACGCCAAGGATAACGGGCAGTTCGGTCTGGCCTATCGCTATTTTGCCGAGGGCCTGAATGGAACCGAATTTGCCCTCTACTACACCCGTACCCACGCACGGACTCCTGTCGTGGGGTCCCGGATCAACAAGATCAACACCTCCGGTCTGGCCGGTATCCCGGAAACCATCGATACCACTGAATATCAGATGGCCTATGTGGAAGATCAGGACATGTTCGGTGGCAGTTTCAATACCAGCCTGGGCACCATGTCCCTGGCCGGTGAGCTGGCCTATCGTCCCAAGCGCGCCATCATTAACGAAGTGGGTGATAACCTGATTCAGGCTCTGGCTGGCGCCGCTGCCAACCCGTCGCCGACTCTGGGTGATCTGACGCCTCACTGTGTACGTGGCGAACTCGGTGGCAGCTGTCTGCGTTCCGACACGGCTGTGGAAGAGGGGCATCTCTATTACTTCTATGATGAAGTGGAAAGCTATAACGGTTCTCTGGTCAGTATCTTCAACTTCGGCCCGACCTTTGGTACCGACGGGCTGATTGCGCTGCTGGAACTGGGTGTGGAACACATCGAAGGGCTGGAGAATCCAGAACTGGAATATAACTCCACCGCAGCGATTCTTGGTTCCGAAGCACAGATCCTGAGCCCGGATGATCCGAACAAATACAACCTGGACGATA
>JAZAJX010000124.1:0-4629 GCA_036230225.1 Pseudomonadota bacterium | reverse complement strand
ATGGCGGTGGCTTCCGCCACCTCGAGCAGGTTGTCCAGTTCCAGCGCTTCAATACGCGCGGTGTTGAACGGCTTGCTCTTGTCTTCCAGGTGGGCATTGGCGATACGCTCACGCAGATCGGCCAGCTTGGCCACACCTTCAGCCATCAGGTCACCCTTGCGGAATACACCGAAGTGGTTCTGCATCACACTCTGCAGCTCTTTGCGCAGTGCGGAAACCGATTCACCACCTTTGGAATCATCCCAACGACGCACCCGGGACAGGGCCGCATCGATGTCGGAGTCGGTGGGTTCGTACTGGGTCATGCCCTGGCGCAGCGCATCTTCGATGAACAGACCCGCCGCACGACCGAATACCACCAGATCCAGCAACGAGTTACCGCCCAGACGGTTGGCACCGTGTACAGAAACACAGGCTACTTCACCCACTGCGAAGAGACCGTTAACGAACTGGTCTTCCCCTTCATGGCCACCGGTCAGCTTGATCGCCTGACCGTGAACGTTGGTGGGAATCCCACCCATCATGTAGTGACAGGTCGGCACCACCGGGATCGGCTCTTTCACCGGATCGGTCTGCGCGAAGGTAATGGCCAGTTCACAGATGCCCGGCAGGCGGCTGTGCAGCACTTCTTCACCCAGGTGATCCAACTTCAGGTAAACATGGTCACCATCCGGACCCGCACCGCGGCCATCCAGAATTTCCATCATCATGGAGCGGGCAACAACGTCGCGGGACGCCAGATCTTTGGCGTTCGGCGCGTAACGCTCCATGAAGCGCTCGCCGTCCTTGTTGATCAGGTAGCCACCTTCGCCCCGGCAACCCTCGGTTACCAGTACACCGGCACCGGCGATGCCGGTGGGGTGGAACTGCCACATTTCGATGTCCTGCACCGGCAGGCCGGCACGCAGGGCCATGCCCACGCCGTCACCGGTGTTGATCAGGGCGTTGGTGGTGGAGGCGTAGATACGGCCGGAGCCACCGGTGGCAAAGACGGTTGCCTTGGCCTTGAAGAACACGGTCTCGCCGGACTCGATGTCGATGGCGATCACACCACAGACATTGCCCTGAGCATCCTTCACCAGCTCGGCAGCGTACCACTCGTTGTAGAACTGGGTGCCGTTCTTCAGGTTCTGCTGATACAGGGTGTGCAACAGCGCGTGACCGGTACGGTCAGCCGCCGCACAGGTACGGGCCGCCTGACCACCCTCACCGAAGTTCTTTGACTGACCACCAAACGGACGCTGGTAGATACGGCCTTCTTCGGTACGGGAGAACGGCAGACCCATGTGGTCCAGCTCGAACACCGCTTCCGGGCCCACATTACACATGTATTCGATCGCGTCCTGGTCCCCGATGTAATCGGAACCTTTAACGGTATCGTACATGTGCCAGCGCCAATCATCGTTGGGATCGGCAGACGCGATCGCACAGGTGATACCGCCCTGGGCGGATACGGTGTGCGAACGGGTCGGGAATACTTTGGAAATCAGTGCGGTTTTGAAACCGGACTGGGCCATCTGCAGTGAGGCGCGCATACCGGCACCACCACCACCTACGACGATAGCGTCAAACGTAATAGTGCGAATGGACATGGATTACGCCCCTCCCCAGATCAGAACCAGACCCCACAGCAGGTACACAACCAGCGCCAGTGCAATCGCCATCTGGGCGACCAGACGCACACCGGTGGCAGCTTTACCGAAGGTCAGGCTGGTCAGGTAGTCCGTGGTTACGCCCCACAGGCCTACCCAGGTGTGTGCAGCAACGGAAATCACCAGCAGGGTGTTGGCAATCTGCATGCAGATAGAGCCCATGAAGGCCTTCCAGCTGCCGTAGTCCAGATCACCAGCGGCTACCAGGTAACCGAGCATACCAATCAGGTACACACCGATGATTACGGCAGACACACGTTGAATGAGCCAGTCATACAGGCCGTTACGGCCCAGGCTCGTGACACTGGTTACCATATCCAGCCTCCTACCAGCAGAATCAGTACTACAGAAATGATGAACACCAGTTTGGCGCCACGGCGGCCGCCTTCCAGGGTCTCGCCCACGCCGGTATCCATGATGAGGTGGCGAATACCCGCCACCAGGTGATACAGCAGTACAGCCAGAATGGCCCATACCACCAGCTTCACCAGCGGGGAGGTCATCAGTTCTTTCAGGTCCGCAAAGCTCTCGGGAGATGCCAGGGAGCGATCCAGCATCCACAGCAGGATCGGCAGGGCCAGAAAGATGGCAACGCCGGTCACACGGTGGGTAATGGATGCTATAGCCGTGACCGGGAACTTGATCGTGCTCAGATCGAGGTTAACGGGTCGCTTGTCGTTCACGGTAGCCTACTTATAGCCGGGCCCCGAAGATGGGGCGGTTGTCGGGAACATGGCAAAGTTGTTGAGATCAAAACGTGAAGCCTGATCTTAACAACCTCGCCTGGGCCGGGGTGGGCCCATGTCAAAACCCCCAGTTGGAGGTTTTTGCCGGGCGGCAGTATATCGCCGCGCCCAGTGCAAAACAAACGCTGCGCACCATCCGGGGACAGTCGCCACTGTCTAACGCCTTGATTTACAATGATGCACCGGATGAGAACGTGGTAAATTTGTCTTGCACCACGGTGAAGCAAAATGCTGCCACAGCTGTAACAAGCTGTTTACCCTACAAAAGTCTGACCCGCCGGTTCCCGGCTTCGCGTTGACAAAGGGGTGTCAAAACTTTACCTTCCCCGGCGCTTTGGAGGACCTTCCTCGCCCCATGGAGCAGCTCAGAGGCTCCCGCAGGAACGTTCCCTCGTCCGCCAATGGAGAAATTCCGATGACCGAGAAGAAAGCCACTCTCACGGTAGATGGTAAGGATCTGGACCTGCCTATCTACACCCCGACTCTGGGCCGCGACGTTATCGACGTGTCCAAACTGGTAGCCAACGGCGTATTCACCTTCGACCCTGGCTTTACCTCTACTGCCTCCTGCGAATCCAAGATCACCTTTATCGATGGTGAAGTGGGCAAGCTGCTGCACCGCGGCTACTCCATCGAGGAACTGGCCGGTAAGTCCGACTACCTGGAAGTGTGCTATACCCTGCTGTACGGCGAACTGCCCACTGCCGAGCAGAAAGAGCAATTCGTCAGCACCGTGAAAAACCACACCATGGTGCACGAGCAGATTCGTAACTTCTTCAACGGTTTCCGCCGCGATGCCCACCCCATGGCCATCATGTGCGGCGTCGTGGGCGCGCTGTCCGCCTTCTATCACGACTCTCTGGACATCAATAACCCGGAGCATCGTGAAATCACCGCGTACCGCCTGATTGCCAAGATGCCCACCATCGCGGCCATGTGCTACAAGTACGCCCTGGGCCAGCCCTTCATGTACCCGCGCAATGACCTGGGTTACGCAGAAAACTTCCTGCACATGATGTTCGGCAACCCCTGCGAAGAATCCAAGATCAGCCCGACCCTGGCCAAGGCCATGGATCGCATCTTCATCCTCCACGCGGATCACGAGCAGAACGCGTCCACCTCTACCGTGCGTCTGGCAGGCTCCTCCGGCGCCAACCCGTTCGCCTGTATCGCAGCCGGCATCTCTGCCCTGTGGGGCCCGGCACACGGTGGCGCCAACGAAGCCGTGCTGAACATGCTGGATGAAATCGGCTCTCTGGATAACATCGACACCTACATCGCCAAGGCCAAGGACAAGAACGACCCGTTCAAGCTGATGGGCTTCGGTCACCGCGTCTACAAGAACTACGATCCGCGTGCCACCGTGATGCGCGAGTCCTGCCACGAAGTACTGGCCGAGCTGGGGGTCAACGACCCGCAGCTGGAACTGGCCATGAAGCTGGAAGAGATCGCACTGAACGACCCCTACTTCAAAGAGAAGAAGCTGTTCCCGAACGTGGATTTCTACTCCGGCATCATTCTCAAGGCGATCGGTATCCCGACTTCCATGTTCACGGTGATCTTTGCCCTGTCCCGCACCGTGGGCTGGATTGCACATTGGAACGAGATGATCTCCAATCCGTACAAGATTGGCCGTCCGCGTCAGCTGTACACCGGCGAAGCCGAGCGCGAATTCGTGCCGGTCAACGAGCGCAAGTAAGCGCTCGATACCGCCAGATAAAAAAACCGCCTCCGGGCGGTTTTTTTATGCCCGTCCGTCAAGGGGCCACTGAATCCCCCCCTGCATGCTCATTGATCTGGATCCACACTCTGCATTTGCGTGACCGCGCCGGTCATGCAAGCATCGGCATCTCGCTTACTGATGCACTGGATACCAATGATAAAAAATATCGTACTGCTGATTCTCATTGTGCTGGTTGGTTATCTGTTGTTCTGGCCCGTTTCCATCGAGCCGGTCGCTTGGGATGCGCCTGACGCCCCCGCTCTGGAAGGCGAGTATGCGGTCAACAGCAAACTCGGCGACGCCCGAACCCTGGCCCGCGACGAGGGAATCGGCCCGGAAGATGTGGCCGTGGATAACAACGGCTATCTCTATGTGGGCTATGTGGATGGCCGTATCGTTCGTTTCGACCCGGACGGCAACAACCCGGACCTGATTGCCGACACCAAGGGCCGCCCCCTGGGTCTGGATTTCGACCCGAGCGGCAACCTGATCGTCGCCGATGGCTACA
>JAZAJX010000123.1:0-4061 GCA_036230225.1 Pseudomonadota bacterium | reverse complement strand
CCAGTGATGCGGTGGTGGCCAACGCGTTGACCACCCGCTACGTGGAAACCCACCTGCCAGAGCTGTTGCGGGCGCTGCCCACTGACGTGCCCCAGGACTTGCCGTCTGCCGGTTCATCACCCCAGGCCGAGACCCTTGCCACCCCGATCGGCTGCGAGGCCCTGACCAGCCCCACCACCGGCGTGCTGGTATCCCTGCTGGTGCAGCAGGGCGACACGGTGCAGGTGGGCCAGGTGGTGGCGGTGCTGGAAGCGATGAAGATGGAATTCGAGGTGCGCGCCGCCATCGCCGGCCGGGTACACAGCTTGGCCGCCCAGGAAGGCGATGGCTTGAACGACGCCTCGCCGCTGTTGTTTGTGGAACCCGGTGAGGTGGCAGGGGATGCCATCGCCACGGAAGAAAGCGTGGACCTGGATCATATCCGCCAGGATCTGGCGGAAGTGTTGGATCGCCATCAGGCCATCAGCGACGCCGGTCGCCCCCAGGCGGTGGAAAAACGTCACCGCAAGGGCAAGCGCACCGCCCGGGAAAATCTCGACGATCTGCTGGATGCGGACAGCTTCCAGGAATACGGCGCCATGGCTTTGGCGGCCCAGCGCCGTCGTCGCAGTGCCCAAGAGTTGCAGGCCATGAGCCCGGCGGATGGCCTGATCGGTGGCACCGACACCGTCAATGCCGACCAGTTCGGCGACGAGGCCGCCCGGGTGCTGGCCATGAGCTACGACTACACCGTGTTCGCCGGTACCCAGGGGATGATGAACCACAAGAAGACCGACCGCCTGCTGCAGCTGGCCGGCCAGTGGAAGATGCCGCTGGTGCTGTTCGCCGAAGGTGGGGGTGGCCGTCCCGGTGATACCGACTTTGTCGGCGTGGCCGGGCTGGACTGCCATACCTTTGCCGCCATGGCCCGCTTGTCCGGGCAGGTGCCGTTGGTGGGTATCGGCTCCGGCCGTTGCTTTGCCGGCAACGCGGCCTTGCTGGGTTGCTGCGATGTGATCATCGCCACCAAAGACGCCAGCATCGGCATGGCCGGCCCGGCCATGATCGAAGGCGGCGGCCTGGGCTGGTTTACCCCGGAGCAGGTGGGGCCGGTGACGGTGCAGGGGCCCAATGGGGTGGTGGATGTGGTCGTGGAGGATGAGAAGGCTGCGGTGGCGGTGGCCAAGCAGTACCTGTCCTATTTCCAGGGCCGGGTGAGCGACTGGCAGGCCGCCGACCAGCGCGAACTGCGCCACCGGATTCCGGAAAAACGCACCCGGGTTTATGACATCCGCCAGGTCATCGACACCCTGGCGGACCGCGGCTCGGTACTGGAGCTGCGCCGTGAGTTTGCCCCGGGAATGATCACCGCGCTGGTGCGGATCGAAGGGCGCCCCTTTGGGTTGATCGCCAACAACCCGGGCCACCTGGGCGGCGCCATCGATGCGGTGGGCGGCGACAAGGCCGCGCGGTTTATGCAGCTATGCGAGGCCTTCGGCCTGCCCATGGTGTCCCTGTGCGATACCCCCGGTTTTATGGTCGGGCCGGAGGCGGAAAAGCAGGCCACAGTACGCCACGTGTCGCGCATGTTCGTCACCGCCGCCAGCCTGACGGTGCCGTTCTTCACCCTGGTGCTGCGCAAGGGCTACGGCCTGGGTGCCCAGGCCATGGCGGCGGGCAGCTTCCATTCGCCGCTATTCACCGCCGCCTGGCCCAGCGCCGAGTTTGGTGCCATGGGCCTGGAAGGGGCGGTGCGCCTTGGCTTCGCCAAGGAACTGGCCGCCCAGCCCAGCCCGGAGAAACAGCAACGCCTGTTCGACAAATTGGTGGCCAAGGCCTACCAACAAGGCAAGGCCCTGAACATGGCCAGCTTTCTGGAGATCGATGCGGTGATCGATCCCATGGAGAGTCGGCAGTGGTTGCTGCGTGGGCTGAATGCGTCCGGGCATCGGGGCGGGAATGGTGGTCGGCCGTTTGTGGATACGTTTTGAAAAGACCAGCTACTAGCTACTAGCTACGAGTTTCGAGTTGCGAAAACATGGATGCGAAGCCGCTGTAGGAGCCCATGCTTGCCCCCCAAGGGGTGAGAAGGAAGGGGTCGCGTGAAGGCGGCGCAGGTACCGCCCCCGGGCGGGAATCTCTACACTGTGTGGAAACTCACCGCTGACCCGGACTGCTCCATGACCCACGCTCCTGCCCGCGCCTGGCCCTTGTTGCCGCTGTTGTTTTTCCTGGCGGTGTTTCTGGGCAGCGGTCTGTACTACACCGCCGCGGGAACGGACTTTGCCTTCTACCAGATCAAGGCGCCGGTCGTGGCCATGGCGGCCATTGTGTTGTCCATGGTGATGGCCCGCGTGGCCGGGCAGCGGGTCAACACCAGCGTGGATCGCCTGCTTACCGGTATCGGCCATCACAACCTGCTGTTGATGTGTCTGGTGTTTTTGCTGGCCGGTGCCTTTGCCAGTGTCAGCGACAGCATTGGCAGCGTGGAGGCCACCGTCCAGCTGGGTCTGGCCATCATTCCCGCCGACTGGGTGCTGCCGGCCCTGTTCCTGATCGCCGCGTTTATTGCCACGGCCATGGGCACGTCCATGGGTACCATTGCCGCCACGGCTCCTATTGCCGTGGGTTTTGCCGGAGCCACGGGCCTGCCCATCCCCTTGTCCCTGGGAGCGGTGGTGGGCGGCGCCATGTTTGGCGACAACCTGTCGATGATTTCCGATACCACCATTGCCTCCACCCGGAGTCAGGGGGTGTCACTGAAGGACAAGTTCCGGGTGAATATCTGGATTGCCCTGCCGGCGGCGCTGCTCACGGTCGTGGTGTTGATCGTGCTGGGCGGTGGGGAACACCAGGTGGCATCCAAACCCTATGCATTGGCGCTGGTGGTGCCCTACCTGCTGGTATTCGGGCTGGCCCTGTGCGGGCTCAATGTGCTGGCGGTGCTGATGGTGGGCATTGTGACCGCCGGGCTTACCGGTATGGTGATGATGCCGGACTACACGCTGGCCAGTGTGAGCGGGGCGATCTACGAAGGCTTTGAAGGCATGTTCGAGATCATGCTGTTGTCCATGCTGATTGGCGGCCTGTCGCAGTTGATGACCGATCAGGGTGGTACCCGCTGGGTGATCGAACGCATTCATGGCCTGACCCGGTGGCTCCGCTTGCCCCTGCAACGGGCGGGGGAAGTGGGCATTGCCCTGTTGGTGGTGTTCGCCAATGTGTTCGTGGCCAACAACACCGTGGCCATCATCCTCACCGGTGAGATGGCCCGGGACATTGCCAATGACCACGGCGTGGACCTGCGCCGCTCGGCAAGCCTGCTGGATATCTTCTCCTGCGTGGTGCAGGGGCTGATCCCCTACGGTGCCCAGGTGTTGCTGGCGTGTTCCATCGCCGGGTTGTCACCGCTGGCGCTGATTGGTGCCATCCATTACTGCTGGGCGCTGGCGGTGGCCGGGGTGATCGCCATTGTCATCAACCGGCCACGGCTGCCATTACTCAAACAGGGATAAATACTCCCCGTACCCCTGTTTTTCCATCTCGGCCTTGGGCACAAAACGCAGCGCGGCGGAGTTCATGCACCAGCGCTGGCCGGTGGGCGCGGGGCCGTCGCTGAACACGTGGCCCAGGTGGGAGTCCGCGTAGCGGCTGCGCACTTCCGTTCGGGTGGCCCACAATTTGTTGTCTTCGTGCAGGGTGACGAATGCCTTGTCGATGGGTTGGGTAAAGCTGGGCCAGCCGGTGCCGGATTGGTACTTGTCCGTGGAAGAAAACAACGGCTCGCCGCTGATCACGTCCACATAGATGCCCTCGGCCTTGTTGTCGAAGTATTCATTCTGGAAGGCCCGCTCGGTGGCGTCTTCCCGGGTCACCTGGTAGACCAGTTTGGGCAGGGATTTTTTCAGCACCTCGTCGCTGGGCCGCTGGAACTGCTCCGGACCCTGCCAGCGCTGGGTGACCTGCTCTGTCAGCCAGGGACGATGCTTCGGGTCGTCCCAGTGCTCTTCCAGAAACTGATCACGGCCGGAGCGATAGCGGTAGTACTTGTACTTGAGGCTGTGGGTCTTGTAGTAGTCCTG
>JAZAJX010000122.1:0-3333 GCA_036230225.1 Pseudomonadota bacterium | reverse complement strand
AGTGGACAGTTGACAGTTAAAACCCGTTTCGCGCTCTGTCTTCAACACATCACCCTCAGCACCCTTCCCAATTTGGCTTTTGGCTTTTGGCTTTTGGCTTTTGGCTTTTGGCTTTTGCCTTTCGCTGTCAACTGTCCACTATCAACTGTCAACTAAAGTTCCACTCCCTTCTGCGCCCGCACCCCCTGATCCTTGAACGCATGCTTCACCACTTTCATTTCCGTGACGGTGTCGGCCAGCTCGATCAGTTCTTTGGGGGCATAGCGTCCCGTCACCACAGCATGCTGCATGGCAGGCCGGTTTTGCAGATCATCCAGTACCCGGTCCAGGTCGAGGTACTCGTAGCGCAACGCGATGTTCAGTTCGTCGAGCAAAATGAGATCATAGTGGTCGTCCTTGAGCATCTTCGCGGCGATATCCCAGGCGGCATTGGCGGCGGCCACATCGCGCTCGCGGTCCTGAGTATCCCAAGTGTAGCCTTCGCCCATGACGTGATAATCCACGCTGGGCAGGTCACGAAAAAAGGCCTCTTCGCCGGTGCTGAACGCGCCCTTGATAAATTGCACGACCCCCACCTTCATGCCGTGCCCCAGCGCCCGTGCCACCATGCCAAAGCCGGAACTGCTCTTGCCCTTACCGGGGCCAGTGAGCACCAGCAACACCCCCTGGTCCTTGTCCGCGTTGGCAATGCGCTCACGCATGATTTCCTGTTTTTTTGCCATCCGCCACGCGTGGCGCTCCTGGCTTTTCGGGTCTGGTTTCATGAGATGCCCCGTTGTCTGTGAATTACGATGCGGTCAACCGACCGGTAAAGATATCTGCCACCAGCGAGGGGGCAGACGGGAAATAACCGTGGAAGAAGCTGGCCAACAGATGGCCTTGCCGATAGATCGCTTCTCCCCCGGTGCCGGATTGTTTTTCACTGTGCCAGGTGGGAGGCAATGCGGTGTCCACCACGGCGTGATGAAAGGTGTGGCCGCGTAGCTGAACACCGCCATGATGCCAGGCGTGCATGCCCAGCCCCTGTAATTTCCGGGTCAGGGTGGCGGTACCCGGCAGCAAACCGAATCCGGCATGCTGACGCCCCTCACCGTCCACCAGGGTTGTCAGGCAGGCCATCAAGCCACCGCACTCTGCCAGCAGGGGCTTGCCCGCCTGGTGGTGCGCCTGCAAGGCATGGCGCATGGCGACATTGTTCGCCAGCGTTTCCCCGTGCAGTTCCGGGTAACCGCCCGGCAACCACACCGCATCCACAGCAGGCAGGCGGCTGTCCGCCAACGGCGAGAAGAACACCAGCTCCGCCCCCATGGCGCGCAGCAGGTCCAGGTTGGCGGGATACAGGAACGCGAAGGCCGCATCCCGTGCGATACCAATGCGGCAGCCCGCCAACAGGGCAGGGACCGGTTCCGGCGGCGGAGCGGAAAAGTTTACCGGCGCGGGCAACCGCCCCAATCCGGCCTGTTCAAGTACCGTGGCCGCCTCATCCAGCCGAGTCTCCAGATCGCTCAATTCTCCGGCCTGTACCAGACCGAGGTGTCGCTCAGGCAGGGTCATGGCTTCATGGCGGGGGATCGCCCCCAGCAGCGACAGGCTCGCGGGCAACCCTTGCGCCAGCAAGGCCGCGTGACGGTCACTGGCCACCCGGTTGGCAATCACTTCGGTCACCTGCAAGGCCTCACGGTACCGGGCCAGCCCCAGTGCCACCGCCCCGAAGGTCTGGGCCATCCCCCAGGCATCAATCACCGGAATCGCCGGGATCCCCGCCAGCACCGCCAGATCGGCACTGGACGGCGTGCCATCGAACAGGCCCATGGCCCCTTCCACCAGAATCAGGTCTGCCTCGCTGGCCGCCTGGGCCAGCCGCCAGCGGCATTCCTCTTCGCCGGTCATCAAGGGCTGTAACTGATAGACCGGTGCTCCGCTGGCTACCTCCAGCACCATGGGGTCCAGATAGTCCGGCCCGAATTTGAACACCCGCACACGCCGGCCGGCATTGCGATGCAGCCGCGCCAGCGCGGCTGTCACCAGCGACTTGCCCTGCCCCGACCCCGGCGCACTGATCAGGGCAGCAGGGACCGTTCCCTGAAAAGCAGATGAGGGAGAAGCCGTGGTCATCGTAGGGGTCTCTGTCATGTCGGCACGAACACCGGTTTACCGTTCACCGTGACCACCGACAAGCTCTGGTCATAGAGGCGTTCCAGTGCCTCGGGCACCAGCATGGTATCCGCCGGGCCAAAGCACAGCTCCCCGTCGGGATCGAGCAGCAGAATGTGGTCCCACCAGCGCGCAGCCAGATTGAGGTCATGCAGACACAGGAACACCCCCGCGCCGGCCTCCGCCTGCTGGTGCAGCAGCTCCATCACTGCCACCTGGTGATGCAGGTCGAGATGGTTGGTGGGCTCGTCTGCCAGCCAGACCCCCGGTTGCTGGGTAAGGGCCGTGGCAATGGCCACCCGCTGGCGCTCGCCCCCGGACAGGGTGCTGACCAGCCGATCCTTCAAGGTAGACAACGACAAAGCATCCAGCGCTTGATGGGCCAACCGCACATCATCCGCGCCCTCGCGCTGCCAGGGCGACAGAAAGGGGTGACGGCCGATCAGCACGGTCTCCAGTACGGTGGCGGGGAAACTGTCCTGTCGCTCCTGAAACACCACCGCCAAGGTCTGCGCCAAGGTCCGTCTGCGCAGCGATGCCAGCGGCTCGCCATCGACCAGCACCGTGCCGGAACGCGGCGGCCGCAACCCGGCCAGGGTATGCAGCAAGCTGGTCTTGCCTGCCCCATTGGGCCCCAACACTCCCCAGCGTTGCCCGGGAAGGATCCGTGCTGTCAATGGATCGCCACCCTGCCTGCCGGGAATATCCACCACCAGCTCCCGGGCTTCGAGTACGCTCATCAACGGCTCCGGTACAGAAGGAAGAGGAAGGTCGGCACCCCCAACAGCGCCGTGATGACGCCCACCGGCAATTGCTCCGGGGCCATCAGTGTACGCGCCAGGGTGTCGGCAAAGGTCAGCAGGGCGCCGCCTGCCAGCACGCTGGCCGGCAGACTGATGCGCTGATCGTTGCCCAGCACCAGCCGCAGCATATGCGGAACGATCAGCCCCACAAAACCGACACTGCCTGCGGTGGTCACAGCCACCGCCGTAAGCAGGCTGGCCAGCCCATACACGCCCCATTCCAGCGGCTTGACCGCCACGCCCAACGCCGCCGCCTGTAACGGCCCGCGGGCAAGCACGTTCAAGCTGCGCCCCAGCGGCAGGGTCAGCAACACCGCCGGCACCAACACCAACCAGGCCACCTGTGGCGAATCCGCATAGCTGAGGTCACCCATCA
>JAZAJX010000121.1:0-13386 GCA_036230225.1 Pseudomonadota bacterium | reverse complement strand
ACTTAATACATGCTCAGTTCGTCATCTGAATTAACTAAAACTTAGTTGACTCGTTCAGAACTGAAATCTTTAAAGATCCGTCCCGAACAGGTCCCACACGTTTGCTTGCCTGATTGTTAAAGAGCGTCTCGTCCGTGGCGTGTTGCGTTGTTGCCCCGTCGAGGAGTGCGCATTCTAGGGATTTCCCCGTGGGTGTCAAACCCTTTTTCGCACTTTTTTTGAAAAACCGTTCGACCGCTCACTTTCTGTTCAAATCGGCCGATTTGAAGCCGTTTTCGCCTACTTAATGACCACCCGGGCAATCTTTTTCTTGCCTGCCTGGATCACATGGCTGTCACCGGCGCGGAACGTCCGCTCCTCGGAAAGCTGCTGGCCATCCAGATACACTGCGCCACGACCGAAAACATCCTTGGCCGCCTTGCCATTCTGGGCAAGACCCGCCTCTCGCAACAGCGGCACGATATGGATATCGTCCTGACCGCCCAAGTCCACTACCACTTCCGGCACATTGTCCGGGATTTCTCCCAGTGCAATTTGGTTGCCGGCAGATTTGGGGGCAGATTCTGCGGCCTCGGCACCGTGAAAACGGGTGACCATCTCCAGCGCAAATGCCTTCTTGGCCTCCTGGGGAGACCCCAGCCTGTCCGCTTCCGCCTTCAGGGCCTCAATCTCTTCATTGGAGCGAGGGCTGAGCAGTTCATAATAACGCCAGGTCAGCGCATCGGGAAGAGACAGCAACTTCCTGTACATCTCCCCAGGCGCATCATTCACCCCCACATAGTTCCCCAGGGACTTGGACATCTTCTGAACCCCGTCCAGCCCTTCCAGGATAGGCATGGTCAGGCAAATTTGCGGAGCCTGCCCATAGGCCTTCTGCAGTGTTCGCCCCATCAGCAGGTTGAATTTCTGGTCGGTACCACCCAGCTCCACATCCGCCTCCAACGCCACTGAGTCATAGCCCTGCACCAGGGGATAGAGGAACTCATGGATGGCAATGGACTGATTGCCCTTGTAACGCTTGTCAAAGTCATCCCGCTCCAGCATGCGCGCCACGGTATACTGACCTGCCAGCTTGATCATGCCGGCGGCACCCACTTCATTCATCCATTCGGAATTGAACACCACCCGAGTCCTCGCCGGGTCCAGCACCTTGAAGACCTGCTCCTTGTAGGTCTCCGCATTGCGCAGCACGTCCTCGCGAGTCAGCGGCGGGCGGGTGGCACTCTTGCCGGTAGGGTCGCCGATCATGCCGGTGAAATCCCCGATCAGGAAAATCACCTCGTGGCCCAGATCCTGAAATTGGCGCATCTTGTTAATGAGCACGGTATGACCCAGATGCAGGTCCGGCGCAGTGGGATCAAAGCCCGCCTTGATCCTCAGGGGCCGGCCAGAAGCCAGCTTTTCCCGTAATTCATCCTCCTGGATGATTTCATCCGCACCGCGGGAAATGAGCGCCAGTTGTTCGTCCACCGTGGCCAGGCCTACCTCTATTACAGTCGGGTACCGCCCGGGCACAGCAATGGCCCGCGCAAGAAAGCGGGCTATTGTAGCACTTGAACGCGGCCAGAGAAGGCAGGTATCTTTGCAGGTCAGTTTTTTCGCCGTACCCCTGGGTGCGACCGACTTTCTCTACCCAACCAGGCCCCACAGACTCTCCATGAAAGACATTTTCTCTGCTGCTGGCAGACTGGTGCGCCAGTTCCCCCGCACCCATTTACTGCTGAGCATGGCCTTGCTGGGCGGCGTCATCCTGATTGCCCTGCGCCCGGACAGCCCAACCGAACCGCCACGACAGCAAGCCAAAGCCATTACCCTGCCGGCCAAACCTGTCGCCAAGCCCCAACCCAAACCTGAACCCGCTCCCGTCGCAACGCCCCAGTGGCAAACCCTGACCGTGCAATCAGGCGACAGCCTGTCTTCGCTGCTTCAACCACTGGGCGTGGGCGCCAGCCAGGTATTCGCCCTCATCAACAGCGACGAGAAACTGGAAAGGCTCACCAAGATCCGCCCCGGCGAAACCCTGCAGGTCACCATCGATGGGGAGGATCGGCTTACCGGCGTGAAATACCACCCCTCCAAAGTGGAAACCCTGACCGCTCAATTGCGGGGAAGCGGATGGGAGACCCGGCTTAGCCAGCGCGAGTATCAGAAGCAGACCCGCTTCGCCCAGGCCGAGATCACCGACTCCCTGTTCCTGGCCGGGGCAGCCGCCGGCATCAGTGACAAGCTCACCATGCAACTGGCCAACCTGTTCGCCTGGGACGTGGATTTCGTTCTGGATATTCGCCGGGGAGACCGGTTCCGGATCATCTATGAAGAACTGTACCTGGACGGCGAGAAAGTCGGTGAAGGTGACATTCTCATGGCAGAGTTCTGGAACCAGGACCGCCACCTGACCGCCTTCCGCTACGAAACCCGTTCTGGTGACGTGGAATATCTGGACATCAAGGGCGACTCCATGCGCAAGGAATTCATCCGCACCCCGGTGGCCTTTGCCCGCATCAGCTCCCGTTTCAACCTGAGCCGCAAACATCCGGTGCTGAACCGCATCCGCGCCCACAAGGGGACCGACTACGCCGCCCCCTCCGGCACCCCGATCCGGGCTGCCGGCGATGGCAAGGTCATTTTTGCCGGAGTAAAAGGCGGCTACGGCAATGTCATCATTCTCAAGCATGGCCAGATCTACACGACCCTCTACGCCCACATGCGCAGCTTTGCCAAGGGCATCCGGGTAGGCAAGCGGGTCAAGCAATCGCAGACCATTGGCTATGTAGGCTCATCCGGCCTCGCAACAGGACCACACCTGCATTATGAATTCCGCATCAACGGCGTGCACCGCAACCCCCAGACCGTGCCACTGCCCAAAGCCCGCGGCATCAATGACAACGAGCGGGCCGAGTTCCTGATCGCCGCCAATCGGCTCAAGGCGCAGATGACCTTGTTTGCCGAAGCCTCCACCCTGGCCAGCAGCGATGTCCTCTAGCACCTGCAGCGACTACCTGATCGGCCTGATGACCGGCACCAGCGTCGATGGTATCGACGCGGTGCTGGCCCGAATCGGGGACGCCCATTTTTCCCTGCACAGCACGCTTAACCAGCCCCTGCCCGACGCCCTGCGACAGGCCGTACTGGCGCTTTGTCAGCCTGGAAACAACGAGATAGACCGGGCGGGCACGGTCAGTCGGCAACTGGGCCAACACTACGCTCTGGCCTGCCGGGCACTGCTTGACCAAGCCGGCATCAGGCCGGATCAGGTCCGCGCCATCGGCTGCCACGGCCAGACGATCCGCCACCGCCCCGGCAGCGAGGGCTTCAGCCTGCAGCTAGGCTGCCCGGACACCCTGGCTGTGCAAACTGGCATCCCCGTGGTCAGCAACTTCCGCAACAAGGACATGGTGCTTGGCGGCCAAGGCGCCCCGCTGGTTCCCCCGTTCCATCGACAGCTGTTTGGCCGGCCCGCCCAGCGGCGCGCTATCGCCAATATCGGCGGTATGGCCAACGTGACCCTGCTGGACGGCAATACGCTGCTGGGCGGTTTTGATACCGGTCCGGGCAACGTGCTCATGGACCTGTGGATCCAGGAGCATCAGCAGCGGCCCTATGACCAGGACGGCACCTGGGCATCCGGCGGCCAGACAGACCCGAGGGTGCTAGAAGCGATGCTGAGCGACCCCTATTTCCAGCAGCCACCGCCGAAAAGCACCGGTCGAGAGCACTTCCATGAGGCCTGGCTGAGACGCCATTTGCCCCCGAAGTACGACAGCCAGCAGATACAGGCCACACTGGCGGAACTGACCGCCCGCAGCATCAGTGACGCCCTGACGGATTTCGCACCGCAACAACTGCTGGTCTGCGGTGGCGGCGCCCATAACCATCATCTAATGGCTCGCCTGCAGCATCATCTGGGTATTCCGGTGGCCAGCACCGAAACAGAAGGGCTGCACCCGGACTGGGTGGAAGCCGCCGCCTTTGCCTGGCTGGCATGGGCACGACTGGAACAGCGCTATGGGAACGCGCCGCTGGTCACCGGGGCGTCGCGGGAAGCGGTATTAGGACAGGTCACGCTGCCATAAGAGCCGCTGCGAGCTATGAGCTACGAGCCACTAGGCGCGAACCAAGATTACGCCAACCGACAAACTCCCGAGCCGCGCTTCGGCGCTGTTTTAGCCTCGCCCGGACGAAGTGCATCTTGCTCCGACTTTTCCTGTGCCTCGTCGCTCGTAACTAGCTCTTCAAACCAGCCAGAGGCCAATCATGGCGCAGCTGAAGCCCAGGGCAGCACCAGCGAGGATGTCCGAGGGATAGTGAACGCCCAGCAGCACCCGGGACAGCCCCACCATCACCGCCAGGACCAGCGCCAGCAGCATCACCGGCGGGTAGAACACACAGAGTAGCGACGCCATCACAAAGGCGGCAGCGGTGTGCCCGGAGGGAAAACTGAAACGGTCTGCAGGCTGAATGAACGCGGACAGGCTTTCCAGTGCGTCCGCGGGCCGTGGCCGCTTGATAAGATGCTTGAGAAGCACGAACAGCGGCACTTCCAGCGCATAAGCCGCCATGGCGGTCAGGGCAAATTCACTCCCGCCCTGGCGATCCATCCACCAGATAAGCAGCGTCAGAGCCACATAGAAGGGACCATCTCCAAGCCGCGACACCATCCGGGCCATGCGGGCGCGACGGGCGGCCTGTGGCTGCTGAAGCAACCAGCACATGGCCCGGGTGTCTGCGGCGGTCATTCGTTGAAATGTCGGTTTTGTCGTCATCATGGGGATAGTGTCACCCGCAAAAACGACGAAAAGTTGATCAAACAGTTAAGGTTTTGTGACAAGAGGAGATGCAACACGCATCATGCAACAGGCAGAACCCCTGTGGGAGCGGTCGTTCGACCGCGAAAGAGGCCGGCAGGGTATGACACTCGGAAACGCGGGTATCGCGGTGGAACCACCGCTCCCACGGAGCGTCAGAATCAGACCGAGAAGGAGGAGCCGCAGCCGCAGGTGGTGGCAGCATTGGGGTTGCTGACCACAAAGCGCGAGCCCATCAGGCCCTGTTCGTAATCCACCTGAGAGCCATCCAGATACTGAATACTCATGGCATCCACAAGCAGGGTGACGCCGTCTTTCTCGACAATGGTGTCATCGTCATTCACCGCTTCATCAAAAGTGAATCCGTAGGAAAAGCCGGCACAGCCCCCCCCTGTGATATACACACGGAGTTTCAGCGCGGGATTACCTTCGTCGTCGCGCAGTTCCTTGACCTTGGCGGCGGCGGCATCGGTGAAAGAGATCGGGGCGGTTTCGGTCATACTCTCGCTAGCAACCTGTGGAGGATCAGCCCGTGGCCAGAACGACCAACGGGCAGAATATGTTCCAGTACCCGACTAAAACAGTCAAGAATTATTCGGCGGCCGCTTCCTTTGCTGGCGCGGTCTTCCCCGCACCGGCATCGGCCTTCTTGCCGTCCGGCGCCGGGAGATTGCGGCGTTCATCGTCCAGACGCACCAGCTTGCCGTTGACCCGCGCCCCCATCACCATTTCGATCATCAGGTAATAGACGTTGCCTTCCACGGAGGCTTTTTCGGCGAGCTCCAGATTTTCGGTGGCATGGACATCCCCTTCAACGATGCCATTAATCACCACATTCGGTACCTGAATTTCCCCGATCACCCGACCGCTTTCCCCAATGATCAGGCGTCCGCCTTCCTTGCCCACACTGATGTTGCCTTCCACAACACCCTGGATATGCAGGCCACCGGTAAATTCGATATCCCCGCTGACCTTGGCGCTGGGTGCGATGAGGGTGTGGTTACGGTAGTCCTGGGACGAACCGGATGCACTACTTACTGCGGATTTCTTGTCTCGGCCAAGCACGGGTCTCTCCTACTGCCATTTTACGGTTTTTTGTGTCTTGTAGCGGTTTCTGCCGCCGCTCTCAGCTTCCACATCTATGGCCTCCGGCACCACCCCTTCGGGCACCTGAATACGGCCATTCAGCTCCTGAAAATAACGGAAGCGGAACTGTGTCTCACTGCCTTCCGCCAGTAACTCGTCACCATCCAGGGCCACGGATTCGCCCCCACGAGAGGCTTGAAGTGTCAGGGAGATATCCCCGGACAGGTAATTACGGTTATCGCCAGCCTGAACCAGCACCACCCGGTAGCGATAGAAACCGGCTTCATCATCGGGCTGGACCGCCATCTTTTCAATCTGTAGCCCTTCGCTGGCCCCCGGCGCCATGACACTCTTGTAGAATACTACGGCCTCTTCCAGCTCGGCGGCCTGATCGCGAAGGGACTTGATCTCCTGGCGCAGGGTTTCACGGGCCTGACGGGTCACTTCGGTATCGGTACGATAAAGCGCCAACTCGTTGCGGGCCGCTTCCAGTTCTCTCTTCGCGGTCTTCAGCTCCGCACGCAGACGTTGATTCGCTGCCGAGGCATCCAGGGCGCCACTGCTTGCGGTCCAGAAACCGCCCGCAAACAACGCCGCCGCCAGCAACACCAGCGCTGCGCCCCAGAGTCTCCGGCGTTTTTTTTGCCGGGACGGGCTCACCGGCATCAGCATCACATCATCGATGCCTGCCCGGCTTTTGGGTTTACGGGCCATCTCAGGGCATCAGCGGAACGACAGCGAGTCCCGCCCCTTCATCCAGCCCGAACATGATGTTCATGGCCTGTACGGCTTGCCCGGACGCCCCCTTGACCAGATTGTCGATAACGGACAATACCACTATCACATTCTCGCCCCGGGGCTGATGCAGCGCGATCCGGCAGGTGTTGGCGCCTTTCACGAACCGGGTTTCCGGATGGCTGCCCAGAGGCATCACATCCACGAAGGGCTCGTTGGCATACCGCGCCTCGTAGGCGGCCTGCATGTCTTCCAGATTGGGCGCCTTGTCGGTGAGCTGCCCGTATAGGGTCGCATGAATGCCACGGATCATCGGGATCAGGTGCGGCACAAAGGTGGCCTTCACTGGTCCGCCCGCGATATCCCCAAGCCCCTGCTCGATCTCCGGAAGATGCCGGTGCCCACTGGCGCCATAAGCCTTGTAGCTCTCACCGGCCTCCGCCAGCAGCATGGGCACTTTCGCCCCCTTGCCGGCACCACTGGCGCCACTGGCCGCATTGGCAATCAGCTGGTCGGGCTTGACCCAGCCATTTTCCAGCAACGGTAGATAACCCAACTGAATGGAGGTGGGATAGCAACCGGCACAGGCCACCAGACGCGCCCCTCGGATTTTCTCCCGATTCACCTCCGGCAGGCCATATACCGCGTCCGCCAGCAGTTCCGGGCAGGCATGGGGCTCACCGTACCAGTCACTCCACAGTTCATGGTCGCGCAGCCGGAAATCCGCGGACAGGTCCACCACCCGCACCCCGGCATCCATCAGCGCCGGCATCATTCGCATGGCCACGTTGTGGGGCGTTGCAAAGAACACGACATCGCAGGCGCCCAGCCGTGCCACATCCGGCTCGGTGAAGACCAGATCGGTCCGGCCACGCAGGGAGGGGAACAAATCCGCCACGGCCACACCGGCTTCGCCTCGGGAGGTGATGACGTCCAGGGACACATGAGGATGGTTAACCAGCAGGCGCAATAACTCGACCCCGGTATACCCGGTTCCACCAACCACGCCGACCTTGAGGGGCTCACCCATATCACTCTCCACCCTGGTTATCAGGGAGCCTCTGGCTCCCGACTGCATTTAACAAAGGACCCCGCATGATAGGGTCGCCATCCGGCACCGGCAACTTATCCGGGCAATTGACGATCAGATTCCCTGCCCGGCGAGGACTCGCTACCGCCCTCCTCGTCCTTGTCCCGGGGTTTTTCCAGAGCCATGCCACGACCATCCGCCAACCGTTCGGCCAGGGAATCATATAACGGCCGCGCCCAGACCAGTTTTGCCACCGCCGCCGCCAGAAAGGCCCCCACCATTAATGGCAACAGAATGTCATGACGATTGCCGGTGAGCTCCATGACAATCACGAAGGAGGTGATCGGACGCTGAATCACCCCTGCCAGGAAAGCGGCCATGGCCACCAGCGTCACCCCCACCAGTGAGGACGCCGGGAAGAACCCGCCGATCACGTTACCGAATCCGGCCCCTGCTGCCAGACTGGGAGAAAACAGGCCGCCGGGGATGCCGGTGAAATAGGACACCAGCGTGGCGGACATCTTGGCCAGCGCAAAACTCCAGTTACCCGGATGCTCACCATCCAGCAGGGTACTGGCCTGCTCGTAACCACTGCCATAGGTAGCCCCACCGGTAAGCAGCCCCAGCAACACCAGTACCAGCGCACAGAGCAGCACCACCCGGTAGGGGTGCGCCTTGGCAAAAGGGGACAGGAACTGGCTGCCCTTGATCAGCAAACGACTGAACAGCCCGCCGAAAAGCCCGCAGACCAGCCCGGTGACACCGATGGCTGCCCAGTCCCGGGTGAGATCCAGCGTCCCTTGCGGGTGCCCGAAAAAGCTGTAGTGCCCCATGATCATCAACACCACTACCCCGGACAGGATGATGGCCAGAATCAGGGTACCGCTGGTGCGCTGCTCGAAAGAGCCGGACAGTTCCTCAATGGCAAACACGATCCCTGCCAGAGGCGCATTGAAGGCCGCCGACACGCCCGCCGCCCCACCGGCCACAATCAGGGAATTGTCCACGTACTTCTGATTGAGTCGCCCCACCTGCCCCACCGAGTACATCATGGCAGCCCCCATATGCACACTGGGCCCCTCACGACCGATGCTGGCGCCACAAAGCAGGCCGAGACAGGTAAGCATGAACTTGCCGAAGATGACCCGCAGGGATAAAAACGTCGGCCTTAACCAATGGTAACGTTGCTTGAGGACCACCAGCACTTGCGGGATACCACTGCCCTGGGATTCGGTGCCCAGTTGCCGCATCAACCAGACGATCAACAACATGCCCACAGGCGTGACAAGGATTGGCAGGAAGGGGGATTGCGCATGGAGCTGGGTAAAGGTGTGAGAGGCCAGCTCCGCCACCCAGGCGAATGCCACCACCAGCAACCCCACCAGCACCGCACCGATCCAGAATACCGCCCGCAGCTTCCAGTCCTGCCAGGAGCCCAGTTGCCGTTTGCTCAGTCGACGGGTGCGAAACAGGTAGTAACGCAACAGACGGCTGGAACGGGACCGGTTTTTCACGGGACTCCTTAATCGGGCAACGTATTCACAAGACAATGGCAGGCAGCCGGTATAGTGTACGCCCGGTGACAACTTCACTCCACCGTCAACACCGAGGATCTTCATGCTCTGGGTAAAAGCCTTTCACGTGATCGCCGTCATCTGCTGGTTTGCTGCCATCTTTTATCTGCCCCGCCTGTTCGTTTATCACGCCATGGCCGAGGACCAGATCAGCCGGGACCGCTTCAAGATCATGGAGCGCAAACTGTACCGGGGCATCATGACACCCAGCATGATCGTCACCCTGGTGCTGGGTCTGTGGCTTCTGGCCGATAACTGGGACTACTACAAGACCCAGGGCTGGATGCACGCCAAACTGACTCTTGTCTTTCTGCTGGTGGGCTACCACCACGTTTGCCTGGCCTACATGAAGAAATTTGCCGCCGATGCCAACACCAAGAGCGACAAGTTCTACCGAATCTTCAACGAGATTCCGGTTTTTCTGCTCGTCGCCATTGTGATATTGGTGGTAGTGCGACCATTCTGAAACCTGTCTGACGCCGGCCCCCGGAGACTCCGGTTCGTGCGCACGGCGTCAGGCTTCAAGGCCAGGTTCTTCCATGAAACCCAACATTCTTGTGATCGCCGGCCATGACCCTTCCGGGGGAGCCGGCATCCATGCAGACATCGAAGCCATCCGCGCGCTGGGCGGTTTCGCCTCCACCCTGATCACCGGCCTCACCGTCCAGAACAGCCAGAACGTGCGCGGGTTCCGCCTGACCGACGTGGATCTACTGCGCCAGCAGGCCACCACTCTGCTGGAAGACTACGATTTCCAGGCGGTGAAAATCGGCATGACCGGCTCCATTGCCATTATCAACTTCATTGCCGAACTGTTGCCGCAACTGCCCGGCGTCCCGGTCGTTCTCGACCCGGTTCTGGCCGCCGAAGCTGGCGGCAGCCTGACCCGTGAATCCCTGGCAGATGCCATGCTGGAGACCCTGGCGCCGCACTGTGAGCTAATGACGCCGAATCTGCCGGAAGCCCAGGCGCTCACCGGCCAGCAAACCGTCACCGACTGCGGCCAGGCGCTGATCCGGAAAACCGGCAGCGCCGCCCTGATCACCGGCACCCATGATGACACCGACCAGGTCACCAACCACCTGTTCAGTGACGCCGGCGAACAGCAATGGCACTGGGAACGACTCCCCCACCGCTACCATGGCTCTGGGTGCACTCTGGCATCGGCGGTTGCCTGCCTGCGGGGCCACGGGGAATCCCTGGCCAATGCCGTGGCCGACGGCCAGGCCCATGTGGACCGCTTCCTGCGCAACGCCTTCCGTCCCGGCCTGGGCCAGTACGTGCCGGACCGCCGATGAGCCCCCCGGCGATTCGCGGCCTCTACGCCATCACCGATCCGGCACTGATTGCCGACCACCGGCTGCTTCCGGCCGCAGAAGCCGCCCTGCGTGGTGGCGCCCGGCTTCTGCAATATCGGGACAAGACCGCCTCACCGGAACAACGGCTGCTGCGAGCTTCGCAGCTGCAGGCCCTGTGTCGCCACCACGGCGCCCTGTTCCTCGTCAATGACGATCCACAGCTGGCCGCAGATATCGGTGCCGATGGCGTGCACATCGGCCAGAGCGACGGCGGCGTTGCCCGCGCTCGGCAATTATTGGGCCCCAACCGAGTGATTGGCGTCACCTGCCATGCAGAGCTCAATCTCGCCGAACACGCCGCCGCCGAGGGGGCCAACTACGTGGCCTTTGGCCGCTTCTTCCCCTCCCATACCAAGCCCCAGGCTCCCCCGGCCGCCCCCGGCATTCTGGCCCGGGCGCGTCAGTCATTACCCCTTCCGCTGGTCGCCATCGGCGGTATTAACGCGGATAACGCCCCCTCCCTGCTGGCTCAGGGCGCGGATGCCCTGGCCGTGATCCATGCCCTGTTTGCCAACCCGGACCCGGTCGCCATCGAGCAATCGGCGCGCCGTCTCAGCCAACTGTTCGCCGACAACGTCTAGGACAGCTTGGCCCCACCCCGCCTCCCCGAATGCCTGCACCAGCGTACCGAAATCAGAGAATGGGACCTGTCGCACAACATACCCGGCCGCAGGTACGCAAAATGCCGGCAAATATCTACTTCCAAAGAATGAAGCAGAAAGTACGAAAAAGCGCTTAAATTTTAAAAAGGGGAAAACCACTCATGTTCTTCGACTGTCGTCAGCCTCATGGAAGATGGCGCGGCTTGCTGCTGGCTGCCCATCTGTTACTGGCCTCTCTGGCAAGCGTCGCATCTGCCGTCACCAGCACCGAGCTGTATATTGATGGCAGTCGCTATCAGGCCCTTCTGGAGCCCAGCCCGGCCCGCATTGGTATGTCCGACGCGGACCGCCAGCAGCTGCGGGGTACGCACTACAGCGGCTCCCTGGCGCAGGTCCCGGAAAGCTGGGTCCGCCTTTCCCATCTGGCTGGCAACTGGTCCGGCGTGGTCTCCCTCCATGGCCAGATGCACATCATCGACAGCCAGACCTTTGCCCAGCAAAACCACGTTCCCATCGCCCGCTCGCTAGAGAGCCTGGATGCGCCAGGCACCTGTGGCGTTGGGGATGGCTCTCACAGCTCCCTGGAGCTGCCGGTCATGGAAGGGGCCAGCCCACGCTCAGGCCGTTACGAGATTGCCGCCGCCACCGTGGATGAGCTGTGCACCAATAAGGTAGATGGAGTCTGTCTGCTACCCGAGAAATACCTGATCGTCGACCATCTTTTCCAGCAGAAATACCCGGATACCTACCAGGACAAGGTCGTTGAGCTGCTCAACATCATTGACGGGTTCTACCGCAATGACATGAACATGGTCTTCGATAACCTGCACGTGGAATTCCCCAGCGAGGAACTGCTGCTGGCGTCCACCAGCGCCAATGAACTGCTGGTAAATCTGCGCGACAAGTACCATACCTTCCCGTTCGCCGACACCAGCACCTCTAGCCCGCTGATGGAACTGCTCTCCGGCCGGGAATTTGACGGTTCTACCGTGGGCCTCGCGTATGTGGGCACTATCTGTAACCCGAACGGCTATGCCACCGGGGTCACCCAGGAATATGTCAACATCCCCATCACCGCCATCGTCATGGCTCATGAGATCGGCCACAACTTCGGCGCCAACCACGACAATGTGGAATCGGATATCACGGAAAACCCGGAGCGCTACTGCGGCAATGGGTACATTATGTCCAGCTGGGCCGATGCCAGCGCCACGGGGTTTTCGTCGTGTTCCGTGACACAGATGACAGCCAAGGTGGATAGCCTCAGCAACCATGACGCCTGCTTCAATTACCCGGTGGACGCCGGCATCGATGCTGACCCAGGTAATCCCAGTCAATTCGACGACCTGACAGGTAATCAACTGGAACTGGTTTTCCCGCTGACTCACCGGCAAGCCTCACGCACCGCCGATCAATGGACCCTGAACGGCACCGTCAGCAACGGCTCTGTTTCCAGTGCCCAGCTGCCGGGCGGCTCCTGTACCGTAAATGCAGATCAGCGCGGTTTCCAATGCACCTTGGCTGCTCCGTTCACCGACCATGCCCTTTCTTTGACTGCCCACAGCGACAACAGCCAGAGCGTGGTCATTACACAGGCAATCCAGGTCACAGGCGATCACATCAAGGATATCGTTACCGCCAACAACACCCTGGCAACCACGTTGACCGTTAACATCACCTCCAACCAACCGGGCGATCTGATCGCCACAGGCCAAGAGAGTCCATTACAAGTGCAACTCTCCTGGACCGATCAAGCCCACGGCGAAACAGGCTATCTGATCGAGCGACAGATAGAAGGACAGAGCTGGCAACCCCTGGGCACGCAGCCTGCGGGCAGCACAAGCTACACAGATACCAGTATCAGCTACGATACGACCTACTTTTACCGGGTCACGGCGGAAGGCAATGGTATCAGCGGCACCCATTCCAACATTGACTCTGTGCGTATTGACGGCATGCCTGCCACCCCATCAGGCCTTCAAGCCAGCCTCTCGGAGAGCGGCATTGAACTTGCCTGGCTCGACAATGCCAGCAATGAAATCGCTTATCGTGTGGACAGACAGCGCCAGGACGGTACCAGCTGGACCACCTGGACCACTCTGAGTGACAGCCTGCCCAGCAACAGCCAGGCATTCAGCGATACCACCGCCGTTCCGGGAGAAACATACCAGTATCGAGTGTTCGCCCTGAATGAAA
>JAZAJX010000120.1:0-33621 GCA_036230225.1 Pseudomonadota bacterium | reverse complement strand
AACGACACATCGCCGATGGTAGTGTGGGGCTTCCCCATGTGAGAGTAGGTCATCGTCAGGCTCTTAAATCAAACAAAAGACCCCCGTCACGAAAGTGTCGGGGGTCTTTTGTTTTGGATGTTGCGCTCGCCCCTTCAGGCCGATCCCTTAAGCCCCCCAAACTGTGACTCCCGATGCTGCCAGGTGTCAGGGTGAAGCGCCGATGCGTTGCGGAATCGCCGCTCTGGAAAACACAACGATCTGTTCGCCTACGCAAACGTGGTTCCTGTGCTTGAGTGAAGTCTGTAACCAAATCGCCACCCCCTCGTCATCTCCTCTACCCGACGATACCTCAACCTCATCGCACTATCGCAAACAATGGGCTCAGACCATGCTGTTGAATATCATCCTGATCACCATGGCTATGGCGTTACTGATCTACCGTTACCGAAAACTCATGTATCACTTTCGCACGGTGCAAGCGGGTAAACTCTATCGTAGCGGTACACTGGGGCCGATCGGTTTGAGAGTGGTGCATCGTATTCTGGGTGTGAACACGATCATCAACCTGCGTCTCGAATCGGAATACGGCAAGGGTGCCTGGTATGAGCGCCAGAGCCGTTATTGCCGTCGCCAGGGAATCAGGCTGGTGAATATTCCTATGGCGCAGGATACCCCTCCTTCCGAAGCGCAAATCCGGACATTCCTTGTAGAGCTGGACCGTAATGACAGCCGTTGCCTGGTGCATTGCGAGATGGGAGTAATACGAACCGGGATGATGGTGGTTGCCGTGGCCACACGTCGATATGGGGTCCGTGCCGACGCGGTATGGAAGCATTTTCCGTTATTTGGCCACAAACTGGATGGGCGCCGTCAGCCCGTGAAGGCGTTTATTATGCGCTGCGCCGGCCTGAAAGAACCTTCAACCCAGTAAGGGGCTATCACTGGGAAGGTGGAGCCTGAGGCGGTCGGGGACCACGGCAATGTCGAACTGGGTGCTCTGTATGGGTTCCCCGTCCAGGTTCAGATTCATGGGGCTGGGGGTTTTGATGCTGAGGGAAGAGACCCGAGAGCGCACGAACAGACCTTCCTGATCAGGGTCTTGGCGCGCTTCACTGTCAAACAGCTCCTTGACGCCCGCCAGCAGATCCATCTGGGCTGGTAGGATAGCCACGTCCAGTAAGCCATCATTGACCAACGCGTCTGGACAAAGACGCTGCCCGCCCCCTGCCTGGCGGCCATTACCCAGGCCAAGGGCAAGAAACTCGCCTTGCCATTCGAATTCTCCGTTACTGAAAAAGCCTTCGGCCGCCTGAATTTCAGAAAAGCGGGTCAAGCCGGTGAGAAGGTAAGCCGCGCCACCCAACATGCTTTTCAAGTCTTCGGATGTCTGTGTGGTCACTTCTGTGCCGAAGCCGCCGGTGGCCATATTCAGGAAGTAGTGATCATTGACCCTGATTACGTCGCTGGGTTTGGCGGGGGCTTCCAGCAGGCTGAGCGCCTCAGGGATCGTGTCGGGAATGCCTGCTGCGGTGGCAAAATCGTTAGCGGTACCCAGCGGCAGAATGGCCAGTGACAGGTCATCCCTGTCACTGGCCATCATGGCATGGACAATATCCCTCACCGAGCCATCGCCCCCTCCGGCAATCAAGGTGTCAAAGCCAAGGTCAAGGGCTTCACGGACATAACGCTCCGCATCACCGGCTTCCCAGGTGACGCGGACCGCAAGCTCATGTCCTTTGTCTCTCCAGTCCATCACCGCATGGCGAACGTTTTCGTTGGCAGCCTGTTTACCATGCAGGACGAGAAGACTTTTGGTTGTCACGACATTCCTTCCTTTATGGCGAGGTAATGATTTCTTCTTCCGGCAAGTCGGCGATCTCCGTTTGTTCTGCCGTAACGCGGACATTGCGCTGTGCAGAGAACGTCAGATCGTCATCCATATCCGGCATGTCATCCAGTGCCTGGCAGGTGAAAGCCAGCGTGTAATCGCCCTCGGGTACGAATCCGATCTGGTATTCATAGGCATCGCTATCAGGATTGTAGTTTACCGTGGCGGTTGTGACAGGGTTATCACCATCAGCGGGATTGCCCAGGTCATCAACAAAGACATCGCCGGTAACCGCATCATTGCCCGTATACAGATAAACGGCATTACCTTCCAGGGTGTCGCCTTCCATCACGGAGGTGCATGACTCGCCATTGATCAGACTGTCGCTGATAGTGCCTTCAATGATGCCAACCTCGCTGTTATCCACGATACGAACCGCAGGGCGCAGCAGGTAATAGTCTTGGTTGGCAGGCTTGGTGATCGCCCGTCGCAAGTCCACATCCAGGGTAAAGTTAACTTCGCCGTCAACGGGGACAATGAAGCCACTCACCAGTTGAACATGCCGTTCTCGGTCCTGATTGTTCTGTTGACCAGGAACATACAAGGGGAATTCACCACCATTGTCATCAATAACAAAGGTGTTGCCATCACCACTTTGTACATACAGGCGGATCCAGTTGTAACGACCGGCGGGGACCTCGGTGGTCGGCATGATGACCGTTGACTGGGCGCCTTGCAGCGCCAGCAAATCCTCAATCACCAGAGGTTCATCCAGATCGCGACGGATCATACCGCCATTAGCAGGTTTCAGGGCGACGGCATTGAGCGTCAATTGAACCCGGGCAAGATCATCCGCCGGCGCGTCGGTCATGGAGAATTGCACGTCACCGGTTTGCGGGGGCGGATTGTCGCTGCTGGAGCCACCGCAGGCGGCGAGAAGGGCACCGCTGGCCAGAATAAAGAGTGCGCGTTGCATAATAGATTCCTCCTTGCTTGGGTTGATTCCCAAGATACGCAGAGGAACGGGAAAAGGATGTGACCGGTGGCGGGACTTTACAACTATTAACGGTTGCTCATTGTTGAGAATGATTGTCATCTGCTATCGACGGTATTGATGAATAGCATTTTCCTCTATCTGCCGTAGCATCGATGATCAATGACAAGGAGGTGCCCGATGGTCAAGACAATCAGTTTCGGTGCAATGCACATTATGGTGGCGTTTCTGGTCGTTTGGGCGATGACCGGAGATTGGCGGATTGGTGGGGCAACAGCCCTGGTGGAGCCCTGTGTGAATACCGTGGCCTACCATTTCCACGAGAAGATATGGAAGCGCCTGACCCACCAGGAAGCCGTGAGCGGAACGGTCATGGCGTAGGATAAACTCGATGTTTACTCTGCCAGGACCGTTAGTTAAGCTAGCGCACAGTATACATTCCGAGGGGTATTTGTCAGGTGCAGAACTCAAGCAGTGACATCGACGCGATCCGCCAAGTGGTCAATCAGGTATTGGAAGTCCACGCGCGGGAGGAGGGCGGTCAGCGCTCTCAGGCCCGCTCGGAAATTCTGATCCACTCCATGCAGGTTTTTGCTCAGCGTGGGTTGCAGCGGACAACGGTCCAGCACCTGCTGGACGCCTCCGATGTGTCGCGACGCACCTTCTATAAATATTTCCGTAACAAGATGGATGTACTGGAAAGCATCTATCGGATTTTCGTGGACAATATGCTGATTCACTTTCATAAGGAAGTGAAGCAGGCCTCCTCGGCGCGGGATATCATCCGCAATACCACCAAGGTTTACTTCGATTACCATGTGAGCATGGGGCCCATCATCAGGTTGATGATGGAAGAAGCGCGCTCCTCCTCGTCGGCACTGGCGCCGCACCGAGTTCGAGCGCAGGATATCGCGTCTGAAGTCCTCACGGCCCAGATCAGCAGCTACACCGGCAAGAGCTATGAGCCTCTGGTTTTCCGAACCATGTTGTGGATGCTGGAAAACTATTCTCTGTACATTTTTGAAGACGGTGGGTTTTCCCAGGAGCGCCTGGACCAATGCCAGAGGGTAGCGATTGGCATCGCCGAGTCCCTGGTGCTGGGAGAAGTGACTCCCGGGATGCTTGAACGCCAGGCCGCCTCCTGATTCCGTCTTATTCCGGTTTGATAAACTTTAATGTCATGCGGTCGCTTTCGCCGATCGCTTGATACGTTGCCCGCTCCTGGTCTCCCAGTCGCAGCGTCGGCGGCAGGGTCCATACGCCTGCTGGATGGTCGGCATCGTCCTGTGGATTGGCATTGACTTCCGATTGTTCGGCAAATCGAAAGCCCGCTTTTTCTGCCTGGGCAATGACGTAGCTTTCCGTCATGTAACCACTTTCAATCTGTGCTTCCAGAGAGCGTCCTTCCGGAGCGCGATGCTCCACCACACCGAGGATGCCCCCGGGTTTGAGCGCCTTGAAGAGGCTGGCAAATACGGCTTCCGTCTTGCCGGACTTGGCCCAGTTATGCACGTTGCGAAAGGTCAACACCCGGTCCACCGTGCCGGCCGGCGCAATATCGCTGTAAATGGGGGGGTACAGGTGGGTAATGCGGACCTGATCATAGATTGCTGACTGCTCTGCCAGGCGTGCCTTGAACAGGGTCAGCGCGCGGGTATAAAAACTGATGTCGCTGTCAGGGGGGAATTGGGCGGCGTAAAAGGTGCCTTTCTCCCGGAGATAGGGGGCGAGAATGGCGGTATACCACCCACGGGCGCCGGGCCAGATTTCCACAACGGTCATGTCGTCTTGCACGTCGAAGAACTGCAGGGTCTCTACCGGGTGGCGGTGACGGTCACGAGCCCGCTCCTCGTCGCTGCGATGTTCAGAGACCAGGATGGCGTCGAGAGAGGATGCCTGTGCCAGGGAAAACCACAACAGAGCGGTCAGAACCATCAGTGTGCGCATGATCTCGTCCTATCGTAGGCCGCGAATCAACACCTTCATATAATCTGCGGCTTGCTGTTCGAGGCTGCCTTCGCCAGTGAGTGCCCAGGTGTAGGTGGTACCAACTACCAGATTCACCATCATCAGGATGGTATCGCGGGTTGGCAGGGCAACAAAATAGCCCTGCTTGCGAAGCTCCTTGAAGAACGCGTCTGCCACCGGCAGGTTCTGTTCCATCAGGGCCAGATACTGGCGCTGTATCGCACCCATGAAATCCCCGGCTTCCTGGATCAGGACCCGGGTAAAATTCTGATTCTGCTCCAGATAGCGGGCCACATTACGACACAGATTCTCCAGCCGTTCCAGTGGCGGTACGGTGCCCATCAGGTCGGCAAAGATGATGTCCCGGATCGTGTTGAGGTTTTCCTCCACGATGGTCAGTAGCAGGGCATCTTTGGAGGGGAAGAATTTATAGATGGTTGCCTTGCCCACCCCGGCCTGCTCGGCGATGGTTTTCACCTCGGCGCTGCGGAAGCCTTCGCGGGCGAAGACTTCCTGGGCGCAGACGAGAATGCGGGCGCGGCGGGGATCATCCATGATGGTTGGCATTCCCGCTTACAGGTATTTGATTTTTTCCAGCTGTTCTTCCAGCTTGGCCTGTTGGGAGCGATAGTCGTCCAGTTTGGCCTTTTCCTTGTCGACCACCGCCTGCGGAGCCTTGTCCACGAACTTGGGGTTTTTCAGCTTGCCTTCGGCGCGGCCCACTTCCTTGCGGAGTTTGTCGATTTCCTTGGACAGCCGATCGATTTCCGCTTCCTTGTCGATCAGGCCGGCCATAGGGACCAGTATTTCCATGTCACCTACCAGCGCGGTGGCGGAGGCAGGGGCCGAATCTTCCGCATTCAGCCAGGTAATGGATTCCAGTTTGGCCAGCTTGCTCAGGAAAGTGCGGTTGGCATCAAGCAGGGCCTTGTCGCTCTCCTTGCCGTTATGCAGAAAGAGTGGCAGCGCCTTGCCAAGGGGGATGCCCATCTCGCCACGGATGTTGCGCACGGCGGTGATCACCGCTTTGATCCATTCCGCACCGGTTTCGGCTTCCTCGTCGATCTTGCTTGCCTCCGCAGCCGGGAAGGGCTGTAGCATGATGGTGTCGCCTTCCTTGCCGGCCAGCGGCGCAACACGTTGCCAGATTTCTTCAGAAATGAATGGCATGAAGGGGTGCGCCAGACGCAGGATGGCTTCCAGAACGGTCACCAGGGTGCGACGGGTGCCGCGTTTCTGGGCCTCGGAGTAGTCATCGCCCCACAGTACCGGCTTGGAGAGTTCCAGGTACCAATCGCAATATTCATTCCAGATGAATTCATAGGCCGCATGGCTGGCCACATCAAAGCGGAACGCGTCCAGTGCTTCGCTGACGTCCTGCTCGGCACGCTGCAGGGCGGAAATGATCCAACGATCCGCCAGGGACAATTCCACGTCTCCGCTCTCAGCATGAACACCACAGTCTTCGCCTTCGGTGTTCATCATCACGTAGCGGGCAGCGTTCCAGATCTTGTTGCAGAAATTCCGGTAACCCTCGATGCGGCCCATGTCCCATTTGATGTCGCGGCCGGTGGAAGCCAGCGACAGGAAGGTAAAGCGCAGGGCGTCGGTGCCGTAGGCGTTGATACCCTCCGGGAAATCCTTGTGGGTGCGCTTGGCGATCTGCTTTTCCTTCTGGGGTTGCATCAGCCCCTTGGTGCGTTTTTCCACCAGATCGTCAAGCTCGATGCCGTCGATCATGTCCAGGGGGTCGAGCACGTTGCCCTTGGACTTGGACATCTTCTGGCCGTCGTTGTCTCTCACCAGGCCATGGACGTACACCTTCTTGAAGGGCACTTCGCCGGTGAACTTGAGGGTCATCATGATCATCCGGGCCACCCAGAAGAAAATGATGTCGAAACCGGTGACCAGCACATCGGTGGGGTGGAAGGTACGCAGGGTTTCCTCGTCGTCGGGCCAGCCCAGGGTGGAGAAGGTCCACAGGGCGGAGCTGAACCAGGTGTCGAGCACATCGTCGTCCTGGCTCAGGGGGGTGTCGCCCAGGTTGTTCTCGGCGCGTACCTCTTCTTCGCTACGGCCCACATAGACGTTGCCGTCGGCATCGTACCAGGCTGGAATGCGGTGGCCCCACCACAGTTGGCGGGAAATACACCAGTCCTGCAGATCGCGCATCCAGGCGAAATACATGTTTTCATAGTTTTTCGGTACGAACTGGATATCGCCGTTTTCTACCGCCGCAATGGCGGGTTTCGCCAGTTCTTCCACGGCGACGAACCACTGATCGGTAAGATAGGGTTCAATCACCACGCCGGAGCGGTCGCCGCGAGGCACCTGCAAGGTATGATCGGCCACTTTTTCCAGTAACCCCAGAGCGTCCAGGTCGTCCACTACCTTCTTGCGTGCGTCCACCCGGTCCATGCCGCGGTAAGCTTCCGGTACTTCGTCGTTCAGCGCCGCGTCAATGGTCAGGATATTGATCATCGGCAGGTCATGGCGTTTGCCGACCTCGTAATCATTGAAGTCATGGGCGGGCGTGATCTTCACGCAGCCAGAGCCAAAGTCCGGGTCCACGTAGTCATCGGCAATGATGGGAATCTCGCGGTCGGCCAGTGGCAGACGAATGGTCTTGCCGATCATGTCCTTGTAACGTGGATCATCCGGGTGCACGGCCACGGCGGTATCACCGAGCATGGTTTCCGGGCGGGTGGTGGCGACGACCAGGTGGCCGGAACCGTCTGACAGGGGATAGCGGAAGTGCCACATGTGGCCTTGCTCTTCCACGTTTTCCACTTCCAGGTCGGAAATGGCGGTGTGCAGTTTTGGGTCCCAGTTGACCAGTCGCTTGCCGCGGTAGATCAGACCTTCCTTGTGCAGGCGCACGAAGACTTCACGCACGGCGTTGGAGAGGCCCTCATCCATGGTAAAGCGCTCACGGGTCCAGTCCACGCTGGCGCCCATGCGGCGTAGCTGGCGGGTGATAGTGCCGCCGGACTCGCCTTTCCACTCCCAGACCTTTTCGAGAAACGTCTCACGGCCCAACTCGTGGCGGGTGGTGCCTTCAGCGGCCAGTTTGCGCTCTACTACCATCTGGGTGGCGATGCCGGCGTGGTCGGTGCCCACTTGCCAGAGGGTATTGCGGCCTTGCATGCGGCGGTAGCGAACCAGGGTGTCCATAATGGTGTCCTGGAAGGCATGGCCCATGTGCAGGCTGCCGGTGACGTTGGGCGGCGGGATCATGATGCAAAAGGAATCACCCTGGCCGGAGGGCTTGAAATAACCGGCATTTTCCCAGTTTTCATACCAGGCCTGTTCGATGCGATCGGGTTGATAAGTCTTGTCCATGAGTGCCGCTTCTAAACCAGTCAAAAATGAGGGCGAATTATAGCGGAGCGGGGCGGCTGCGTCGCGGTTTGAGGAGAATGTGACCAGGGGTTTTGCGACCCAGCGGGGTATGGGGCCGCCGTCCAAGGCTGGCGGGAGCGGGATCAGGCCGTCAGGATTTCCGGCGCAGGGCTGCCCGCAATTTCAGGCGCAGGGCTTTTTCCAGTTTGGGCATCGCCTCGGCCACCAAGTCGTCAATCACGGCGTCGATATCGGCGCTGCTGAGGCTGGGGCGTTCGGGGGGCGGCGCGGCAGGCACGGCGGTAGACGCCGGGGCTTGCCGCGGGGGCAGAGGGGTGCCGAGAAAAGGGTTGGCCCGCTCGCTGGCCAGTTTGCGGATCTGTTCCCGGTCGGCGTTGCCGGGTGCCGTGTCTGCAGGCGCGATGGTCTCGGCATCATCCAGCAGGGACTGCACATCGCCAAGCTCCTTGAGAAGCTCCTTTTTCCGTGACTCCCGGTCGCTCATGGTGGTGTCCGCGGGCCTGTCAGCCCAATTCGTGGGTGGTGACCGGGAAACCTCGCTCACGGTAGAAGCGAAAACGTTCGCGCCCGGTCTGCCTTTCATTCTCGGCCCCACTGATCATCTCTGCAACCCGCTGGAAACGGGAGGCAAAATCCGGCACCTGATCGGTCAGGTTAATCAGAACATCATGGTGACCGCCAGGATCATTACCGTGGCCAAGAATGACCGGTGCCTGGCCCTCCTGGTGCAGGGCGTGGGGCAGGAAACCGGTAGGGGGAGCTTGCCAGAAATGTGCGTCCAGTTGCCGGGCATGGTCCGCATCCCGGCAATGAATATAGACCAGGCGGCCCTGTTTGCAGGCCTTGTCGGCGATGCGCCACGCCAGGGCCTGGCGGACACCGTCACCGGCCTTGTTGCTCAGGTAGAAAGTGACTTCAGTCATGATAGAAAGCCGGTGCCCGCCGTCTGGCGGCGGGCGACCGGGATCAGGCGTTATCCATCAGAAAACGGGTCAGCATGGGTACTGGGCGACCGGTCGCTCCCTTGGCCATGCCGCCGCTGATCCAGGCCGTGCCGGCGATATCCAGATGGGCCCATTTCACGTCACGGGCAAAGCGCGACAGGAAGCAGGCAGCGGTGATCGAGCCCCCTTTAGGGCCTCCGATGTTTTGCATGTCGGCAAAGGGGCTGTCCAGTTGACTCTGGTATTCGTCCCACAGGGGCATGGGCCAGCCCCGGTCGCCGGTTTCCTGGCCAGCGGCCAGCAGGGCCTGGCTGAGTGCCTCATCGTTGCTGTAGACCGCCTGGGCATGGGCGCCCAGGGCGATGACACAGGCCCCGGTGAGCGTGGCGACATCGATAACGGTGTGTGGCTTGTGCTTCTGCTGCACATACGTCAGGGCATCGCACAGGACCAGGCGGCCTTCCGCATCGGTATTGAGGATTTCCACGGTCTGGCCGGACAGGGTCTTGACGATATCACCAGGCCGGGAGGCGCGACCATCGGGCATATTCTCTGCGGCGGCGACCACGGCGACCAGATGGATGGGCAGGTCCAGTTCGCACACGGTTTTGACGCTACCAAAGACGCTGGCGGCACCGCCCATGTCGTACTTCATTTCGTCCATGTTGGCACCGGGTTTCAGGGAAATGCCGCCGGTATCAAAGGTAATCCCCTTGCCGACCAGGGCTACCGGGCCCTGCTTGGTGGGTTTGGTACCCTTGTATTCCATGACGATGAGCTGACCCTGGCGCTCGGAGCCCTTGGCCACGGCACAGAAGGCGCCCATGCCCATTTTCTCGGCCTGGGCCTGGCTAATGACTTTGACGCTGAGCTTGTCGTACTGCTTGCCCAGGTCTCGAGCCACGCCGCTCAGGTATTCCGGGTAACAGTCGTTGGGGGGCAGGTTGCCCAGGTCGCGGGCCAGATTGACCCCGCTGGCAACGCCCTTGCCGGTTTTGCTGGCCTTGCTCAGGGCGGCATCTTTTTCCGCGTGCCAGAATGTCCATTTGGTCAGCTTGCTGGCCGGTGCGGGCTTGCTGCGATACTGATCGAAACGGTAGGTGCTTTCTTCTGCCACCCGGGTCCCTTCCCGTGCTTGCCATTCCAGGCGTTGCGGCAGATCGCTGTCGAGCAGCCAGAGTGCGTGTTTGACCGGTGCCTTGCTGACCGCCTTGACGGTCTTGCGGACCATGTCCTGCCACTGCTGGTCGGAAGGAGATTTTTCTCCCTGGCCAACCAGAAGCAGGCGTGCCGCGGCCAGGCCTTCCGGCTGATGCAGCCAGCTCATCTGGCCCTTACTGCCGTCAAAATCACCTGCCTTGATGAAACGGGTAAGCTGGTCGCGGGTACTTTCAGGCAGAGTCTCAGGAAGGTCGCTGTTCTTGCCCAGCACCAGAATCAGTGCATCGGCTTTGAATTTGTCCAGGGGCCTGTTGCTTACTGCGAAGTCCATGCTGTCTCCATATCAACCAGGGTAGGGCACGCGGCAAAAGGGATTGCCGGTGCGGAAAACAGGGAAATAGTGGGCTGTTCGGCGATTAAACGCAATCGACCTGGCGGGTTCATCGGTGTATCTCGTCGGCAGCGACGGCGGTCTTTTTACTGCGCAGCATTATCACCTTGGGCGGCCAGTCAGTTACACTAGGGCCCATTCACTGCTGCCGCAGGTGCCTGTAAGCCGGGTTGCCCGCGCGGTATGTACCGTCGCTGCAGGTGCTCAATCCTGCCTTTTTCCGGTGACGGTGCCTTTTTGCAGACAAGGATGAGTGGGCCAGCCCTTGATTCTTCATCGTTATATCAACCGGCAAGTCTTCATGACCACGGTCATGGTCACCTTTATTCTGGTGATGGTGTTGGTCAGTGGCCGGTTTATCAAATATCTTGCCGAGGCCGCGGCCGGTGAAATCGCCGCTGACGCCCTGTTCCTGGTGATGGCATTCCGCATGCCGGAATTCCTGCAGATGATCGTGCCCCTCAGTCTTTATATTGGTCTGCTGCTGGTCCTCGGGCGGATGCACATGGACAACGAGATGGTCGTGCTGCAGGCCGGAGGTCAGGGGCACGGGCGAATTGTTCGTTCATTGCTGGTGCCAATCCTGATGGCCACCACGCTGGTCGGCATGTTCTCTCTGTATGTGACACCCCGCGGGGATGCGGAGGTGAACCGTATCTTCGAGGAGCAGAAAGACCGTTCGGTCCTGGAGTTGCTCACCCCGGGCCGGTTCCATGTGAAAGGCTCCAGCAACACACAGCGCGCGACGTACGCCGAGCACATGAATCGGGAAAAGGGCGTGCTGGAAAATGTGTTCGTGGCCGATGCCCGCTTTCAGACCCGGGGCGAGGCCGATCGGCTGCTGACGGTGTGGGCCAAAAGCGGCAAGCTGGTGCAGGAAGACGGGATCAGCTATTTGCTACTCACCGACGGTTTTCAGTACCAGGGCAAACCGGGGCAGTTGGATTACAAGGAAATCGGCTTCAAGGAAGCGCGCGTGCGCATCGGCAAGGAGCGCACCGACAGCCGCCCCCCGAAGGTGCGGGGTCGTCCCACCCGGGAACTGATCGACGAGCGTGACAGCAGCCGGGATGCCCTGGCCGAGCTGCAGTGGCGCATTTCTCTCATCCTGACGGTTCCCATCATGGCGTTGGCGGCGATACCGCTGGCTCGGGTCAACCCCCGTCAGGGCCGTTTTTACCGGCTGATTCCCGCGGTACTGGGCTACATGCTGTATGTGGGCATGTTGCTGGTGACTCGCAGCGCCATTGAGGACCATCAGGGCGCACTGCCGTGGTATCTGCACACCGGTTGGGTGCATCTGGTGGCGGTGACGGTGGTGTTTCTGTTGTATTTCGGTGGGCGGATTTTCCGTCGCAGGAGGCGTGCGTGAGATTGTTGAAACGCTACTTCTGGCGAGCGGTGATGATACCCACCCTGGCCATTCTGGCGATTATTGTCGGGTTGGACTGCCTGTTCGGGTTTGTCTATGAGTTGGAATTCCTGCGTGGTGATTATCAGGCCATGCAGGCGCTACAGTTCATTCTTACCACCACGCCGCGGCGGGTGCATGAGTACCTGCCCATGGCCATTCTGCTGGGGACCCTGATCGGTCTCGGCTTGCTGGCCAACAGCGGCGAATTGTCGGTAATCCGTGCCTCCGGCGTCTCCACGCTGCGGGTGAGCTGGCTGGTGCTACGGCCGGTTTTTCTGCTGATTGCCTTGTCCATCCCGCTGGGTGAGTACCTGACCCCCTACAGTGAACAGGTGGCCCAGAGTAACCGTTCCATGGCGGAAGGGGGCGGCGAAGCGTTACGTTCCAAATATGGCTATTGGCATCGGGAAGGGCCGGAGTTCATTCATATCAATGCGGTACAGCCTAACGGGGTGCTCTACGGTCTGACCCGCTATCGCTTCGATGATAATCACAAACTGGCAGAAACCCAGTTTGTGGAAAGGGCCATTTATCAGGGTAGTTTCTGGTCTCTGGAAGGGATCAAGGGGACGCGTCTGTCCAATGAGGCAACGGAAACCTACAGCCGTGACAGTGCCGAGTGGCAAACCAAGCTGACCCCCCAGTTGCTCAGCATCGTCGTGCTGGAACCGGATCACCTGGCCATGGCCAAGCTGCTTGAATACACCGATTACCTGAAGCGCCAGGGCCTGGAAACGGCGGATTACATGCTCAGCTTCTGGCAGAAGCTATTTATGCCCCTGGCGACCATCGGCATGGTGCTGATCGCGATTTCCTTTGTCTTCGGGCCCCTGCGGGAAGTGACCATGGGCTTGCGTCTGACAGCGGGCATCGTGGCGGGGCTGATTTTCCATTATGGCCAGCAGTTCTTTGGCCAACTGTCCCTGGTATTCCATACCGAACCGCTGATGGCGGCAGTCGTGCCGCCGGCGCTGTGTCTGATCCTGGGGATCTGGTTGCTGCAACGAGTACGATAATAATGACAATCTGGAGGGGGCAGGGGCGTTCGCACAGGGGGCGCCGGCCCGCCAATGAGGACACGCTGGTCTGCCGTGATGGCGATGGGCTGTGGGCGGTGATTGATGGTATGGGCGGGCACGATGCCGGTGACCTGGCCGCGACCATCATTCGGGAATCCTTGTCGTCCCTGCCGCTGGGAGGCGGCATCGGCCATCGCCTGCTGGCGGTGGAATCTGCCCTGCAAAGCGCCAACCATGCCATTCGTCATCATGCTGCCATGCATCTGCGCAGCAAACCCATGGGCGCCACGGTGGTGGTCTTGCTGATCTACCGGCAGGAAGCGGCCGTGCTGTGGGCGGGGGATGCCCGACTTTATCGGTTTGCTGATGATGCCCTCTGCATGCTGACCCGCGACCATACGCCGGTGCAGGCGTTGCGGGATGCGGGGGAGATTGATGAACGACAGGCCATGACACACCCTCGTGCCCACGTGATCTATCAGGCGGTGGGTATTGGTGAGCGGCTGCAAATGGCACAGGCACGATTTGAGTTGGCGCCAGAGCAGCAGTTTCTGCTTACCTCCGATGGGGTTCATGCCGTACTGTCGCAGGGTGACCTGGCAGGACTGATGCGGGAGGGGGCCAGTGAATCCGCGATCCTCAAGGCCGCGCTCACTGCCGGAAGCCGCGATAATGTGACCGCGCTCAAGGTTGTCGCTGATACTGCCGGTCCCGGCGGATAGCAGTGGCGCCTGAATTCGGCATTCGCTGCTAAAAAATGTCCTTCAGGCTGGCAAAGCCGTGATCTGCTGTTATACTCGCGCACCACTGCCAGAGTGGTGGAATTGGTAGACACGACGGATTCAAAATCCGTTGCCTTCGCGGGCGTGCCGGTTCAAGTCCGGCCTCTGGTACCAAACGAATAAAAAAGCCCGCTGCGTGCGGGCTTTTTTATGGGCGACGCACCCTGCGGAATGGGAGTGACCTGATGGAAAAGCTGCAGCCTGCCGGTTTGCTCAAACGTCTCATGGCGCTGGTCTATGACGGCTTCCTGGTGATGGCGCTGTGGTTTGTCTCCGCCGGCATTTTCGTGCTGGTGTATCCGCACACGGGGTTGCCTGAAGAATCCATTAACGGGGTGACTCGTGCCGACCCGGCGTACCTGAGAGGCATACTGCTTCCGCTATTGTTGGTGGAAACCTGGCTTTTTTATGCCTGGTTCTGGATGCGCGGTGGGCAGACGTTGGGGATGCGTGCCTGGCGTTTGCAGGTGCAGGATTACCGGGGTGGCCCGGTGAAGCTGTGGCAGACCGTTGCCCGCTTTCTGGGAGCCTGCGTGTCCTGGGCGCTGTTTGGTGCCGGTTACCTGGTGGTGCTGATCGCTCCTCATCAGACCTTGCATGACCGGCTGTCGGCAACGGCGACGGTGCAGTTGCCGAAGACGCCGAAGAAAAGCGGGTAATACCGGCGTTGATGGATGTGGCTGGCATGTTGAGGTGTTTTTTCCCTGCGGAATAGCGGGTATCCTTGCCCTCCCTTGAACTTCCGTGCCGGTACAGTACGTGAACGTCGACGACTTTGATTTTGCACTTCCTGACGGGCTGATTGCCCGTCATCCGCCCGCCCAGCGCCGTGACGCGCGCTTGCTGGCGCTGACCCGAGATGCCCTGCAGCATCAGCAATTTCCCGATCTGCTCAGCCATGTGCGCCCTGGGGATCTGTTGATTTTCAACGATACCCGCGTGATTCCGGCCCGTCTGTTCGGCCAGAAGGACAGTGGCGGCAAGGTCGAGGTCTTGATCGAGCGGGTGGTGGACGACCATGAGGCGCTAGCCCATGTGCGCGCCTCCAAGTCCCCCAAGCCGGGGTCGTGGCTGCAGTTTGAGGATGGCGTGCGGGCCCAGGTCACCGGTCGTCGGGATGCCCTGTTCATTCTGGCGTTCCAGGGCTGCGATACCCTGCTGGGGGCGTTGGAACGGATTGGCCATGTGCCCCTGCCTCCCTATATTGATCGCCCGGACGAAGCCGGAGACATGGAGCGCTACCAGACGGTCTATGCTCGCGAGCCGGGAGCTGTGGCTGCCCCGACGGCCGGTCTCCACTTTGATGACGAGATGCTGGCGGCCCTGTCACGGCACGGGGTTGATATCGGTTTCGTGACCCTCCATGTCGGCGCGGGGACCTTTCAGCCCGTGCGCGTGGACAAGGTAGAAGACCACCACATGCATAGTGAGCGCTACCAGATTCCGGAATCTCTGGTGGAGCAGGTGGCCCAGACCCATGCCGGTGGTGGACGCGTGGTTGCAGTGGGGACCACGGCCCTGCGTGCCCTGGAAGCGGCCAGTCAGTCTGGTGGGTTGATGGCCGGGCAAGGCGAGACCGATATCTTCATCTACCCGGGATACCGTTTCCGACTGGTGGACTGTCTGGTGACCAATTTCCACCTGCCCAAATCCACCCTGCTGATGCTGATCAGTGCCTTTGCCGGCAAGGAACGGGTCATGGCGGCGTATCAGGCAGCGATTGAGGCAGAGTACCGTTTCTTCAGTTACGGCGATGCCATGTTCATTGAAAGGGTGGATGTGTCCACCGAAGAGGGGGACTGATGTCTCGCATGCAATTTTCCCTGAAGACCACGGATGGGGATGCCCGTCGTGGCGAGATTACCTTTCCCCGCGGCACGATCCAGACGCCGGCTTTCATGCCGGTGGGTACCTACGGCACCGTGAAGGGCATGCTGCCCAAGGATCTGGCCGATACCGGTGCGGAAATCTGCCTGGGCAATACCTTCCACCTGATGCTGCGTCCCGGGACCGACGTGATCGAAGCCCATGGTTCCCTGCACGGCTTCATGCAGTGGGACAAGCCCATTCTCACCGATTCCGGGGGCTTTCAGGTGTTCAGCCTGGGCGAGATGCGCAAGATTTCCGAACAGGGCGTGGTATTCAAGAACCCCATCAATGGTGACAAGGTGGAGCTGACGCCAGAGCGGGCCATGCAAGTACAGCGCTCCCTGGGCAGTGACATCTGCATGATCTTCGATGAGTGCACCCCGTTTCCAGCCACGGAGCAGCAGGCCCGGGAGTCCATGGAGCTCTCCCTGCGCTGGGCGAAGCGCTCGAAGGCGGCCCATGAAGGCAACGATGCCGCCTGCTTCGGTATTGTCCAGGGGGGAATGTACGACGGCCTGCGCCGCGAATCCCTGGCCGGCCTGGTGGATATCGGTTTTGACGGCTACGCGGTGGGCGGCCTCAGTGTCGGTGAACCGCAGGACGAAATGCTGCGAACCCTGGGCAACCTGACCCCGCACATGCCGCAGGACCGCCCCCGTTATCTGATGGGGGTAGGCAAGCCGGATGACATCGTGGAAGCGGTGCGTCGTGGCGTGGACATGTTTGACTGCGTCATGCCCACCCGTAACGCCCGCAATGGCCATCTGTTCACTGCTGAAGGGGTGATCAAGATCCGCAATGCCAAACACCGTCATGACCTCTCCCCCCTGGAGGCGGATTGTGATTGCTATACCTGTCAGCATTTCTCCCGTAGCTATCTGCACCATCTGGATCGCTGCAATGAAATGCTGGGCTCCCAGCTCAATACCATCCATAACCTGCGCTATTACCAGCGCCTGATGGCTGGATTGCGGGGGGCCATTGAAGGGGGTACATTGTCCGCCTTTGTGGACGACTTCTATGCAGCGCGCGGCCAGAAAACGCCTGCGCTGTAGCTTTTTATCGATTGGAGTAAGCAATGAAAATCGCAATGCGTTCCTTCCTGGCCCTGCTGGCGACTGCCATGCTGTCCCCGGCCTACGCTCAGGCTGCGCCTGCCGGCCCCGGCGGCGTGGAGCTGATCATGCTGGTGGTGATGATGGTGGTGTTCTACTTCTTCCTGATCCGTCCGCAGCAGAAGCGCGCCAAGGAGCACAAGAACCTGGTGGAAAGCCTGAGCAAGGGCGATGAGGTGGTCACCAGCGGCGGTATCCTGGGCAAGATCACCAAGGTCACCGATGATTTCGTGGTGGTGGAAATCGGCACCAACCTGGAAATCAAACTGCAGAAAGCCAGTGTTCAGGCGACCCTGCCCAAAGGCACCATCAAGTCTATCTAAAAACAACGGTCAGCCCCGTCCAGTACGGGGCTTTTTGCAGGCAGCGTCCGTCTGCACCGTCTGGGGTTGAAGACACAATGGCTTCAATGCCAGGCCGAAAGGACCGGCAACACCGGAAAGAGCTATGACCCGCTACCCCCGCTGGAAATTTTTCCTGCTCATGGCCGCACTCTTCGTCTGCGGTCTCTATGCGCTCCCCAACCTGTACCCCGATGCCCCGGCCATCCAGATCAGTCATGCCGAAGCCGGTGGTGAAGTGTCCGACGTGGCCCGTCAAAGGGTGCTGGGTGCCCTGGATGATGCTGGCCTGAATCACGGCCCCGGCGAAATCGTGGGTACCTCTCTGCTGGTGCGCATGAGCGACACGGAAGCGCAGTTGCGTGCCCGTGAGATCGCCGCCAACTTGCTGGGCGATAATTATGTGGTGGCCCTGAACCTGGCCGCGACGACGCCGCAATGGCTGCGGGCAGTGGGGGCCAGCCCCATGAACCTGGGGCTGGATCTGCGGGGAGGCGTGCACTTCCTGCTTCAGGTCGACATGGACGAGGTGGTAACCAGTCGCATGGACGCCTGGGCGGGAAACGCCAAACTCACTCTCCGTGATGCCGGCGTGCGTTATCGCAGCGTGGAAGTGGATGGCACCACCATTACGGCCACGTTTGCCGACCAGGTGGCGGCGGATGCGGCGCGGGCACCCCTGCGGCGGGCGCTGGATAATTTTGCCATGAAGCCCGCCGGCGACACCCCGCAAGTGGTGATGACACTCAACGAGACTGCCCTCAAGGAAATGCAGGACTATGCGGTGGATCAGAACCGCACGGCCCTCAACAAGCGGGTCAATGAGTTGGGCGTGGCGGAAGCGGTCGTTCAGCGCCAGGGTGCCGATCGAATTGTCGTGCAGCTGCCGGGCATCCAGGATGCCTCCCAGGCTCGCCGGATTCTGGGCCGGACTGCCACTCTGGAGTTCCGACTGGTCGATAACGGCGTGTCTGCGGCGCGACTGCGCACCGGGGTGGCTCCGCCAGGACTGGAATTCTTTCCCTTCAAGGGACAGGAAGGCCGGATCGTGGCGTTGCACAAATCCAAGATCGCTACCGGTGACCAGGTCATTGATGCGCGCATGGGCTTTGACCAGCAGAACGGTTCCCCGGAAGTGAATGTGACTCTGGATGGCGATGGCGCCAAGCGCATGCAGCGCATCACCGGCAAGAACGTGGGCAACCCCATGGGCGTGCTGTTCATCGAGACCAAGACCGATGTGCAGCGTTCTGTGGATGCCGATGGCAACACCGTCGAGAAGATGGTCAGCACCACGGACCGCTATGTGATCAATGTAGCGACCATCCAGGACACGCTGGGTAGCCGCTTCCGGATCACCGGCCTGGACAACCCGGCGGAGGCCTCCGAGCTGGCGCTGCTGTTGCGGGCCGGCTCCCTGGCAGCCCCAGTGAGTATCGTCGAGGAGCGGACCGTAGGGCCGAGCCTGGGGGCGGAAAATATCGAAGCCGGCCTCAAGTCCATGGCGCTGGGGTTGGCGCTGGTACTGATCTTCATGGTGGTCTGGTACAAGGTTTTCGGTCTGGTGGCCAACGTGGCACTGCTGGGCAACCTGGTGATCATCGTCGGCATCATGTCCCTGATCCCCGGTGCCACCCTGACCCTGCCGGGTATTGCCGGGATCGTGCTGACCGTGGGGATGGCGGTGGATGCCAACGTACTGATCTTCGAACGTATCCGTGAGGATCTGCGCCGCGGGCTCAAGCCCCGGCAGGCGATCGAGGAAGGGTATGCCAAGGCCTTTACCACGATTCTGGATGCCAATATCACCACCCTGATCGTGGCGGTGATCCTGTTTGCTGCAGGGACCGGGTCGGTACAAGGCTTTGCCGTGACCTTGTTCATCGGCATCCTCACGTCCATGTTCACGTCCATCATTGGTACCCGTGCCATGGTGGAAATGATCTACGGTCGCGGTGCCCGCGCGCCGGCGAAACTGAGTATCTAAGGCGGTGATGGCGATGAGCAAGACAAACATGAACATCAATTTTATGGCCGCCCGCAAGCCCCTGGGCATCCTGTCCGTGGTGCTGGTGATTGTATCGGTGATCCTGCTGGTGACCCGTGGCCTGAACCTGGGGCTGGACTTTACCGGTGGGACCACTGTAGTGGTGAAAAGCCCGGTGGATGTGGAACTGTCACAGTCCCGGGCCGATCTGTCCGAGGCGGGCTTCGGTGATGCGGTGGTGCAGCACTACGGCTCTCCGAAGGAAGTGAATATCCGGGTTGCTCCGAAGGAAGGGGAAGACGCGGACAAGGTCGGCCAGGCGGTATACGAGGCACTCAAGGCCAGCAACGCGGATCTGGAACTGTTGAAAGTGGAATTCGTGGGGCCCCAGGTGGGCGACGAACTGCGTGACGAGTCCGGTACCGCTATGTTGTTGGCGTTGGGGCTGATGATGATTTACGTCTGGTTCCGCTTTTCCAACAAGTTTGGGGTCGCCACGGTGGTAGCCTTGTTCCACGACGTGATTCTGGTTCTGGGCCTGTTCTCCCTGGTGCAGTGGCCGTTTGATCTGACGGTGCTGGCGGCGGTGCTGGCCTTGATCGGTTACTCGCTCAATGACTCCATCGTGGTGGCGGACCGTATTCGTGACGATTTCCGTAATACGCGCGAGACCGACCCGGAAGCCATTATCAATAGCGCGATCAACATGACATTCACCCGCACCATCAATACCTCGGCGACCACCTTGCTGGTATTGGTCGCACTGTTCTTCTTTGGTGGGGAAGTGATGAAGGCGTTTTCCGAAGCTCTGATTGTGGGTGTGCTGGTGGGGACGTATTCCTCCATCTATGTGGTCACCAACATTCTGTTCCTGATGAATGTCAGCAAGGAAGACTTCCTGATCCCCGAGCCGGAAGAAATTGATGAAATGCCATAAGAGCAGTTAACCGTGAATAGTTAACAGCTAAAACCCAAAAAGCCGCGATTCGTTCGCGGCTTTTTTGGTTTGGTGCTGCGGTGGGAGCCTGCCCGCAGGCGATGGAGGGGCAAGCTTCAAGCGACAACACGGAAAAGTGGGTCAGGAGTTTCTGACGCCTTGCCCGCGCACAATTCCAGTAATCAATCGCGGGCACGGCCTTGTCGTTTTTAAGGCCATCGTCGCGTTGTAGCTTGCAGCTTGAGGCTTCACGAGAAGTTCTGTTTCTTCATCCATGGAATGATCCGGTCGAATGCCTCCTCGATCTGATCCAGAGAGGTGGAGTAGCTGATGCGCAAGGCATGCCTGCCGGCTTCGCCGAAGGTGTCACCGGGAATAGTGCAGACACCGGTTTCGCGCAACAACTTCAGCGCCACATTGGCCCCGTCTACCCCTTCCGGCAAGGACGGGAACAGGTAGAAGGCGCCGTCCGGGCGGTATCCGGTCAGGTGCGGCGTCTGGCCCACCAGCTCTACCAGACGGTCCCGGCGGTGCTGGTATTCGCTCACCATGTTGTCGATGAACTGGCGGCTACCGCGCAGGGCGGCGACGCCGGCCCATTGGCAGGGGGTGTTGGCCACGGTGGTGGTGAACATGTGATAGCGACGCAGTTTCTTGATGGCGCCCTGACTGCCAATCAGCCAGCCGATGCGCATGCCGGCCATGGAGAAGGTTTTCGAGAAACTGCTGATCACCATCACGTGGTCCAGATCTGAACAGCAGGACAATACGCTGGGGTACTCCTTGCCATCGTAGATCAGGTGGTCGTAGACCTCGTCACTGATCACATGAATGCCCCGATAGGCGGCTTCTTCAACGATGGCTTCCACGGTTTCCCGCGGGTAGAGAGTGCCAGTGGGATTGCTGGGGGAATTGAGAATCACCGCAAAGGTGTTCGGTCCCATGGCATCAATCACTTCCTGGGGGTCCAGCTGGTGATTGTTCTCGGCCCGGGTGGGAATGCTGTGTACGGTACCGCCGTTCATGCGAATCAGGGGGCCATAAAGCATGAAGGAGGGGTCAGGTACGATAAACTCCCGACCGGGTGCCGAGGTGGCTGTCAGTGCCAGATAGATGGCTTCCGTGGCACCGGTGGTAATCATCAGATTCTCTGGCACCAGGGGACGTTGGTAGCGCTGGCTGTAATAGTCTGCCAGCGCTTCCAGCAGCTCCGGCAAGCCGGCATCCATGGTGTACCCGGTCTGGCCGGCGTTCAGGGCGTCCACGCCCGCCTGGATCACGTGGCCCGGTGGTTTGAAATCCGGTTGGCCAATGGAAAGATGAATCACATCCTCCAGATCCGATGCCAGATTCACCATTCGGCGAATCCCCGGTACCGGAATGGTAAGCAGTGCCGGGTTCCAGATCGGGTCTTCGCTTTCGTAGAAATCCGTATCCAGATTGATATTGCCCATCCTGTTCTCCTTTCTCGCAATACCGTTTCCGTAGGAGCGTCGCTCGTGGCGCGATAGCAACGCCTTAAAAGCGGTATTCACCACAGCGGACACAGAGATCAATGAGACATCGGGGTTTAACTCTGTGTGTTCCGTGTTCTCTGTGGCGACAATGTCTTTTATCCAGGTTTTTATCGCGCCGCGAACGCCGCTCCTTCGGGTAGCGTGGATTCCGCTTTATTCCTGCAGCATGGACGGCAGGTGAACGAATGGCTGCGCCTGTTCAAAGGCGTGGCCGGCGGCCAGTACCCGGGCATCGTCAAATCGTGCCCCGACAATCTGCAGGCCCATTGGCAAGCCATCGTGGGTCAGCCCCATCGGTACTGACAGCGCCGGCTGGCCAGTCAGGTTGAAGGGGTAGGTAAAGGGCGTCCAGGTGGGCCAGCGGGTGCTGGGCCAGTCCACGGGGACTTCCCGATTGGTGTCGAAGGCATCCAGCGGCAGGGTGGGAGTGATCAGCAGATCGTAACGGGTATGGAACAGGGCCATGCGCTCGCTTACCGCCATGCGTTCATTCATGGCGCCAAGGTAATCCAGCATGGACAGTTTCTCCGCCTTGCATGCCACCTCCACCAGTGCCGGATCCATCTGGTTGCGCTGACGTTCTCCCAGGTCACGCATGGCATTGGCGGCACCGCTGTAGAAGAGATGGCTGAACGCGGCCAGCGGGTTGCTGAAACCGGGATCGGCTTCGGTGACGGTGGCGCCGAGGGCTTCGAATACCCGTGCTGCTTCATGGACGGCTTTCTCGATGTCCGGATTCACATCCACATAGCCCAGGGTGGTACTCAGGGCGATGCGCAGCCCTTTCATGGGCTGATGCAAGGCGGCCAGGTAATCGGTGTTGCGGCGCGGGGCGGCAAGGCTGTCGCGGGGATCCGCTTCGGTGAGCACCTGCATCATCAGGGCGGCATCGGCCACGGTGCGGGTCATGGGGCCGGCATGGGCCAGGGTGCCGAAGGGGCTGGCCGGCCAGTGGGGCACTTCGCTAAAGGTGGGCTTGTGACCGACGATACCGCAAAAGGCGGCGGGAATGCGGATGGAGCCGCCGGCATCGGTACCCAGCGCCATGGGGACCATCCCGGCGGAGACGGCCGCGGCGCTGCCGCCACTGCTGCCGCCGGCGGTCTTGCTCGGGTCCCAGGGGTTGTTGGTGGGGCCACAGAGGGGACTGTCGGTGACCCCCTTCCAGCCGAATTCCGGGGTGGTGGTCTTGCCCAGCGGTACATAGCCATGGCGCTCCAGGGCGGCCACCGCCGGTGAGCGTTTTTCCAGGGTGGAGGCTGGATCAATGGTGCGGGAGCCTTTCAGGGTGGGCCACATGGGCGTCAGGAAGACATCCTTTACGCCCACCGGGATGCCATCAAGCAGCCCCGAGGCGGTGCCGTTCTGGTAACGTTGCTCTGCGTCTCTTGCCCATTGCAGGGTGGTGTCCCTGTCAATCAGGCACCAGGCGTTGAGCGCATCGTCGTGCTTTTCCACATGGTCCAGCAGGGTGTTACAGACCTCCACGGGAGACAGGGCGCCCGCCTGGTAGGCGGTTTTTAGCGCCTGAGCGCTCATGGTCAGTACGTCGTTGCTCATCGGCGATCCTCCTGATTGACGCCATGTGCCGAACGTCAGCGGCCAGTGATAACCCGGTTGCCGACGTCAGGCGTTGCTTACATAGCCATGTTCCTTGCTGACCGGGTTTGCCAGGGGCTGGCCCCGGCGCCAGCGATGAAAGTTGTCGATAAACTGCTGGCCGAGAGCCGCGCGCCAGCCGATGAAATCCCCGGCCATATGCGCGGAGAGCATCACATTGGGCTGTTCCCACAATGGGTGATCCGCAGGCAGGGGTTCCTGTTCGAACACGTCCAGCGCCGCGCCGGAGAGCCGGCGGGTTTGCAGGGCCTGGAGCAGTGCGTCCGTCTGCACAATCGGTCCGCGTCCCACATTGACCAGTACCGCCCCCGGTTTCATACGTCGAAACTGGGCCGCATCAAACAGGCCATCGGTCTCGGGTGTGAGCGGGGCAGTGATCACCACATAGTCCGCATCGCCCAGCAGAGCAGGCAAGTCCTGCTGCCGGTGCACCCGATCGAATGCACTGTCCTGACGGGCATGGCGTGCGGTGCCAATCACCTGCATGCCCATGGCGCGCAGGATGCCGGCCACTTCCCGGCCGATGGAGCCGGCGCCCACGATCAGAGCCTGGCTGCCGTTAAGCAGGCGGGTTTCCCGGTGCTGCCAGCGGTGATCAGCCTGTAGTGACAGGTTGGTCAGGGTGTCCTTGGCAAATAGCAGCAAGGCGCCAAGCACGTATTCAGCAATGCCTCGATCAAATATGCCACGGGCGTTGGTGACCACGATGTCACTGTGCTTGATCGGGCCGATCATCAGTGCATCCACGCCGGCGCTGGTGGCATGCACCCACTGCACGGGGCAGTGTTCCGGCCACACGTCTTCCAGCAGGCCGGTACGGAAATCGGTGACCACCAACACCTGAGTGTCCGGCAGAGCGGCTTTCAGCTGCTCAGGCGTACGGGCTTCACGGATCCGGGCATGCCCTGCCAGACTGTCCAGACCGGGCAGGGAGGGCTCGTCTTCGGCCAGCAGTACGGTAATGGTGGTCTCGCTCATCGGGTCTCCTTGGGTTCAGTGGCAAGTTTCAAGTTGAAAGTGACAACGCGGATAAAAGCCTCTGCTTTCTTTGCGCTCTGATGTCGCGACCAGAGATTGTTCGCGGGTTCAAAGCTTGAAACCGGTAAAGGTTTCGGCGCGTTACAACTTGAACCTTGTCACTCACGTTTCTTTCAGTGCAGCGGCGAACAGTTCTACCGCCTTGTCGATTTCTGCTTCGCTGACGGTGAGCGGTGGTAGCCAGCGGACAACCTGACCCTGGCTGCCACAACGCAGCATCAGCAGGCCGTGGGTTTCACAGTGCTTGATCAGCCGGGCGGCCCGCTCGCCGTCGGGGGTGTGGGGGGCGCTGACAATCTCCAGACCCAGCATCAGGCCCATGCCCCGAATTTCGTCGATACAGTCGTGCTGTGCCTGAAGTGCGGCCAGTTTCTGGCGTAGCTGTTGGCCCAGCGTGTCGGCGCGGTTCACCAGCTGTTCGTTCTCGATCACGTCCAGGGTCGCCAAGGCGGCTGCACAGGCCACCGCGTTGGCGCCATAGGTACCGCCCTGAGAGCCCGGATAGCCATGCGCCATCAAGCCTTTGCTGGCGGCGATGGCGGATAGCGGGTAGCCGCTGGCAAGCCCCTTGGCGGTGATCACGATGTCCGGTTTTACTGCGAAGTGTTCGTGGCTCCAGAATTTGCCGGTACGCCCGTAACCGGCCTGGATTTCGTCTGCGATCAGCAGGATGCCGTGCTTGTCGCACCGTTCGCGAAGCCCCTGCATGAACGCCTCGCTGGCCGGGTAATAGCCATACTCGCCCTGGACGGGTTCGATGATCATGGCGGCAGTGTCCGCCGGGTTGCACTCGGTGGCGAAAATATGGTCCAGCTCCCGGAGACAGTCCGCCACACAGGTGTCCATGTCCTGCTGATAGCGATAGGCATGGGGGAAGGGCGCAATGCTGACCCCGGCCATCAACGGCTGCCAGCCGGTACGGACCTTGCTGGTAGAGGTGGTCAGGGAGGCTGCCGCCAGGGTGCGGCCGTGAAACCCGCCGCGGAAGGCAATCAGGTTGGGACGACCGGTCGCCTGGCGTGCCAGTCGAATGGCGGCTTCCACGGATTCGCTGCCGGAATTGGAAAAGGCCACCGCATCGAGCCCTTTGGGAAGATGCTCATACAGTCGGTCGGTAAGGGTGAGCATGTTCGGATGGGTGACCGTGGCGTACTGGGCATGGACCAGCTTGGCTACCTGGGTCTGGGCAGCGGCCACCACCTGGGGGTGACAGTGGCCGGTGGACGTGACGCCGATACCGGACGTGAAATCCAGCCAGCGGTTGCCATCCTTGTCGTAGAGCCAGCTTCCTTCGCCGCGCTCTGCACAGATACCGCTGGATTGCACCAGCAGGGGGGACAAGTGACTCATGACGCCTCCTTCCTGTTGTTGGCTTGCCAGTGTGGCCGCTCAGGCGGTCAGCCACTGACACAGTCGTTGTCCGGTTTCCCGGGTTCCCGGGAACGCTTCGCCACTGGCCGCCTGGGCCAGATCCGCCTTGATCATGTCATGCAGATGTTGTGCCGCACTGCCGATGGCCGGGTGATGGGGGGCCAGATAATCCAGTAGCATGGCCAGGCTCATCAGGGTGGCGCGGGGGTCTGCCTGATTCTTGCCGGCAATATCCGGGGCACTGCCATGAACTGGCTCGAACAGGGCCGGCAGCGCCGGTGCGTCGGGATTCAGATTGGCAGACGGCGCCAGCCCGGGTCCCCCACACAGTACGGCAGCCAGATCGGTGAGGATGTCGCCGTGTAGATTGCTGGCGACGACCACGTCAAACCGCCAGGGACATTGCACGAACTTCATGCAGGCTGCGTCCACCAGTTCATGGTGGATATCCACATCCGGGAAATCGGCAGCGATACGGTGGAACGTCTCTGTGTACAGATCGCCCCAGAAAGGCTGGGCGTTGCGCTTGGTAATCAGGCACACCTGAGCATGCTTGCCGTCCTTGAACTGCCGTGGGGTATCACGCTGGGCGGCCCGTTGGCGGGCGCGCTGGAAGGCATGACGGATCAGTCTTTCCGTGGCACGGGCGGTGAAGACTTCCACCTGGGTGGCCACTTCCTGGGGGGTGCCAGCGGCCAGACGTCCGCCCTGACCGCTATATTCCCCTTCGCTGTTTTCCCGGATCACCAGCATGTCCACCTCGTTGGCGCGCGGGTCAGCCAGATACTGCGTCGCGCCGGGGATCCAGCGGGCGGGGCGTTCGCAGGCCCACAAGTCCATTTGCTTGCGGAATGTCAGCAGGGGCGCGAGGGAGATGCTGTCGGAGAGCACAAAGCGGTAAGGATCATCCAGGGGCCCGGGGTCGCCCAACGCGCCCAGCAGAATGGCATCGAAGTCTCGCAGCTGCGTCACGGCATCATCCGGCATCATCTGCCCGTGAGCCTGATGCCAGGCGTGGGAGGGCCAGTTGAAACGGGCGTGGCTCAGCGGTAGCCGATAGCGTTGTATCAGCAGATTGAGCACGGCTTCCGCCACCTCCATGACCTCCGGCCCGATGCCATCACCGGGGAGCAGTGCGATGTTCAGCGTTTGCGTCATCCGTAACTCCGAGTGGCAAGTTACAAGTTTCAAGTTGCAACGCGACGTCCTTCTTTTTGGGTTTTCAAGTCTTGCTCCCGCGTCTAGGCGTGGGCGCGGGCACGTGGATAGAAAACCCGAAGACCTATAACCGCGTTGAAACTGTCAACGTGTCACTTGTTCCTGTCTTTCAGCTACCCATACACAGATACTTGTCTTCCAGGTACTCGTCCATGCCCTGGTGTGAGCCTTCCCGGCCCAGCCCGGACTCCTTGACCCCGCCAAAGGGGGCGGCGGCGTTGGAGATCAGGCCTTCATTCACACCGACCATGCCGCTTTCCAGCGCTTCGGCAACGCGCCAGCAGCGGTGGATGTTGTCACTGTAAAAATAGGCCGCTAGACCGTAGGGGGTATCGTTGGCGATGCGGATGGCATCGTCTTCTGTGCGGAACGGGATCACCGCAGCCAGCGGTCCGAAGGTCTCTTCCTGACACAGTTGCGCATCGGTGGTCACGCCGGTGATCAGGGTGGGTTGCACGAAGCTGCCACCGCGTTCGTGGCGCTGGCCGCCGGTCACGACTCTGGCACCCTTGCCGAGAGCATCTTCCAGATGCTCCATGACCTTGTCGGCAGCGTCCCGGTTGATCAGGGCGGCCTGGGTGACGCCGTCCTCCATGCCATCGCCCACCTTCATGGATTCGATGGCATCTTTGAGCTTTTCCACGAAGGCGTCATGGATGCTGTCCTGCACCAGAAAGCGGTTGACGCAGACGCAGGTCTGGCCGGTGTTGCGGAACTTGCTTGCCATGGCGCCTTCCACGGCCTTGTCCAGGTTGGCATCGTCAAAGACGATGAAAGGCGCATTACCGCCCAGCTCCAGTGACACCTTCTGGATATGTTTGGCGCACTGGGCCATCAGCTTGGAGCCCACTTCCGTAGAACCGGTGAAGCTCAATTTGCGGACAATGGGAGAATCCGTCAGAGCGGTGGAGATGGCACCGGCGCTACCGGTAATCACGCTGAAGACACCGGCGGGAATTCCGGCGCGCTCGGCCAGTTCTGCCAGCGCCAAGGCCGAGTAGGGGGTGGCGCTGGCGGGTTTGACCACCATGGTGCAGCCGGCGGCGAGGGCGGCACCGGCCTTGCGGGTGATCATGGATGAGGGGAAGTTCCAGGGGGTGATGGCAGCGGTCACGCCGATGGGTTGCTTGATCACCACAATGCGCTGACCGGGTTTGGCCGCCGGGATGGTGTCCCCATAGGCGCGCCGGGCTTCTTCGGCAAACCACTTGAGGAAGGAGGCGGCATAGGCAATCTCGCCCTTGGCCTCTGCCAGGGGCTTGCCCTGCTCCAGGGTCATCAGCCGCCCCAGGTCGTCCTGATGCTCCATCATCAGATCATGCCAGGTTTCCAGTCGCCCGGCCCGTTGGGCGGCGGGCATGTCACGCCAGGCCGGAAAGGCGGCATGGGCGGCATCAATGGCACGACGGGTTTCGGCTTCCCCCATGCGTGGGGCGCTACCCAGGGGGGCGTCGGTGGCCGGATTGGTCACGGTAAAGGTGGCGCCGTCATCCGCATCGCACCAGCGGCCATTGATATAGCACTGCTGGCGGAACAGGGCGTTGTCAGTGAGGCTTACCGTCATTACGCATCTCCCGAACGTTTTGCACCGTGTTGCGTATTACGCTAGCAAAGCAAGACGAGATGTCCATGCCGGAAGCAAAAAATCGATTCGGGGTCTAAGGAAAAACAGGAGCAAGTTGCAACGCGGGATGGGGTTGGGGGGAGCTGGGATGGATGTTGCCGCGATTCATGGAAACTCAAAGGGGGCTTGATGACGCTAAGATTTTGATCTTTGCATTTCGGCGCGGCTCCTGGGCAAATCGCTTGGCAACTTGCCGGAGCCGCGTTGAAACTGTCAACTTGTCACTTGCAACTACCGACGCAACCCCTCGTTCAGGTGCGGTTTGATCTTCTGCAGCAGGCCCTTGAACACCTTGGGGCTGCCAGCAACAATGCCGCCGCTTTCCAGATATTTGTGTCCGCCACTGAGGTCGCCCACCAGGCCACCGGCTTCGGTGATCAGCAGGGCGCCGGCCGCCATATCCCACTCGGCCAGCCCGAATTCGAAGAAACCGTCCAGGCGACCAGCGGCCAGCCAGGCCAGATCCAGCGCCGCAGAACCGGGGCGGCGCAGGCCAGCGGTGCTGGCGGCGATATCGGCAAACATGCCCAGATAGGCATCCATATGCGGTGCCTGATCCTTGCGGAACGGGAAGCCGGTGCCAATCAGGCACCCTTCCAGGCCCGCCCGGTTGGTGCAGCGGATACGGCGACCGTTCAGGGCGGCGCCTCGACCTCGGCTGGCGGTGAATTCTTCATCCCGGTTGGGATCGTAGATCACGGCATGCTCCACCTTGCCCTTGATCTTGAGGGCAATGGAGACGCAGAACTGCGGGAATCCATGAATGAAGTTGGTGGTACCGTCCAGCGGATCGATGACCCACTGATAATCGGCCCCTTCTCCGCTGCCATCGCTCTGTCCGGATTCTTCTGCGAGGATGCCATGGTCCGGGTAAGCCTTGCGGATCACCTCGATGATGCGCTGCTCAGCGGCACGGTCCACCTCGGTGACAAAGTCGTTCATGCCCTTCTTGCTGACAGATACCGGGTCGCTGCTTTCGGCAGCACGACGAATCAGGTTACCCGCCTGACGGGCGGCTCGCAGGGCAATGTTCACTTGCGGCGCATGCATGCATCTGTCCTCAAAAAAAGTTGTCAAAGAGCGCCGGCGGGCCAGGGGGCCTTGCCGGGGCGCGGATTGTAGCAGAGCCGTTGCGCTCAGGGCAGCGGTGGCAGCCGGTTAATTGCTCCTTCGTGGCTGCCAGAGCGGCCAGAGTAAGGGAAAAATCGCAGGATCTCATGATAACATTGCGACCTTTTCCGGCCAGACCCGTTTACAGAGAGCTTTCATGCTAGAGAATGTGCGTATTGTGATGGTGGAAACCACCCATCCCGGCAATATCGGGGCCGCTGCCCGAGCCATGAAAACCATGGGTCTGTCGGACCTGCGGCTGGTCCAGCCCCGCGACTATCCTTCCGTAGAGGCCACTGCCCGGGCCTCTGGCGCCGGCGATGTTCTGGAAGCGGCGCACGTCTGCGAGTCTCTGGATGAGGCCCTGGAGGGCGCGACTCTGGTTATCGGTACCAGCGCCCGTCAGCGGCGTATCCCCTGGCCCTGTCTGACGCCTCGACAGCTGGCGGCGCAATTGTCCCATGAGCCGGCTGACACCCGTATTGCGGTGTTGTTCGGGCGTGAGGATCGCGGTCTGACCAATGACGAGCTGCGCCGCTGTAACCTGCACGTGAGTGTGCCCACCAATCCGGAATACGGGGTCCTGAATGTGGCCTCGGCGGTGCAGTTGATCAGTTACGAGCTGCGACTGGCCCTGTTGGGGGACGAGTTTGATCTCAAGGAAGCCCGCTCTCGCCGGGAAGCCATGCCCCTGCCGGAGATGTTCTGGGATGAACCATTGGCCAGCAATGACGCCGTCACCGGTTTTCTGGATCACCTGGAAACGGTGATGGCCCAGAGTGGCTTTCTGAATCCCCAACAGCCCGGCCAGGTGATGACCCGCATGCGTCGTTTGTTTATGCGTGCGCGACCGGACAAAATGGAAATGAGTATTCTGCGCGGTGTGCTGGTGGCGCTGGAAAAGTCCATGCAGCGGGATGATGGCAAGTAACCCCGGCGGTTTACGAGCATCCAGCCGGCTATGCCCAAGACGAGGTAGCTATGTTTGATCGAGTACGCGAGGACATCGCGTCGGTATTCCACCGGGACCCGGCGGCGCGTAACACGCTGGAAGTGTTGCTGAACTACCCGGGGCTGCATGCGGTGTTGTTTCATCGTCTGGCCCATGGTCTGTGGCGGCGTAACTTCAAGCAGTTGGCGCGTCTGATTTCCACGTTCTCCCGGTGGTTGACCGGTATCGAGATCCATCCCGGTGCCAAGATTGGCCGGCGCTTCTTTATCGATCACGGCATGGGCGTGGTGATCGGTGAAACCGCGGAGATCGGGGATGATGTGACGCTCTACCATGGTGTCACCCTGGGGGGAACCAGTTGGAACAAGGGCAAGCGCCACCCGACCCTGGAAGACGGCGTGGTAGTGGGGGCCGGTGCCAAGGTACTGGGCCCGTTCACCGTGCACAAGAATGCCAAAATCGGTTCCAATTCTGTGGTGACCAAGGAAGTCCCCGAAGGCGCCACCGTCATCGGTATACCCGGTCGGGTGGTCAGCAAGCCGGTTACCGAGCAGGAAAAGAATCGTCAGGAAATGGCGGAAAAAATCGGTTTCCAGGCCTACGGGGTCAGCAACGACATGCCCGACCCGGTGGCCGAGGCGATCCATCTGCTGCTTGATCATATGCATGCCGTGGACAAGAAGCTGGACCGGGTCTGCACCAACCTGAAGAAGCAGGGCATCCAGGGGTGTGACGAGAAATTGCCGGAGTTGAAGGATGAGGACTTCGAGCCGGTGAATGCCGGCGGCACAGACTGAAGAGCAGTTGCAAGTTTCAAGTTGAAAGTTACAACGCGAAAAAGATTTTTCGCGTGCTGAAAGTGAAGAGGCCGCGCCCAAACTCTGGGCGCGGCCTCTTTCGTTTCAGATTTGCAATGCCAGGTTCGCGTTGCAGCTTGAAACTTGTTACTTGCAACTAGACGTTAAACCGGAAGTGCACCACGTCGCCGTCCTTGACGATGTATTCCTTGCCTTCCAGGCGCCATTTGCCGGCATCCTTGGCGCCGGCTTCACCATTGTGCTCCACGTAATCGTCGTAGGCGGTCACTTCAGCGCGGATGAAGCCTTTCTCGAAATCCGTATGGATCACGCCGGCGGCCTGGGGGGCGGTGGCTCCTACCTTTACGGTCCAGGCGCGGACCTCCTTCTTGCCGGCGGTGAAATAGGTCTGCAGGCCCAGCAGCTGGAAGCCGGCGCGAATCACCCGGTTCAGGCCCGGCTCTTCCATGCCCAGATCGGCCAGGAAGTCGGCTTGTTCTTCATCGTCCAGTTCGGCGATTTCCGACTCGATCTTGGCGCAGATCGGTACCACGGACGCATTTTCCTTTTCCGCCAGTTCGCGGACCGCCTCCAGCATGGGGTTGTTCTCGAAGCCGTCCTCATCCACGTTGGCAATGTACATGGTGGGTTTGAGGGTGAGCAGGTTCAGGCTTTTCAGGGCTTTGCGCTCATCGTCGTCCAGCTCCACGGAGCGGGCCGGCTCCCCTTCATTCAGGGCGGGCAGCAGTTTGTCCAGGATCGGCAGCAGCCCCTTGGCATCCTTGTCCTGGCCCTTGGCGGCCTTGGTGGCGCGCAGGTGGGATTTCTCCACGGTATCCAGATCGGCCAGGGCCAGTTCGGTGTTGATCACGGCGATATCATCCAGCGGCGACACCTTGCCGGCGACGTGCACCACGTTCTCGTCATCGAAACAGCGGACGACATGGGCGATGGCATTGGTCTCGCGGATGTTGGCCAGGAACTTGTTGCCCAGGCCTTCCCCCTTGGAGGCCCCGGCCACCAGGCCAGCGATATCCACGAATTCCATGGTGGCGGGCAGGACGCGCTCCGGCTCCACAATGGCGGCCAGCTTGTCCAGACGTGGGTCAGGAATCGGCACCACACCGGTATTGGGTTCAATGGTGCAGAACGGGAAGTTCTCGGCATCAATCCCCGCTTTGGTGAGCGCGTTGAACAGGGTGGATTTGCCCACGTTGGGCAGACCGACGATACCGCATTTGATACCCATGACAGACCTCCATTTTTCGAGGCCGCAATGCTACTGAAGCCGGGGCGAAAAAGCGACCATGGCGGTCGTCACGGGTGGGTGACGGAGGGTTGCTGGCGGGACGGACGTCTCAGGCGCTGTTGCCTCTGACGGTGAGGGGAGGCGGGGCTAGACTGGGAGGCCTGTCCCCAGAACCCGGCCCAGAGCAACCTGTACCATGAGTGACCGTATTCTTTATCAGTTCCCGATATCCCACTATTGCGAAAAGACCCGCTGGCAGCTGGATCACAAGGGGCTGGCGTATCACACGGTGAACCTGTTGCCCGTGGCCCACCGCCTGCGGACCCAGTGGCTGGCACGGACCAACACGGTGCCCTTGTTGCGCGATGGCAGGCGCCGGGTCGGAGACTCGACGCGTATTGCCTACTATCTGGAAAAGCATTATCCCACGCCGTCGCTGCTGCCCGCGGACCGTGAGGCCCGTGCCCGGGTGATCGAACTGGAGCAGCAGTTCGATCGCTTCGGTGCGCATGTGCGCCGCTGGGCCTATGGCCATATCCTCGACCGGCCGGAAGTGCTCAAGGCTCTGGTGGGCGAGGCCGGGTTACCGGGGCCGCTGGAACGGCTGGCAGGGCCTGTGGTGCGTGAGGCGATCCGGCGGGGGTATGGCATTAATCCGCGCTCGGTGATGCGTTCCGAGCAACGGGTGGAAGACGCGTTGACCCTGCTGGAGCGAACCCTGCGCAAGGGGGAGGGCCGTTATCTGGTGGCGGGGTGTTTCAGTTTGGCGGATATCACTGCCGCCAGCATGCTGGCGCCGCTGGTCAGTCCGCCAGGGTCTCCCTGGGACCTGTTTGCAGAGGAGACGCTGCCGCGGGCCTTGCAGACCCAGATGGAGAAGTGGCGCAGTCGTCTGGCCGGCGAATGGCTGCTGGCCAGTTATGCGGAAGATAGGTAAGCATTAGCTACGAGCTACGAGCTACGAGCTACGAGCTACGAGCTACGAGCTACGAGCTACGAGCTACGAGCTACGAGCTACGAGCTACGAGCT
>JAZAJX010000119.1:0-11230 GCA_036230225.1 Pseudomonadota bacterium | reverse complement strand
TGAAACAAAGTCGTCCACCCCCTGATCAAAGGCCTGCTGCAAGGCCTGCACGCCCTCGCGTGCGGTCAGAAGCAGCACATAGGTATAGCGGTTGTTGGCTTCATCGTCCTGACGCAGGCGACGGGTCAGCTCCAGGCCATCCATGCCGGGCATCAGCCAGTCTGCGACAACCAGATCGGCGGGTTGCTCGGCCAATTGACCCAGGGCGTCTTGGGCGCTGTGGGCGTGGCGAATGCGGGTGTAGCCGGCGGTGGCCAGGGTACGGTTGACCACCGCTGCCGAGAAGCGGGCATCGTCCACCACCAGAATATCCAGTTCTGTGTGACTCATCCGTGTTTTCTTATTGTTATGTCGTTACTTGCAGACTATAGCGGGTTTGGCAATTGATGGAAAAGTGTTCAGTCAGCCCGGGAGCTGGCCCGGGAGAGCGCTACTCCTTGAATTCGCCGTATCGCTGAATGCGATAGATTAGCCAGAGCACCGGTACACCGATCAGGCTGGCCAGCAGGAAGAAGGCCGGATAGCCCATGTTTTCCACCATGCTGCCGGAATAGCCGCCGATGGTTTTCGGGATCAATGTCATCAACGAGCTGAAGATGGCGTACTGCACGGCCGTGAAGGAAATGTTGGTTAGCCTCGACAGGAAGGCGACAAACGCTGCGCTGGCCAGACCGGCGGTCAGGTTATCGGCGGAAATCACGATATAGAGAATACGGATATCATTACCGGCGTAGGCCAGCCACATGAACAGCAGGTTGGTAGCCACGGTCAGGAAGGCGCCCAGATACAGCACCCGAATCACACCAAAATGGACCGCCAGGATCCCGCCGAGAAAGCCGCCAGCAATGGTCATGAAGAGTCCGAAGGTTTTCACCACGGTGGCAATTTCCGTCTTGGTGAAGCCCAGATCTTCAAAGAATACATTGGAGATCACCCCCAGCACGATGTCCGACACCCGATAGAAGCCGACAAACACCAGCAGCAACAGGGCCAGCTGCTTGCCGTAACGCTGGAAGAACTCCCTGACCGGCTCGATATAGCTTTCCTGAACCAGATTGCGCTCGTAGAGCGGGGTATATGACATGGCCTTGATCAGCCCTGCCACCAGCAGTACGCCCAGCCCCAGACGCAGGGTTTCCACCACAAAACCGGACAGGGCACCGTTATGAAACAGATCGGTCAGCTGGCTCTTGAGGCTGTCCACCGGTGTGCTGGTGAGCAGATAGACCGCCACAAACGTCACCATGCTGAGCAGAAAGATGGTGAGAAATTTCAGGTATTGCTGGCTGGTGTAGTGATACGGCGAGACTCTGTGATTATCGGGCTCCCGGATCACCAGGGTGGTCACTGCTCCGACCAGCATGGTCAGTGCCATCAGGCTGTAGGTCACTTGCCAGGCGCTGTAGCTGTAGGCCTCACTGGTCGAGCCCAGAAGGCTGGCGAGGACCAGGGAGCCGGCACCAGAGGTCAGCATGCCGATGCGGTAACCGGCGATATAGGTGGATGACATCAGTGCCTGCAGGTCCACATCGGCAGATTCAATGCGATAGGCATCAATAACGATATCCTGGGTGGCAGCGGTGAAACCAAGCATCACCACGGCCAGGGCCATCAGGTTCAGCGCCTCGGGCCGGGACGGGTCCACCTGGGCAATCATGAAGATGGCGGCCCCTACGGCCAGCTGCGATACCAGTAGCCAGGACCGGCGGCGCCCCAATCGAGTCGTCAGCAGCGGGATCGGCAAGCGATCAATCAGCGGGGCCCAGAGAAACTTGAACGAGTAGGCCAGGGCGGCCCAGCTGAAATAGGTCACGGTAGAGCGGTCGATCCCGGCTTCACGGAGCCACAAGGACAGGGACGAAAAAATCAGGAGCAGGGGGATGCCGGCCGAAAACCCGTAAAACAACATGGTAATGACACGGGGATGAAGAAACGCCTTGAGCGAATCGCGCCAGCTGGGTGAATAAAAAGGCATATAAAGGGTCAGGCCGCTGATAAAGGGGCCATCATAGTCAGGTTTGTGTAGCGGGTCCTACCCCCAGTCGACAAAATAACGCCCGGGTACCCGATCACCGAGTACGCTGACCTGTTCCTCGCTCAGGCGTTGAATCTGGCGGTCGCCGGCGGGGGTGCCGGCCAGGGCAATGCGCCCATCACTGCGCAGTACCCGGTGCCAGGGCAGTCGGGAGTCAGCCGGGAGCTGGCTCATCAATCGCCCCACAAAGCGGGCATGACGGGGGAAGCCGGCCTGACGTGCCACGGCACCATAACTGCTTACCGAGCCTACAGGGATGGCGGCAACGATCTGGTAGACGGCGTCTCGGAAAGAAGGGTCCATAAAGGCAGCTTCTAGCGACTAGCTTCGAGCTGCAAGGAAAAGCGAAAAAATGAGAAAGGGCAACCTTTTGGTTGCCCTTTCTCATTCGCTGAACATGCTGATAGCTAGAAGCTAGAAGCTAGAAGCTAGAAGCTAGAAGCTAGAAGCTAGAAGCTAGAAGCTAGAAGCTATTACCGCAGCCCACCATCCATATCGATACAGCGACCGGTGAAGTAGTCCGTTTCGAAGATAAAGGCCACGGAGCGGGCGATGTGTTCGGCTTCGCCCAGGCGGCGCAGCGGCACCGCCTGCACCAGGCGCTCGCGGGCCTCCGGTTTCATGGCGGCCAGCATGTCGGTGTTAATGGTGCCGGGGGCCACGGCACCGGTACGGATATTGTAGCGGGCCAGTTCCTTGGCCCAGACCTCGGCCATGGCCGCCACCCCGGCCTTGGCGGCGGAGTAGTTACTCTGGCCGAAGCTGCCTTGGCGGGCCAGGGAAGAAATGTTGACGATCACGCCTTCCTCGACGCCCAGTTCAATCATTTTGGCCGCGGCTTCCCGGCCACAGAGAAACACCCCGGTCAGATTCACATCGATAACGGCCTGCCATTGCTGCAGGCTCATCTTGCTGACGATGTCGCCATCCTTGGCTTTCACCAGCAGGCCATCGCGGGTGATGCCGGCATTGTTGACCACCCCATGAAGTGCGCCGAAGTCTGCGACCACGTTATTAAAAAGGGTTTCCACTTCCTCTTCCTTGGCCACGTTGGCCAAATAGGCTCGAGCCTCGCCCCCCGCGGCCTCGCAGGCCGCCACCGTGGCGTCCAGGTCTTCCTGGCTCAGATCCACACAGGCCAGGCGAGCGCCCCTGCCGGCAAAGTAGGTGGCAATACCGCGGCCCAGGCCGCGGCCTGCACCGGTGACAACAACCACTTTCTGATTCAGATCCATGGTGATTCCTTACACTGTCGGTTCTCGATGGCGGGATTATGGGAGAGCCGCCCTGTTCGACCAATGACCGGATTGCTCAGGGGACCGGCCATTTTCACCAAAGAGGGGTGGCGCCAGGCCGTGTGCGTCGGTGGGCGGGCCTTTCCTGGCCGTAACCGGAAGGCTGCCCCTGTCATGGGCCCGGATCTGTCAGGTCCTGGAAGAGGGGCGAATTTTTTCCCGGGACGCCCTTGAATCCCGTTTCACAAACCCCATTCCTGTGCCCTGCAGACAGTCCGCAGGGCCGCATTCTTCCCTATTGACTGCGCTGCCATCCTTACTATGATTAGCACTCGACTCGTTAGAGTGCTAATTCGGACTGCCGAGCCTCGTTGCCACGGGCTCGGGTGTCATCAGAACTAAACTGGGAGTTTAAGGAAAATGAACATCCGTCCTTTGCATGATCGCGTGCTGGTTCGCCGTGAAGAAGAAGAGACCAAGTCCGCCGGCGGTATTGTGCTGCCCGGTTCCGCCACCGAGAAGCCGTCGCGTGGTGAAGTGATCGCCGCCGGTAACGGCAAGATCACCGACAACGGTGACGTGCGTCCGCTGGACGTGAAGAAAGGCGACAAGGTGATCTTCGGTCAGTACGCCGGCAACACCGTGAAGGTGGAAGGTGAAGAGCTGCTGATCATGAGCGAATCCGAAATCCTGGCCGTCATCGAAGGTTAAGGACTGAAGGCTAAGGGCTTATTTCAAGTCGCCCCGCTGGGGCAAACCGATTTCGCAGAGGTAAAGAACAATGGCTAAAGAAGTACTCTTTCGTGATGACGCCCGTGCCCGTATGGCCAAAGGCGTTAACATTCTGGCTGATGCTGTAAAAGTGACCCTGGGCCCGAAAGGCCGCAACGTGGTGCTGGAAAAATCCTTCGGCGCACCTGCTATCACCAAGGATGGCGTGTCCGTGGCCAAGGAAATCGAACTGGAAGACAAGTTCGAGAACATGGGCGCCCAGATGGTGAAAGAAGTGGCCTCCAAGGCTAACGACGAAGCCGGTGACGGCACCACCACGGCTACCGTGCTTGCCCAGGCCATCGTTAACGAAGGCCTCAAGTCCGTCGCCGCTGGCATGAACCCCATGGACCTGAAGCGCGGCATCGACAAGGCGGTAGAAGCCGTTGTTGCCGAGCTGAAGAAGCTCTCCACCCCCTGTGACAACACCAAGAGCATCGAGCAGGTAGGGACCATCTCCGCCAACTCCGACAAGTCCGTGGGTGAAATCATTGCCCAGGCCATGGAGAAGGTGGGTCAGGAAGGTGTGATCACCGTTGAGGAAGGCCAGTCCCTGCAGAACGAGCTGGAAGTGGTTGAGGGCATGCAGTTCGACCGCGGTTACCTGAGCCCCTACTTCATCAACAACCAGGAAAAGATGCAGGTTGAGCTGGAAACCCCCTACATCCTGCTGGTGGACAAGAAGATCTCCAACATCCGCGAGCTGCTGCCGGTCCTGGAAAACGTGGCCAAGCAGGGCAAGCCGCTGATGATCATCGCTGAAGACATCGAAGGTGAAGCGCTGGCGACCCTGGTGGTGAACAACATGCGCGGCATCATCAAGTGTGCCGCCGTGAAGGCGCCGGGCTTCGGTGACCGTCGCAAGGCCATGCTGCAGGACATCGCCATCCTCACCGGCGGTACCGTGATCAGCGAAGAAGTGGGCCTGAGCCTGGAAAACGTGTCCCTGGAAGACCTGGGTACCGCCAAGAAAGTGAACATCGACAAGGAAAACACCACCATTGTTGATGGCGCTGGCCAGCAGGCTGACATCGATGCCCGCGTGGAGCAGATCCGTCGCGAAATCGAAAACTCTTCTTCTGATTACGACAAAGAGAAGCTGCAAGAGCGTGTGGCCAAGCTGGCCGGCGGTGTTGCCGTGATCAAGATCGGTGCTGCCACCGAAGTGGAAATGAAAGAGAAGAAAGCCCGCGTTGACGACGCCCTGCACGCGACCCGTGCGGCGGTGGAAGAGGGTGTGGTCCCCGGTGGTGGTGTGGCCCTGGTACGTGCCCTGGCCAACATGGGTAACATTGACGGCGACAACGAAGAGCAGAATGCCGGTATCGCCATTGCGATCCGTGCCCTGCAGGCGCCCCTGCGTCAGATCGCTTTCAACGCCGGTGCTGAAGCCTCCGTGATCGTTCAGGAAGTGCGCAATGGTTCCGGTAACTACGGCTACAACGCTGCGACTGGCGAGTACGGCGACATGCTGGAAATGGGTATCCTGGATCCTGCCAAGGTAACCCGCTCCGCACTGCAGGCTGCCGCTTCCGTGGCAGGTCTGATGATCACCACCGAAGCCATGGTGGCAGACAAGCCGGAAGAAAACGCCGGTGGCGCCCCGGACATGGGCGGCATGGGTGGTATGGGTGGCATGGGCGGCATGATGTAAGTCAGCCGGTCATTCGACCTGTCGAAAAGCCCCGCCTCGCGCGGGGCTTTTTGTTTGAAAAGCAGCGACAAGCTTCAAGCTGCAAGCGACATGGCGCGAGAAAGGGATTGCCAAATCGCCAGGACGTGCCCGCGAACCGGGGCTGACGCCGCGGCTGGGTAATCAACCGTGTGGCAACGATCAAGGGCCGCGTTGTAGCTTGCCGCTTGCCGCTTGTGGCTTAATGTCCCCTCACGTTTTGCCGGACTCCCCATGCAATCCAGAGACAAAAAACTCCGCCCCCAATTTATTGCCTTTGTCATGGTGCTGGCGGTATTGGGCGTGTTGCATGAGTGGGTGAATCCCTGGCTGGCGTTTGACCGGACAGCCATTGAACAGGGCCAGCTTTGGCGCTTGTTCTCCTGTCACCTGGTACACCTCAACCACTGGCATATGCTTCTCAATCTTTCCGGGGTCCTGTTGTGCGGGTACTTCTTCACCGACCTGCTGGACCGGGTCAGGTTCTGGAGCTGGTTGTTATGCGGCGGAGCTGTCACCGGGCTGGCATTGTATTGTCTGGATAGCGGTTTGCAGCACTATGTGGGGCTGTCCGGTATCCTCCACGGTTTGCTCGTGTTTTGCCTGCTGATCGGTTGGCGTGGCAACCCCTGGCTGCATTCGCTGGTGTTGCTGGTGATTGCCGGTCGTATTGTGACGGAGCAGCAGGCCGGCTATGACGTGGAATACCTGCGCAGCTGGATCGACGGGACGGTGTATGTGAATGCCCACCTGTATGGCGCGCTGGCAGGGGTAATGTTGTTTGGGGGGATAGTAGGTGTCGAATACAGTAAAAAGCGCAGAACAGGAAACACAGAAAAATAAAGGTGGCGGCTGCATCACGGTGTTGTTCCCGGGCATCTTCCTGGTGGCGGGGTTGGCGGTGATGGTGTTTGTGGGACTCAAGCCCCTGTTTCACTATTGGCAGGCTGGAGGTTGGGACCGGGTGCCGGCCACGGTACTGAGCAGTTCCCTGCAGTCCAGTCGCTCCGATGGTTCTACCACTTACAGTGTCAGCGCCCATTACCGCTATGACTACCAGGGACGTCGCTACACCAGCCATGCCGTTAGCCTGTATGGCGGCAGCGATAACTTCGATGACTACTGGCAACGTCTGGCCGGTCGTCTGGAACGGGCACGTAATCAGGGAAAGACCGTGCTGGCCTGGGTCAATCCGGGCAACCCGTCCGAGGCCTATCTGGATCGCACCCTGCGCTGGGGGTCGCTGCTATTCGGGCTGGCCTTTGGTGGCGTGTTTGCCCTGGTGGGAGGGGGGCTGATGTTTCTCTTGAATCGGGGTAGCAAGGACAAGACAGCTCTGGCAGAAGGGGGCGAGTATTCCAGCAAGGAAAAATCCGGCCACTGGTTTCTGGTGGGCTTCGGGGCGATTTTTATCCTGTTGCCATCGCCGGCCTATGTCGCTGTCTGGGACAAGGTTGGCCGCGGCGATTTTGCCATCCTCCTGGTGTTGTTATTTCCTGCTGTGGGGGCCGGTATCGCCTACGCCGGCTGGAAAATGCGCAGCAATTACCGTTTCTTCGGCCCTACGCCGCTGACCCTGGATCCGGAGCCCGGCCACGCCGGTGGCCAGGTGGGTGGGGCCATTCGACTGGGCAGGAGCCTGGCCCGGGACGCGGATTTGGATGTCTGGCTGAGCTGTATCCGGGGGCGGGAAAGTGGCAGCGGCAAGGATCGTCGGACGGTGGAAGATATCCTCTGGCAGACCGACCAGCGTGCGTATTGCCAGCCGGTGCAGCAGGGTAGCGAGCTCCTGTTCTGTTTCGATGTCCCGGCAGACCAGCCTGCCTCCTCGGGCAGTGGTCGCAATTACATCTGCTGGCGAGTGGAGCTGGAAGGCAAGGTGGATGGCCGCACACTCAAACGGAGCTGGGATATCCCGGTGATCGCGGGAGAGGCGGGCAGTCGTTATCGTCTGCCGGAGTCCCACGTCATGGCGGAGCAGCGTGAACGCCAGGTTGAGGCACTGGAGTCCGCCAACCAACAGATTCGCGTGGAGCAAACGGCTCAGGGGCTGCATCTGGAAAGCCGTCCCGGACGCCATCTGGGCATGAAATTGGCGTTGCTGGTGTTCGGCGGTATTTTTGCCGCGGTAGGCACCGGGCTATTTATTGCCGCCGCCAGCGAAGGGCTGATGCTGTACCTGATGGGAAGTATTTTCGGGCTGATCGGTTATGCCATCGTTGGCAGTACCCTCTTTACGCTGGGGCGGGGGCTGGAAGCCTGGATACGGGGTGGCGAAGTGCGTAGCTTGCGCCGCTGGCTCGGTATTCCCCTGTTCACGCGCAACGGGCAGTTGCTGCGAGCAGAGCAACTGGTGTTAAAGACCGGCATGAGCAGTACCAGTAACGGTCGCAAGACCGAGTATATGACCCTGGTGGCAGAAGTGGACGGCAAGACAATCCGGCTGGCCGAGGGGATCGCCGGCCGTGAAGCTGGCGAGGCCCTGCGTGAGGCCGTGCTGCGCACCCTGCGACTGGTGTAAACTGACCCTGAATGTGAATCTGTGGCAGAGACAGACGTCTGCCGCGCAAACGGGGCTCCCGACACCCCGGAATAGCGAGAGAAACCAATGAGCAAAGATCGCCTGATTATTTTCGATACCACCCTGCGTGATGGTGAGCAGAGCCCCGGTGCCACCATGGATCAGGACGAAAAACTGCGTATCGCCAAGGCTCTGGAACGCATGCGGGTGGATGTGATCGAGGCCGGCTTTGCCATTGCCAGTCAGGGCGATTTTCTGTCGGTGAAGGCCATTGCTGACACTGTCCGGGAATCCACCATCTGCTCCCTGGCCCGTGCCAAGGAGGCAGACATTGATCGTGCTGCCGAGGCGCTGGCGGGGGCCGAATCCGGTCGCATCCATACCTTTATCGCCACCAGCCCCATTCACATGCAGCACAAGCTTCGGCTGGAGCCGGATCAGGTTATCGAACATGCGGTGGCGGCGGTCAAACATGCCCGTAACCATATGGGCGATGTGGAGTTTTCCTGCGAGGATGCGGGGCGCTCCGAGCTGGATTTCCTGTGCCGGATCATCGAAGCGGTGATCGACGCGGGTGCCAGTACCATCAATATCCCGGACACCGTGGGCTATGCCATTCCCGAGCAATTCGGGCACACCATCGGCCAGTTGCTTGCTCGGGTGCCCAACGCCGATAAGGCGGTCTTTTCGGTGCATTGCCATAATGACCTGGGGCTGGCGGTGGCCAACTCCCTGGCCGCGGTGCAATCCGGTGCCCGCCAGGTGGAATGCACCATCAACGGTCTGGGGGAACGGGCTGGCAATGCGTCTCTGGAAGAGATCGTGATGGCCGTACGTACCCGTCAGGATCTGTTCAACGTGGACACGGGCATCAATGCCCGCGAGATCGTCCCCACCTCGAAAATGGTCTCCCAGATCACCGGCTTCCCGGTGCAGCCCAACAAGGCCATCGTCGGGGCCAATGCCTTTGCCCATGAATCCGGTATCCATCAGGATGGTGTGCTCAAGCATCGCGAGACCTACGAGATCATGTCTGCCGAGGATGTGGGCTGGCATACCAATCGGATGGTGCTGGGCAAGCATTCCGGGCGGGCGGCGTTCCGGGCCCGTCTCGACGAACTGGGCATCACCTTTGCGTCTGAAGCGGCCATGAACGAAGCCTTCCAGCGCTTCAAGGACCTGGCTGACAAGAAGCACGAAGTCTTTGATGAAGACCTGCAGGCTCTGGTCAGTGATACCAAAAAAGCGGCCGAGGAAGAACGCTTCAAACTGGTATTGCTGGAAGCCACGGCTCGCACCGGCGAGACCCCGGAAGCGCGGCTGGTACTGTCCATCGATGGCCAGGAGCAGGAAGCGACAGCCAAAGGAGCGGGACCGGTGGATGCGGCGTTCAAAGCCATCGAGACACTGGCGGACAGCCACAGCACCCTGCAGTTGTATTCGGTGAATGCCATCACCGCCGGCACGGACAGCCAGGGCGAAGTGACGGTACGGTTGGAAAAGGGCGGTCGCATCGTCAACGGCCATGGGGCCGACATCGACATCATTGCGGCTTCCGTGAAGGCCTACCTCAATGCCCTCAATCACTTTGCTGCCGGCCTTGAGCGGGCGCACCCGCAAGCGGCGGATGTATGAACCCCCGAACCGCTTACCCCCGGGCACGGAGTGCGGTATGAATGAAGCCCTGCGCCAACGTTACCTGAAGGCCATGGGGCTGACTCCCTGGGTGGCAACAACGCCATTGCCGGGGGCGGCTCCGTCGCCGTTGCTGGAGTGGGAAGACGACTCCGCTCCTGGCCCGCAATCGCAGGCGCCGCAAGCGTCAGCGTCCCCTGACGCAGCGCCGGTACCGGCTGCCGCGGAGCGGCTTGAGCGAGAGGTGCCCGTGGCGGAGGTGCCCCCGGCTCCCAAGGCCGAGCCGGCCCCGGCGAGGGAAGCCGACCCGGCGCCTGCGCCTGTGGCCACCAAGGGCAAGGGACTGACCTTTACCCTGGAAGCCCATCTTGGCGGGGAGACCTGGTTGTTGTGTGCCCAGGAAGACAGCCAGGCCCCGGGGCTGGGGCGTTTTGAGGCACCGCTGATGGCCAATCTGCTGGCCCTGTTTCAGGCTCGCCCTCAGCGCCCACGTCGCTTTTTCTGCCCGTTGACGGAACAGCCCATGGTGGCCGAGGAAGCGGCCCAGGCCTTGTCCGCGTTCATTGCCGGCCTGTGTGAGCAGGCCGGCGGTAGCCGGGTGTTGCTGTCTCTGCCGGACGCGCTGAGTGAGGCTCTGTTTACGCAACCCCGTTACCAGCCGTTCGAGCTGGGTGGTCGACCGGCGCTGGTGATCAGTAGCCTGGCCGAGATGCTCGCCGAACCCGCACAGCACAAGAAAGTCAGCTGGCGGGCCATGCAGGCCCATGGTTTCCATGGGGAGTGAGTCTGTCGTGGAGGCCATCCGCGCCATGGAGTTGGAAGACCTGGAGTCGGTTCTCGCGATAGAGAATGCCACTCAGCTGACTCCCTGGAGTAGCGTCCATTTCCGGGATTGTCTGGCCAATGCCAATTACCTGTGTCAGGTAACAGCGGTGGGGGATGAGCCGGTGGCCTTTCTGATCCTGTCCCGTATTCTGGATGAAACCCATGTGCTCAATATTGCGGTGGCACCGGCGTGGCAGCGCCGGGGTATAGCCCGGCGATTGCTGCAACAGGCGATGGAGGCAGCCCGCGCGGATGCCATGACCGTGGTTTACCTGGAGGTGCGGGAAAGCAATCAAAGCGCCCAGGCCCTGTATCGCCAGCTGGGCTTCGAGGTTTGTGGTGTACGCAAGAATTATTACCGCAGGGGGGATGGCCACGAGAATGCGGTGTTGATGCAATGCCAGCTCTCTGGCGGGCATAAATAACGAGCTACGAGCTACGAGCTACGAGCTACGAGCTACGAGCTACGAGCTACGAGCTACGAGCTACGAGCTACGAGCTACGAGCTACGAGCTACGAGCTACGAGCTACGAGCT
>JAZAJX010000118.1:0-7113 GCA_036230225.1 Pseudomonadota bacterium | reverse complement strand
CATCAACACCTTGTACATGGAGGGGCGTTTGAGCTTTGGCCTGGCCTCTTCCACCGCCAGATCACCATGACGGTCGGGATCGGACGGTGTGTCTGCTGGCCCTGCACGGAGACCCGGGTTTCCGTGTGCCATTACCGATTTCCCTCGTTGTTGCCAGTTCATAATGCCTCAAAACCGTTGTAACCCTGCTGGCGTCAGCAGGCAATGAAGAAATGATGGGCGGTAAGGGATTTTTCAATCCCTGACCCAATGATTATTTCACGGGGTTGACACCCCGCGACGCATGTTTAAAAGTTGCACAATAACGCCGGCCACAAGTTTAACGCAGCGATGGACCGGGGGATAACAACAAACAATAACCGCCATTGGATAGGCAAGAGGGAAGGACCATGGCAACGGGACGAGTAAAGTGGTTTAACAACGCCAAGGGGTACGGGTTTGTGAGACCCGATGAAGGGGGCGAAGACCTGTTCGTCCACTACTCCTACATTCAGATGGAAGGCTACAAGAGCCTCAAGGCCGGACAGCCCGTCGAATATGAAGTGCAGCCCGCCAACAAGGGCTTCCACGCCGTCAATCTTCGCACCAATGGTGAATCCGAAGCCTCCAATGAAGAAGGCGCCGCTGAAAATCAGCCGGCGCCCTCCTGAAAACGGCCTGAGACAGGGTGTCTGACTGCTCAGACACCCATATGCTCAATCACTGCCTCGCCAAATTCAGAACACTTCAGCAAGGTGGCATCCGGCATCAAGCGTTCGAAATCGTAGGTGACGGTTTTGGCAGCGATGGCCCCTTCTACGCCTCTGATCACCAGATCCGCCGCATCGTTCCACCCCATATGGCGCAGCATCATTTCCGCTGACAGGATCAGTGAACCCGGATTCACCTTGTCCTGGCCGGCGTACTTGGGCGCCGTACCATGGGTGGCTTCAAAGAGAGAGACCGACCCGCCGATATTCGCGCCCGGCGCGATCCCGATCCCGCCGACTTCCGCGGCCAGCGCATCGGAAATGTAGTCACCGTTCAAGTTCAGGGTTGCAATCACGCTGTAATCCGCGGGACGCATCAGGATCTGCTGCAGGAACGCATCTGCGATCACGTCCTTGATGATGATGTCACGCCCGGTATTCGGGTTCTTCATGGTCATCCAGGGCCCGCCATCCAGCAGCTGGGCACCAAATCGCTCCGCAGCCAGCTGGTAACCCCAATCTTTGAAAGCGCCCTCGGTGTACTTCATGATGTTGCCCTTGTGCACCAGGGTCACGGAATCCTTGTCGTTATCAATAGCATACTGGATTGCCTTGCGCACCAGACGCTGGGTTCCCTCCCGGGATACCGGTTTCACGCCAATGCCACAGCCTTCCGGAAAGCGGATCTGGGTAACGCCCATCTCTTCACGCAGGAAGCGGATCAGCTTGGTGGCTTCCGGGCTGTCGGCCGCCCATTCGATACCGGCATAAATATCTTCCGAGTTCTCACGGAATATAATCATGTCGGTCAACTCGGGATGGACCACAGGACTGGGAACCCCTTCAAAGTAACGCACCGGGCGCATGCAGGTGTAGAGATCCAGCTCCTGACGCAGCGCCACATTCAGGGAGCGGATGCCGCCACCCACCGGCGTGGTCAGCGGGCCTTTGATACCGACGGTAAATTCACGCAGGGCTTCCAGCGTTTCCTCGGGCAGCCAGACATCCGGGCCGTAGACCACGGTGGCTTTTTCCCCGGCATAAATTTCCATCCAGGTAATACCGCGCTTGGTCCCGTAGGCTTTCTCAACGGCGGCATTGACCACCCTGATCATCACCGGCGAGATATCAACCCCAATACCGTCACCTTCGATATAAGGCACAATCGGGTGATTGGGGACATTCAGGGACAGGTCCGCATTAACCGTGATTTTGTCACCGTCTGCGGGGACCGTGATCTTTTGGTATCCCATCTACACTACTCCCTCTACATAAACCAAATTAGGCGTCTGCAAACGAGTATAGCACCGAGCCAGAGGCCTGGGACATCAAGCCCGGAGGCACCCCGAAGCGGCTTGCGGCAACGGCAAAACCTGCCCCGCAATCATGTGACATTGCGCACCATTTTTCCGGATCCGTGCGGGCAACAAGTCCACGAGAGGGGGTCGTCATGAGGTCGGCACAAACAAAAATGCCGGCTTCCGCCGGCATTTTCTCACGGTATCATAAACCTCCGCTGCCTCAGAGCTTGTCAAGAATACCGTTAAAGGTGGCACTCGGACGCATGGCCGCTGACGCCTTGCTGAAGTCGGGATTGTAGTAGCCCCCGATATCTGTCGGAGAGCCCTGAACGGCAATCATTTCCTGAACAATCCGTTCTTCATTCTCGGTCAAGGACGCCGCAATCGGAGTGAACGTATCTTTTAGCTCCGCATCGTCATCCTGCCCGGCGAGGGCCTGTGCCCAGTACATGGCCACATAAAAGTGGCTGACCCGGTTATCCGGCTCACCGACCTTGCGGGACGGCGCCTTGTTTTGCTCCAGGTACTGCTCATTGGCCTTATCCAGTGCAGCAGCAATGACCCGGGCTTTGGCGTTACCGTATTTTTCCGCAAGCTCCTCGATGGACACCGACAGGGCCAGGAATTCGCCAAGCGAATCCCACCGAAGATGGTTTTCTTCCAGGAATTGCTGAACATGCTTGGGGGCAGATCCGCCAGCACCGGTCTCATAGAGACCGCCACCCGCCATCAATGGCACGATGGAGAGCATCTTGGCACTGGTGCCAAGCTCGAGAATCGGGAACAGGTCCGTCAGGTAATCACGCAGCACGTTACCGGTGACCGAAATGGTGTCCTTGCCACGAATCATCCTTTCCATGGTGTAACGAATCGCCTGAACCGGGGACATGATGCGAATATCCAGCCCCTGGGTGTCATGATCCTTGAGATACTTTCTGACCTTGCGAATCAGCTGCGCATCATGGGCTCGCTCCTTGTCCAGCCAGAAAATCGCCGGCGTATTGCTCTGCCGAGCACGTGCCACAGCCAGCTTCACCCAATCACGGATCGGCAAATCCTTGGCCTGGCACATGCGCCAGATATCGCCCTCTTCCACCTCGTGGCTCAGCAACACCTCACCATCCTCACGGACAACACGCATGGTGCCGGCGCCCTGCATCTCGAAGGTCTTGTCGTGGGAGCCATATTCTTCGGCTTTCTGCGCCATCAGGCCCACATTCGGCACCGAACCACAAGTTACCGGATCAAAGGCGCCATGGGTTTTGCAGAAGTTGATCACTTCCTGATAGATGGTGGCGTAGGTACTTTCCGGAATGACCGCCTTGGTGTCCTTGAGCTTGCCATCTGCGCCGTACATCTTGCCGCCCTGGCGAATCATGGCAGGCATGGACGCATCCACAATCACATCGGACGGCACATGCAGGTTGGAGATACCCCGGTCGGAATCCACCATGGCGAGCTCCGGACGATGCAGGTAACAGGCGCGGATGGTGGATTCGATTTCCAGTCGCTGGGAAATCGGCAGTTCCTCGATCTTCTGGTAGATGTTGCTCAGCCCGTTATTCGGGTTTGCGCCGATTTCCTCAAGGACATCACCGTGTTTCTCGAATAGCTCACGGTAGAAACAGCGTACCGCATGGCCAAAAACGATCGGGTGGGACACCTTCATCATGGTGGCCTTGACGTGCAGAGAGAAAAGAATGCCGGTTTCCTTGGCATCGTCGATCTGCTTGTCAAAGAATTCACAGAGCGCTTTTTTGCTCATGTACATCGCATCGATCACTTCCCCATCAAGCAGAGGAAGCTCGGGCTTTTTGACCGTCACATTGCCTTCTGAGTCCACAAACTCGATGCGGACCTTGCAGCCCTTGTCGATGGTGGTAGAGGTCTCATGGGAAAAGAAATCCCCCCCTCGCATATGGGCCACATGGGTCCGGGAGGCGGGGCTCCAGTAGCCCATGCTGTGCGGGTTTTTGCGCGCATAGTTCTTGACGGCAAGCGGGGCGCGACGATCGGAGTTCCCTTCACGAAGGACCGGGTTCACCGCGGAGCCCAGGACTTTCGCGTAACGCGCCTGGATGTCTTCTTCTTCCTCGTTGTGAGGCTCATCAGGGTAAGCCGGCACCTTGTAGCCGTGCTCATTCAGCTCCCGGATCGCTTCACGCAACTGGTTGATCGAGGCGCTGATATTCGGAAGCTTGATAATGTTGGCTTCCGGGTCCTGGGTCAGCTCTCCCAGCTCTGCCAGGGTGTCCCGGACCCTCTGCTCTTCGGTGAGATACTCGGGAAAAGTGGCGAGAATACGTGCAGCAAGCGAGATATCACTGCTTTCAACTTCGATCCCGGCGATCGAAGTGAATTTCTCAATAATGGGTAAGAAAGAATAGGTCGCCAGTGCTGGCGCCTCGTCGGTCATCGTATAAATAATTTTAGGGGTGGTCATAAAATCACAGGTCCCAATTGTATTGGCATTGCTTCCCGCCTGACAAAAGTCGGCTTTTGGCCGTCAGATCAGCGGGTCTCAACAGGAGTACTCCCTCCGAATAAAACGTATTCTGCATGGGCTGGCGAGTATAGCACTGACCGTTTAGCCTTGTTAGCTCAACCCGCGCCACTGCCTGAACAAACAACCCATGGCACAACTGATATTACTCAACAAACCCTTCCATGTTCTGTCACAGTTCAGTGACGATCAGGGCCGCCGAACGTTGCGAGAGCTGATCCCGATCCCTGATGTCTACCCCGCCGGGCGACTGGACTGGGACTCTGAGGGGTTGCTGTTACTGACCGATGACGGCGGCTTGCAGGCCCGCATCAGTCAACCGCGCTTTCACCTGCCCAAGACGTACCTGGTCCAGGTGGAGGGCCAGCCCGGGGCCCAGGAGCTGCAAAAACTGCGCCAGGGCATCACGCTCAAGGACGGTCCCACCCGTCCAGCCCTGGCAGACCTTATCGACACCCCGGATCTGTGGCCGCGCCACCCCCCTGTGCGTTCGCGCAAAACGGTAGCGGATAGCTGGCTCAAACTCACCATAGACGAAGGTCGAAATCGCCAGGTTCGCCGCATGACCGCCGCCATTGGCCACCCCACCCTGCGCCTGGTTCGCTGGCAGATCGGCGACTGGTCGCTATCCGGCCTGGCTCCCGGAGAATGGCGGTCTACGACGGTTCATGCGCCGAAACCTCGCGCAACCAGGCAGCGGCCGCCTCGGCGTCGCGCTCACGGGCCTCGACCCAGATCCAGCGGTCGTCGATGAGCTCTTTTTTCCAGAATGGCGCCCGGGTTTTCAGCAAGTCCATGATAAAGGCACACGCCTCGAAGGCAGCGTGACGATGGGCCGCACTCACTGCCACCTGAACGATATCGTCTCCGGGTTGCATGGTGCCAACCCGGTGCACCACCCAGGCACCATTAAGGTGCCATTGGTGCGCCGCCTGCTCGACGATGGTGCTCAGCACCCCTTCCGTCATGCCGGGGTAGTGCTCCAGGTGCAGGGCCTTCACCCTGCCCGCCTCATCCCTGACCTGCCCGGCAAACTGCACCTGGGCGCCACTGAGCCCGGCATCGCGCAACCAATTAGCCGGTTCAGCACTGACAAGGGCGCCATCGCGAACCTCAATCCAGCATTTCATCCGCCGGTCACCGGGGGAAACAGTGCCACCACATCCCCCTCGGCAATGGGGGCATCTTCGCTGGCCAGCACTTCATTGACCGCGACCATACACCGCGGGGTTGCTGCCAGCGCGCGAGCAACCTGGGGATACTGTTGCGCCAGCCACTCGGTCAGGGCGGCCACCGTCGCCACTTCCCGGGGCGGCGCGACTGCCAGGCTATCCTCCCCCACCCTCTCTCTGAGGGCCGCGAAAAATCGCACTTCGATCATCTCTCTCTCCTGGGCCTTCCACTGCTTGCCCGTCAGACCTCACGCACATAGTGGCCGCTACGGCCGCCACGCTTTTCCAGCAAGCAGACCTCTTCAATGACCATGCCACGATCCACCGCCTTGCACATGTCATAGAGAGTCAGAGCCGCCACCGTGGCGGCGGTCAGCGCTTCCATCTCCACCCCTGTTGCTCCCTTGAGCTTGCACGTTGCGATAATCACCAGCGCATCTTCCCCCGCCTCATCAATGGTCACCGTCACCTTGCTCAACAGCAGTGGGTGGCACATGGGAATCAGATCCCACGTCTTCTTGGCTGCCTGGATACCCGCGATCCGCGCCGTCGCCAGCACATCGCCCTTGGGGTGTCGCTGGTCACGGATCATCGCCAGCGTCTGCGGCTGCATACGGACCCGCGCCCGGGCGGATGCCTCGCGCTGGGTTTCCGCCTTGTCTGTGACATCGACCATCTGGGCACGCCCCTGATCATCGAGATGGGTAAACATGCATCACTCCTTCGGCCTGTTGTCTGTGGCGCTGCTGCGCTACCATTCCCCGCTTTACCATTGTGCCCCATTTCATCAGGGCAAGTAGGGTTGCTATGAACAGCTTTGAGCCGCACATTACTGTGGCCTGTGTGGTGGAACAAGACGGTCGCTTCCTGTTTGTCCGGGAAATGAGCAAGGGGCAGGAAGTCCTGAACCAACCCGCCGGGCATGTGGAGTTCGGTGAAAACCTCATGCAGGCTGCCTACCGGGAAACCCTGGAAGAAACGGCCTGGCAGGTGGAAATCACGGATCTGCTGGGCTGGTATATCTTCCAGCCATTCCGGGGTGCCGGGGTGTATTACCGTACCTGCTTTGTGGCCCGGCCGGTCAGCCATGACCCGAAACAGAAGCTCGACACCGGGATTCTTGCCGCTGAGTGGCTGACCCCGGATGAACTGCGCGATCGCCGCCATCAGCACCGCAGCGCCCTGGTGGAAAAATGCCTGGACGACTATCTGGCAGGCCGTCGCTTGCCACTGGACAGTATTTATCAGCATCCCTGGCCGCTGCAGCGCGGCTGACTGGAAGGCAGTACCATGAGCCAAGTTCCCGAGAAAACCCCTCAAGATACCCACGTGATTGTCGGCATGTCCGGCGGTGTGGACTCCTCCGTGGCCGCTGCGCGCCTGATTGACGCTGGCTACCGCGTTGAGGGCCTGTTCATGAAAAACTGGAACGAGGACGACGGCACCGA
>JAZAJX010000117.1:0-12676 GCA_036230225.1 Pseudomonadota bacterium | reverse complement strand
AAAAACCCTTTGTAGGAGCGCCGCGTGAGGCGCGAACCTCGCGAAGCGAGACAATCCCCGAAGGGGATCAGGCACAGCCTCTCTCCCGAAATTTCCGTCCATGACGGTATGGGGTGTCATCTCGCTGGACGAGGTTCGCGCCTCACACGGCGCTCCTACAAAGGGTTTTTCGGGTGACGGAGTGTTGACCATAAAAAAAGGGCGACCCGAAGGTCGCCCTTTTTTGTGTCTGACGTCCGTGTAGCGACGTCCGACCATCCCCTTACTCGTAATCGAAGGAGAAATGCTCCGGCTTGAGCTGCATGGTGCTCTTGGTCGGCTTCAGCGCGGCTTCCGCGTGGGCCTTGGCACTGGGCAGCATGCGCTCGAAGTAGAACTCGGCGGTGGCCAGCTTGGCCTTGTAGAACTCCGCCGGCTCGTTGCCGCCATTTTCCAGCTTGTCCTTGGCAACGCCTGCCTGCAGGGCCCAGAAATAGGCCATCATGGCGTAGCCGCTGTACATCAGGAAGTCATAGCTGGCGGTGGAAACGATATCGCGGTCCTTGGCGGCCACCAGCATGATGCGGGTGGTCAGGTAGTTCCACTCGGCAGCGATCTTCAGCAGCTTCCAGGCAAATGGACGCAGCTTGGGATCGCGCAGGTTCTTGGTGCCGAAATCCACCAGTTTCTTGGTGAAGTCGCGAACACATTTGCCCTTGGTCAGCAGCAGGACCTTACGGCCCAGCAGATCCAGTGCCTGGATGCCGGTGGTGCCTTCGTACAGGGTGGAGATGCGCGCGTCACGGACGATCTGCTCCATGCCGTGCTCTTTGATGTAGCCGTGGCCACCGAACACCTGCATGCCGTCGTTGGCCACTTCCAGACCTTTCTCGGTGAGGAAGCCTTTCAGGATCGGCGTCAGGAAGCCCAGCTCGTCATCCCACTTCTGGTATTCCTCGTCGTTGTCGGCCTGGGCAGCACTGATCATCTTGTCCGCGTACTGGGCGGCGAAGTAGATCATGGCGCGACCGCCCTCTGCGATGGCCTTCTGCTTGAGCAGCATGCGGCGCACGTCACCGTGGTGGATCAGGCTGTCGGCGATGGCATCCGGCTCTTTCTTGCCAGACAGGGCACGCATGGACTTACGCTCCTTGGCGTAGGTCAGGGCACCCTGGTAGGACAGCTCGGCGTGGGCCAGACCCTGGATGGAAGTCCCGATACGCGCGGTGTTCATAAAAGTGAACATGCACTCCAGGCCCTTGTTTTCGGGGCCGATCAGGAAACCGGTGGCTTCATCGAAGTTCATCACACAGGTGGCGGAGGCCTTGATGCCCATCTTCTTTTCCAGGGAACCACAGTGTACGCCGTTGTCTTCACCGATCTTGCCCGGCAGGTACTTGGGCACGATGAACAGGGAGATACCGCGGGTGCCTTTCGGCGCATCGGGCAGGCGAGCCAGCACGATGTGGACGATGTTCTCGGTCAGGTCGTGCTCACCGGAAGAGATGAAGATCTTGGTGCCGGAAATCTTGTAGGAGCCGTCTTTCTGCGGCTCGGCCTTGGTTTTCACCTGGCCCAGGTCGGTACCGCACTGCGGCTCGGTGAGACACATGGTGCCGCCCCAGCGACCTTCGGTCAGGGGAACCAGGTAGTCCTGCAGCTGCTCGTCAGAACCGTGCATCTGGATGGTGTTCATGGCACCCATGGACAGGCCCGGGTACATGGTGAACGACCAGTTGGCGGGGGCCATCATTTCGGATTTGATCAGACCCAGTGAGGCGGGCAGGCCCTGGCCGCCGAACTCTACCGGGTGGCTGAGACCCTGCCAGCCGCCGGCCACGAACTCGTCGTAGGCTTCCTTGAAACCTTTCGGGGTGGTTACCACGCCGTCTTCGAACTTACAGCCTTCCTCGTCACCGCTCTGGTACAGCGGGGCCAGGGTGTTTTCACACAGTTTGGCCATTTCGCCAATAATGGCTTCCACCATATCCGGGGTGGCTTCTTCACCTTCCGGGATGGTTTTGTAATGGCTTTCAAAGTCGAAGACTTCATTCATCAAAAAGCGCATATCGCGCACGGGGGCCTTATAAGTCGGCATAGCAATACCCTCGTCAGGCAGAAATCGATTCAACTGTCAGGGACGGACAGCGCAACAGGGCGGGCATTGTTGGGGAATTCCAGGCCAAACACATTGACTGTCAAGGCGGACGCGGATGGGCGTTAGGGTGAATGGGTGTAAACGGGAAAGCTTCTAGCTGCGAGCTACTAGCTTCTAGGAAAATGACGCGATGTCTAGGAAGCCGCTGTAGGAGCTCCGCTTGAGGGGCGAAGGGGTGCGATGATTCCCTCTTACACTCGGATAAACCTGTCGAGAATCAGAGATGCCTGATTGCCCTGCGGCCAATCCCGCGCTAACGCGCGATTCGCCCCTCAAGCGGAGCTCCTACAGCAGCTGCGTAGATATGTTGGTGTAAGGGTATGCCCGCGGGGGGCTAGCAGCTAGAAGCTCGTAGCTAGCCGCTATTTCTTCTTCCCCTTCCAGCTATACATGGACGTGGACACCCCGGTACGGCGGGCGACTTCGTCCCAGATTCCTCGCGGCAGGATCGCCTTCATCAGTTCCACAGACTTGGCCATGGGAGGCTCGATGACGAAGGCCTCTTTCTTCTGCATGCCGCGGATAATGCTTTTCACCACCTTTTTCGGGGTCAGCATGGGGGAAAACAGCGGGGTCTTCACACCGTCGAACATGCCGGTGGAAATATAGCTGGGGCAGACACTGGTCACATGCACATGCTTGATCTTGCGCACGGCCAGTTCCAGTCGCAGGGATTCCGAGAAGCCCACCACCGCCCATTTGCTGGCGGCGTAGGTGCTGCCGTAGGGCAGGCCGATAAAGGCGGACGCGCTGGCGATATTGACCAGAAAGGCCTCATCGGCCTGGATCAGATCGTCCAGAAAGGCGTGGGTCGTGGCCATCAGGCCTTCGGTATTCACCCGGAAGGTGTTCAGGTGCTGGTCCAGCTCCACGGTCTCGAACTCACCGCCGAATACCACCCCGGCATTGTTGATCAGGGTGGTGATCGGGCCCACTTCCTGATGCAACTTGTCACGAAATTTGGCGATGGAAGCAATCTTGCTCACATCCAGCACATAGGGATGGGCCCGGCCACCCGCCGCCTTGATGCGGTCAGCCACCTCACGGGCGGTGCCGATGCGCCGGGCCGTCACAATGACCTCGGCTCCACGGTGGGCAAACTCTTCTGCCATCAGGGCACCAATGCCGGCACCGGCGCCGGTGATCAGAATGCGGTGATTATCGAAACGAGCCATGACAAAATTCCTTAAAACAAGCTGCGAGCTACTAGCTTCGAGCTAGGAGGCGCGTGAAAGGGATGGAGTGGTTTGAACTCCTGTGCCCGCGCTATTCCATGAATCGCGGCGCGGACGTTGAAAAACAGTAAATCGGGTCTCGCGTCGCAGCTGGTAGCTCGAAGCTCATAGCTGCTTTTATCCCGGCAGCTTCAGCCCGACCAGCACCACCTTGCCATCTTCCACCGACCGGGCCCGCAGACGCAGTCCGCTGACCCGTACCGTATCACCGACCACGGCCTGCTTCCCGACCTGTTTGGTAAACAGCTCGGCAACGGTCAGCCCTTGCCAGAGCGGCGGCGGTGGCTCCACGCCGTAGATGGCTATCAGCTGCGCCAGTGGCGTTTGTCCCAGCACTGTGAAGTCGCCGTAATAGCGCTTCTCATCGCTGCTCATCTTGTGACACAGATCAGACAGGGCGGATTTGTGAGACAGGGGCGCCAGCCAGGCGATCAGGTCACCGGCCTCGATGTGCGGATTGTCGCTGAGACTCAGCACCTGCTGGTTGCGATAGAGAATCAACGGGGTGCGCTGGTCTTCACTCAGTTCTCCCAGGGCCTTGCCCACGGCACGGGCGCCGTCCTCCACCTGGAACTGCATGAGATACCGGTCACGGGGGGCTGCCAGGGGCACGGTCTGCTTGGGCTCGGTGGTGGGAGGCACCGATACCTTCAGTTTGCGGGCCATGAAACGCAGGCTGGCGCCCTGGCCGAGCAGGGAGATCAGTACCACCACCAGAGTGATATCGAACAGCAGGTAGGTTTGTTCCACCCCGGCGAGCAGGGGAAAGACGGCCAGGACAATGGGCACGGCGCCGCGCAGCCCGGTCCAGGCAATAAAGGTTTCTTCTCGCCAGGTGAATCGGAAGGGCAACAGGCTGACCCACACGGCAACGGGGCGCGCCAGCAGCATCAGGAAGGCGGCCACGGCCAGGGCCCAGGGCAGGTTGTCGGTGAGCCGTGACGGAGTCACCAGCAGGCCGAGAATCAGGAACATGCCGGACTGGGCCAGCCAGGCCATGGAGTCCATGGACTTGAGGACATTGTCCCCGGTACCGCCCCGGCGGTTGCCGGCCACCAGTCCCAGCAGGTAGATCGCCAGAAAACCGGATCCTCCCACCAGGTTGGTGATGGCGAAGACCATGGCCCCGCCACTGCACAGCAGCAGCGCATGCAGCCCTTCGTTGCTGCGTACCCGCAGCAGTAACTCGCTGATGACGGCGCCCAGCACCAGCCCCAGCAGGGCGCCCAGGCCGAATTGCTGTATCAGGGTCCAGAGCATGCCGATGCCCCAGTCCGCAGTGGGGTCCACCAGCAGGCCCACCAGCATCAGGGTAATGAAGATGGCCATGGGGTCGTTGAGACCGGACTCGATCTCCAGGGTGCTGGCCACCCGTTCATTGAGGGTCACGCCGGCGCCCTTGATCACACTGAAGACGGCGGCGGCATCCGTGGAGCCGATAATCCCGCCCAGCAGCAGGCCCACCCGCCAGTCTACGCCCATCATCCAGGTGGCGAACGCGCCTACCAGCGCTGCGGAGATGGCCACGCCCAGGGTGGCCAGGCTAAGTGCGGGTTTCAGGCCCAGTTTGAAGGTGCTGAGTCGGGTGCGCAGGCCACCGTCGAGCAGGATGACCGCCAGGGCAATGTTGCCGATCACATAGGCGGTGGAGAAATCGTCGAATTCAATGCCGCCAATGCCATCTTCCCCGGCCAGCATGCCGACCACCAGGAAGATCAGTAGCGATGGCACGCCGAACCGGGCACTCAGGGAGCCCAGCAGCAGACCGGTGAACATCAGGCCGGTGCCGATAAGAAGAAACAGGTTCAGAGAGTCCAAGCCGAATCCATGCCGAGAGAATCAGGGTTCTATAGTAGAATAGCTTACACGCAACGGGCTGCACGCTGCATGCGAAAGGGCAGAGTTCCAAGATGCAAGTTTCAAGTGACAACGCGGGGAAAGCGCGACGTTTCATCAAGCTTTGGGTTCCGCGCAGCGCCGGGGACGCGGGCAAGGCCCCATGATTAAGACTGTAAGTTGATCGCGCATTGCTACTGGTAACTTGCAACTCCAGCGTGCTGCGCGATGCTTGCAGCGTGAAGCATTGCCATTATACTAGCGCGCCCTTCTGGCTATATTTTGAACAGCAGGCCCCCTGCAAGGCGAGTGTTGAGATGGATTTTTCCCAGCGATTTGGTGTGATTGTGATTGGCGGCGGCCATGCCGGCACCGAGGCGGCCCTGGCCTCCGCGCGCATGGGCGTGTCCACCCTGTTGCTGACTCACAACATTGAAACCCTGGGCCAGATGAGCTGTAACCCGGCCATCGGCGGTATAGGCAAGAGCCATCTGGTGCGCGAGATCGATGCCCTGGGTGGGGCCATGGCCCGCGCCACCGACAAAGGCGGCATCCAGTTTCGCGTGCTCAATGCCCGCAAGGGGCCGGCAGTGCGCGCGACCCGGGCCCAGGCGGACCGGGTTCGCTATAAGGCGGCGATTCGTCATACCCTCGAGAATCAGCCCAACCTGACGCTCTTTCAGCAGGCCGTTGATGACCTGATCGTGGAAAATGGCCGCTGTGCCGGCGCTGTTACCAACATGGGCCTGCGATTTCACGCCGATGCGGTGGTGTTGTGCACCGGTACCTTCCTGGGCGGTGTGATCCATATCGGCATGGACAACCACCAGGGTGGCCGGGCCGGCGACCAGCCGTCCAATGCCCTGGCCCGCCGCCTGCGCGAGCTGCCGTTTCGTGTCGACCGCCTCAAGACCGGCACCCCGCCGCGCATCGACGGCAAGACCGTGGATTTCTCGGTGATGGAAGAGCAGTGGGGCGACACCCCGCTGCCGGTCATGAGTTACCTGGGCAAGGTGGAAGAGCACCCGCAGCAGGTGTGCTGCTACATCACCCACACCAATGCGCAGACCCACGACATCATTCGCAGTGGCTTTGATCGCAGTCCCATGTTCACGGGTGTCATTGAAGGCACTGGCCCGCGCTATTGCCCGTCCATCGAGGACAAGGTCAACCGCTACCCGGACAAGGACACCCATCAGATCTTCGTGGAGCCGGAAGGGCTGGATACCCACGAGTTGTACCCCAACGGCATCTCCACCAGCCTGCCCTTTGATGTGCAGATCCAGGCCGTGCGCTCCATCCGCGGGTTTGAAAACGCCCACATTACCCGTCCGGGCTACGCCATCGAATACGACTACTTCAACCCGCAGGACCTGAAGCACAGCCTGGAAACCAAACATATGCCCGGGCTGTTCTTTGCCGGTCAGATCAATGGCACCACCGGCTATGAAGAGGCCGGTGCCCAGGGGTTGCTGGCGGGCCTGAATGCGGCCCTGCTGAGCCAGGAAAAAGAGGCCTGGACCCCGCGCCGTGACGAGGCCTACATCGGCGTGCTGGTGGATGACTTGATCACCATGGGTACCCAGGAGCCCTACCGCATGTTCACCAGCCGCGCCGAATACCGGCTGCTGCTGCGCGAGGACAACGCCGACCTGCGCCTTACCGAAAAGGGCCGCGAGCTGGGCCTGGTGGATGAGGAGCGCTGGGCCGTCTTCAATGCCAAGCGCGATGGCATGGCGAAGGAAGAGCAGCGTCTGAAAAGCACCTGGGTACAGCCCAAATCCCCTCAGGCGGAGGCGGTGAATGCGCTGATTGAAAAGCCGCTGACCCATGAATACAGCCTGATGGACCTGCTCAAGCGCCCGGAACTGAGTTATGCCAGCCTGGCCGATGCGGTGTCCCTGGCCGATCGCCCCGGTGCCGACGTCATTGAGCAGATGGAAATCCTGGCCAAGTATGCCGGTTACATCGATCGCCAGACCGACGAGATCGAGAAACTGCGTGCCGCGGAAACCACCCCGCTGCCCGGGGATTTCGACTATGAGCAGGTCAAGGGCCTGTCCAACGAAGTGAAACAGAAGCTGGGCGAGGTCCGTCCCGAGACACTCGGGCAGGCCGGCCGCATTCCGGGGGTGACCCCGGCGGCGGTGTCCCTGCTGATGATCTACCTGAAAAAACATCAGCATCAGAAAAAGGCCGCTGGATGACCCCTTCTGTAACCGGGCTGGCGGACATCCTAGCCCGGGGCATCGAGACCCTGGGCCTGGCGCTGTCCGATGACCAGCAACGCCAGCTGCTGGCCTATGTGGATCTGCTGGTCAAATGGAACCAGGCCTATAATCTCACTGCCATTCGTGATCCGGCGGAAATGGTGACGCGCCATCTGCTCGATTCCCTGGCGGTGCTGCCGTACGTGGCAGACACCGACACCCTGGATGTGGGCACCGGGGCCGGCATTCCCGGCATCATTCTTGCGGTTTCCCGGCCAGAGCAGGCGTTTACTCTGCTGGATTCCAACGGCAAGAAAACCCGCTTCGTGCGCCAGGCCCGCCGGGAGTTGGGGCTGGATAACGTGGAGGTTGTGCACGCCCGCGTGGAACAGTACGGTAAGAGCCCATCACAGATAATTTGCCGTGCCTTTGCGTCCTTGTCGGACATGCTGGCACTCATGGCGCCGATAATTACTGATAATACCCGGGTCCTGGCCATGAAAGCGGCCAGCACAGAGCGGGAATTGGCGACCATGCCGCCGCACTGGCAGGGAAACCACCATCGTCTGACGATACCGGGCCTGGATGAGCCCCGGACCCTGGTGGTGGTACAACAGCGCAGCGATTGAGGGCCACCCGGGTGGCCTCCATAAGGAGACAGCAGTGACCACCGTTTTTGCCGTAGCGAATCAGAAAGGCGGCGTGGGGAAGACCACCAGCAGCGTGAATCTGGCGGCGTCGCTGGCCGCCACCCGCAAGAAGGTGTTGCTGGTGGATATCGACCCCCAGGGCAATTCGACCACCGGTTCCGGGGTGGACAAGTTCGATACCGACTACACCATTTACGATGTGCTGTGTGACGACGTGCCCATCGAGCAGGCGGTGACCGGCACGCCCGAGGATTCCGGTTTTGACCTGATCACCGCCAATGGTGATCTGACCGCAGCAGAAGTGCAGCTGCTGGAAATGAAATCCAAGGAATTCCGGCTGCGCAACGCGCTGGCCCGGATTCGCGACCGTTACGATTACATTCTCATCGACTGTCCGCCGTCCCTGAACATGCTCACCGTGAACGCCCTGACGGCGGCGGATTCGGTGATTGTGCCGATCCAGTGCGAGTACTATGCCCTGGAAGGTCTGACCGCGTTGATGAACACCATCGAAAAGATCCGCACGGTCCTCAACCCCAAGCTGCACATCGGTGGCCTGTTGCGCACCATGTACGACCCGCGCAACAGCCTGTCCAATGATGTGTCCAACCAGCTGATCAGCCACTTCGGTGACAAGGTGTATCGCACCATCATTCCGCGCAACGTGCGGCTGGCGGAAGCCCCCAGCCATGGCGCGCCGGTAATCACCTATGATCCGAAGTCCCGCGGCGCGGTAAGCTATCTGGCCCTGGCCGGTGAAATCCTGCGCCGTGAGCAGGCGCTCAAGAACCAGCCCGCTGCGGCATCGTAATTGTACGGCAACTGACAAGCATTACCTGTGGGAGCGGTCGTCCGACCGCGATTTTCACACTGGAGCGGGGATCGCGGTGGAACCACCGCTCCCACAGAAGAGCAAGGATTAACCATGGCGGCAAAGCGTAAACGCGGTCTCAGCAAGGGGCTGGATGCCCTGCTCAGCAGCAACGAAACCTACCAGCAGCGGCACCAGGAAGAAGTCAGCGTACAGAGCGCTGACAGTGCCGACTCGCAGGGCAGCACTGCCCATCCGCCCCGCGACGGCGAGCTGCGCCACCTGCCGGTGGAGTTCATGGAGCGTGGCCGCTATCAGCCGCGTCGGGACATGTCCCCGGATGCGCTGGAAGAGCTGGCCGAATCCATCCGTGCCCAGGGCGTGATGCAACCCATCGTGGTGCGCCCGCTGGGCGAGAAGCGCTACGAAATCATCGCCGGTGAACGGCGCTGGCGGGCGGCCCAGATGGCGGAGCTGGAAACGATTCCGGCGGTCATTCGCGAGGTGCCCGACGAAGCCGCCATCGCCATGGCGCTGATCGAGAACATCCAGCGGGAAAACCTCAATCCCATGGAAGAGGCCATCGCTCTGGGGCGTCTCAAGGAAGAATTCGGCCTCACTCATCAGCAGGTGGCGGACGCGGTGGGGAAATCCCGTGCCATGGTCACCAACCTGCTGCGGTTGATGAGCCTGGAGTCCGACGTCAAGAAGCTGCTGGAGCACGGCGACCTGGAAATGGGCCATGCCCGGGCGCTGCTGGCCCTGACCGGCAACAAGCAGGTGGAAGCCGCCCGCACCGTGGTGGCCAAGGGCCTCTCCGTGCGCCAGACCGAGGAGCTGGTGCGGGATTTCGAAAAAGCCAAACCCGCCAAGCCGGCACCACCGAAGGAAGATCCCAACGTGAAGGCGTTGGTCAACGATCTGTCGGATCGCCTGGGGGCGCCGGTACAGATCCAGCAGGGTCAGGGCAGCAAGGGCAAGCTGGTGATCAGCTACAACAATCTGGATGAACTGGACGGCATCCTCGCCCATATCAAGTAACAGACCATCTGATATCCACGACAGTGCAACCAGGGAGGGCGCAGTGGGGCGGTTTCTCTACCGGGCCAACGCCGACGGCAAGTCGGTCACCGGTATTCAGGAGGCAGCCACCGCTGCCGAAGCGGTAGCCAGCCTGCAGGCCCAGGGCCTGCAGTCCGTACGTCTGCAGAACGACGCCATGAGTGCGGCCATGCCGCAAGACACCCGGGGCCTGTCGGATCGGGAGTACGCCAAGCTGCGCCACACCTTCCAGGCTCGCCACGGTCTCAAGCCTTTTCTGCTGTCAGTGATCCGGCAAACCGGGTGGCTCTGGTTGCTGGCCATCCCCGGCGCCATGCTGTTGTGGTGGTGGGGGTATCGCATCGGTGCCGGTGTGCTGCTGCTGGTGCCACTGACCCTTGCCGCGTTGGCCTTGTGGAAATACCGCGATGCCCGGGACTTTGATGCCTTGCTGGCGGCTATTGCCCTGGGGCGCTGGAAAAAGGCACAAACGTTGGCGGACAGTCTCTCGGGGCGAATCCGTGATGAGTCCGTGGCCATGGAGCTGACCGTGCACCGGGCCTGTCTGCAGGCTCGCAGCGGCGACATCGATGAGGCCCTGGCCACGCTGGCGCCCTGGCAGCCGGTGATGGACATGCTGATGCCGGGCATGTATGCCGCCCAGCAGGCCCGCCTCTATCTGGCGGCGGGTGAGCATGAAGCTCAGCTCTGTTGTCACCGGGAGGCCATGGCCGCCTCCGGTCAGGATCCTGCCCAGACGCTGGATTATGCGCTGATGGAAGCCCGTTACGGGTCTGCCGCGCGGGCACACTGCCTGCTGCTGGACGTGGACCCGGCGCTGCTGCCGGAGTACGGCGATGCCTTTGTGCCCTGGGTGGAAGGCATCGTGGCGCTACGCCAGGGCAGGCCCGCCGATGCCTGCCAGGCACTGCTGCAGGCCCTGGATCGGTTACAGCCAATGGCGAGCAACCCGGCGGTGTGGTGTACCCTGGCCATGGTTGGGGGGGATGCCGCCATGGCATGGATGCAACAGGGGGATCGCCGCCAGGCAAGCGAATTGCTGGACGCGGTCTGGCCAGTGCTGGCAGTGCATGGTGATCGTGAACAGCTGGCGGCGCTGGCTCCTTTGCGGGCAGGGTAAACAAAAGAATTTTTATGTTTACACTTTTTGGTGAATCAGGTTCATAATGGGCCTGGCCCCGGCCCGCGTTCTTCCCCTCTCCGTAATTGGTCTCACATTGACCAACAATCCGCCCTGCACGGTTGCCACAGCCGTGCCAACTCCATATACTTCGCCGCGCTAAAGATCAGGGGTGCCCAAGACCTTGCGCCTGGTGCGGCATCAACTTGCATCAGCCCAGAGGCTTCACGGTGACCAGCAACGAATTCCAGCCCAACAGAACATTGTTCTGGGGGTTAATGCGCGCCCAGCTTGTGACGCTGGCGACTTTTGGACTGCTGGTAACCACCCTGGCCGGTACGCTGGCCGGTCTGGTAGCGGCCTGGGGAGGCACTATCAGCCTGATCGCATACGCCTGGGGCGGCTTTCAGATTTGGCTGCATCCGGCTAACCGCGCACCCAAACGCATGGCCACTGCGGCGGTGCGGGCAGAGATGGGCAAGATCGCAATCATGCTGTTGCTGTTCTGGCTCACCTTCGCCAAGGTCCCCGAAGCGCGGGAAATGAAAATTGCAATGGTTCTGCTGTTAGGCTTCCTGCTGACCCAGGTCGTGGGTTGGATCCAGGTAGCGCGTCTCGACGGGCGCACAGCAGGGCAAGACGAGCAAAACGACTGAGACTGTAGGTATCGATATGGCTGGTAGCTCTCCGGGCGAGTACATCAAGCACCATTTGGGAAATCTGACCTATGGCAAACTGCCCGAAGGCTACGTCCGCGAATGTGCCGGGCGAGACACGGTAACCCTGACCGAAAGCACCTGGACTTTTGCCTGCAGTGGCAATGAAGCCAAAGACATGGGCTTCTCCGCATTTCACGTGGATTCCCTGGCCTGGTCCGGCGGCCTCGGTATCATCATGTGCCTGATGTTCTGGCTGGTGGCCCGCAAGGCAACCGCTGGTGTTCCTACCGGTTTCATGAACTTCGTTGAAACCATTATCGAATTTATTGATACGCAGGTTCGCGATTCTTTCCACGGCAAGAGCAAGCTGGTGGCGCCGCTGTCACTGGTGATCTTCTGCTGGGTCTTCCTGATGAACCTGATGGATCTCATTCCGGTGGACTTTGTTCCGGCCACGTTCAGCTGGATCATGACCTCCTTCTTTGGCTGGACCGCCCAGGAAGCCTATTTCAAGATCGTCCCCTCCACCGATCCGAACATCACTCTGTCCATGTCCTTCTCCGTGATGCTGCTGGTGATCTTCTTCACCATCAAGGCGAAAGGTGTGGGCGGCTTTATCGGTACCCTGGCGCTGCATCCCTTTGAAGCCAGCAATCCGGTCGTCAAAGTTCTGCTGATCCCGGTCAACCTGCTGCTGGAGACCATCGGTCTGCTGGCCAAGCCGGTGTCCCTGGGTCTGCGACTCTTCGGCAACATGTACGCTGGTGAGTTCGTGTTTATTCTGCTGGCCGCCATGATGGGCACCTGGCAGTTTATCGGTGCCTGGCCCTGGGCGGTATTCCACATTCTGGTTATCACCCTGCAGGCATTTATCTTCATGGTACTCACTATCGTGTACCTGAGCATGGCGGTCGAAGACCACTAAGATTTTTTAAACCGGTTTTTAATTAAACCAA
>JAZAJX010000116.1:0-6166 GCA_036230225.1 Pseudomonadota bacterium | reverse complement strand
TTGTCATAGGTACCGGACAAATAGCTGTCCGAGCTGACCCGGTCATGGCGCAGATTCAGGCCACTGACCAGCCGAGCCCGGTCTCCCAGATACAGAGTGTCCTGGATTTCCAGATCGTAGCGTTCTTCCTGAATATCCAGGCTACTGGTCGCACAGAAAGGGGCGTTGGCGGACAGCAAGGTTGCATAGCGGTTGGCAAAATCCGGATCGCCCATGGCTGCCGCAAAGGCCGCCCCCGCGTCTCCCCCATTTTCCAGATACAGCTCGCGCAACTCCCGGGAGAAGAAGACGCCGCCCCCCGGCCCCGGCTGCCCGGTGAGAGGGTCCAGATAGCACACCGAGAAATCCGTATCGTCATTGGTGTACTGGCCGTAGCCCGTGATCTGTAGCTGGTGATCCTGATTGAAGGCGTGCTGCCACTGTATCGAGGCAAAGCCGTGCTGGCCGTGCTGCACCGGGTCCTGCTGGTAGATGCCGATATCCAGCACCCCGCCTTCTTGCTGGCGCTCCAGGCGGCTCTGGCTGCCGCCGGCCTGCAGGATCAGGGTATTGCGGGCATCCAGCTCCCGGACCCATTCTCCATTGAGGGTTTCGATGCGTTTGGCGTCATGAAGCCGGCTGCCTTCGAAGGGTTCGTCGTAGCCGTTATCGGCCCGGCGCGACAGGGAGGCTCGCCAGGCGCCGCCACTGGTGCGGCCCGCTGCCGCCGCATAGCCATCACGAATCCCGTTGTTACCCCCCTGAATCGCCAGCGTTTGCTTGCTGATATCGCGGGGGTCACGGGTAATGATGTTGATGACGGCGGTGAAGGCGTTGGCCCCGTAGGCCGCCGCCGCCGGGCCACGGGTGACTTCGATTCGCTCCACATCGCGGATATCCACCGGCATGTCGTTCCAGTTCACCCGGGCCAGACCGGGTTGGTACTGACTACGCCCATCCAGCAGCACCAGCATGCGCCGGGAGTCCCGGGCCTGGGTGCCATGGTAAGCCACGGTGGGCACGTTGCCGTCGACCTTCACCGCTGACATGCCCGGCACCAGCCGGAGCACCTCGTACAATTCCCGCGCGCCGCTTGCCTCGATCAGGTTGCGGTCGATCACGGTCACACTGGCCGGCGCTTCCGACTGCGGCTGACTCACCCGCGCAGGCGTGAGCACCATGGCCGGCTCGTCTGCCATTGGCATCATCGGCTCCATGGCCGACGCCCCATGGGCACAAAGCAGCCCCAGCATGCTGTGTCCCCAGTGCGTTCCCCAACGTCCCCGGCGTTTTATGTGGCCCCCTCCCCGCTACGGGATTACTTCTTCATGCGTTTGATCATTCGCTTGCGCTTGTGCACCTGGCGATCCGTGAGTACGTTCTTGCGCCCCTCGTAGGGATTGGAACCGGATTTGAATTCCAGGCGAATGGGTGTGCCGTCCAGTTGTAACGCCTCCCGGAAGCGGTTTTCCAGAAAGCGTTTGTAGCTGATCGGCAACGATTCGGTACGGTTGCCATGCAACACAATGGTAGGCGGGTTATTGCCTCCCAGGTGCGCATAACGCAGCTTGGCACGGAAACGGCCATTGCGCGGTGGCGGGTGCCCCGCGGTAATGCTTTCCATGATGCGCGTCATTTCGTTGGTGCCCACCTTGATAAAAGCGGCATCCCAGGCTTTTTCGATCATTCCCCACAGATCGCCCACCCCGGTGCCGTGCAACGCGGAGATGAACTTGATCTTCACCCAGGGGGCGAACTCCAGACGGCGCCCCAGTTCCACGCGCACCCGCTCCTTGTGATCGGCCTCCAGGCCATCCCACTTGTTGACGGCGATCATCAGCGCGCGGCCGCTATCCAGCACATACCCCAGCAGGTGCAGGTCCTGATCGGTGATCCCTTCCCGGGCATCAATCACCAGCACCACCACCTGCGCCGCATCCACGGCCTGCAGCGCCTTGATCACGGAGAATTTCTCCACCATCTCAGCGACCTTGCCGCGACGGCGCACCCCGGCGGTATCGATCAGGGTATAGGCCTTGTCCATCCGCTCGAAGGGAATCTCGATGGAGTCCCGGGTGGTACCGGCATGGTCGAACACCACCACACGCTCTTCCCCCAGCATGCGGTTGATCAGGGTGGACTTGCCCACGTTCGGGCGTCCGAGTACGGCAACGCGAATGCTGCCATCATTGGTATCCACCGGCTCGCCCTGCTCATCGTAATAGGGCTCCAGATCCGGGAATGCCTCCAGCACGGTCTCGATCATGCTGCGCACCCCCCGGCCATGGGCCGCCGCAATGGGCAGCACCTCGTTCAGGCCCAGGGCATAGAAATCCGCCATGGCTGTATCCGGGTCGATACCATCGGTCTTGTTGACCACCAGATAGGTGGGCTTGGGCAGCTTGCGCAGCTCCATGGCGATCTGCTCGTCAGCAGCGGTCAGACCGGCCCGACCATCGACCATGAACAGAACCAGGTCCGCCTCCCCCACTGCCGTCAGGGACTGCTCTGTCATCGGGGCGTCGATGCCATCGTCATTTTCCCCGATCCCGCCGGTATCCACCACGGTGTAGAGGTAGTCTCCCAGCCTGCCATCCCCGTACTTGCGGTCACGGGTCAGGCCCGGGAAGTCCGCCACCAAAGCGTCCCGGGTACGGGTAAGTCGATTGAACAGGGTGGATTTGCCCACATTGGGCCGCCCCACCAGGGCGATGACCGGTTTCATAGATGTCTCTGCAAGGATGTCAGGGCGCTATGGTAACGCAAATCAGGGAAAGAGGCGGAGAGAAGAAAACAGGGGAAAGGTCGCGGCAGCCGTCACGGGGACCGCTGCCGCAGACAGTATCAACGCGCCTTCAATTGGTAAGCGGCCAGCTTGCCATCGTAGCTGAGGACATAGAGCACATCGTCATAGCTGACCGGTGTCCCGGCAAAGCCATCACGATCATGGCGCTTGCGGGCCACGATGCTGCCATCATCCACATCCAGCCAGTGCAGGTAGCCTTCGAAATCGCCCACCACCACCTGACCACCCTGAACGGCGGTGCCGGTGAGGCGACGTCCGTAGAGCTTGTCCTGCTTCCACAGCACCGCGCCACTGCGCATGTCCACGGCACGGATCACCGCCTTGTCGTCCGCCACAAACAGCGTGCCATTGCTGGCACTGATGATCTGGGCACTGGACATTGGCTTGTCCCAGTAGGGGCGACCGTTTTCCTGGTCCACCACAGCCACCTTGCCCTGGAATGTCACCGCGAAAACGCCGCCGCCCTCCACGATCAGGTTGCTGTCCACGTCCACCAGACGATCCAGTTCGGAACGCCCCGTGGGCTCGGCAATCCGTTGCTCCCAGACAGGAATACCGTTTTCCAGATCCAGGGCCGCCAGCTTGGCATTGGCAAAGCCGGCATAGGCCTTGCCATTGGCCAGCGTCGGTTGCGCCAGACCACGCAGGGTCAGGGTGGGCACCGGCGTCTCGTAATCCCAAAGCGGCTCGCCGTTTTCCACGTCCAGGGCCGTGACATGGCCATCCTGGGTCTGGAACACCGCCACGGCACCGTCACTCACCGGAATCGCCAGGGCCTCACCGGACAGTCGGGTGCGCCACAGGGTCTCGCCGGTGTCCAGGGACAGGGCCACCGCCATGCCTTCACGGGTGCCGTAAAGCACCATGCCGTAACCGGCGTAGAAACCACCGGCAATGCGGTCTTCGGTTTTCACTCGCCACTGTCGCTTGCCCTTGTCGCGGCTGATGGCATACACCTCACCGAACACATCGCCGGCCACCACCTGTTGCTCGGTCACCGCAGGGCGCAGGGACAACTGACTCTCCTCTACCCCGTTGCCCACGCCCTCTTTCCAGACCCGCTTGACCTTGTAGCTGGCCTCGAAATCCGGCAGGTCATTGGGCTCAATGGCATTGGGGTTGGAACTACAGCCAGCCAGCATCAGGCCGGCCAGCACGACGGGGAAGAGAAAATATTTCATCAGGAGGCGCTTTTCAGGTCGTCCAGTTTCATCTGCACACGGTCTTTTTCACCACCGTCCTGCAGGGCATCCAGGGCCTGCGCATAGAGATCACGGGCCTGCTCCGCCTCGCCCCGGCCTTTGGCCAGATCCCCTCTCAGCTCCAGCGCCATGCCGTTGAAGGCGGCGGGAAAGTCTTTACCAAGCTGGGTATCCGCCTTGTCCCAGGCCTGCTGCTGCAGGAACACCCGGGCCAAACGCAGGCTGGCGGTGTAAGTCAGTTCATCGGTGGCGCCATCGTCGGCCACCGGCTGCAGAAAGCTCACTGCAGTGTCGTAATCCGCGCCACGCACGGCCAGGCTGGCCTTGGCCAGACGGGCATAATCCGCGTAGGCGCTGCTGCTGTATTCCTCAATCAGGGCATCCGCCTTTTCATTGACCAGCGCGGCATCCACCGGGTCGGCGGACAGGGCTTCTGCCATGGCCTGATACTGCGCGGAGGCCTCGCCGGCCTGCTCACCTTGATGCCCCTGCCATTCACGCCAGCCGATCAGGGCTGCCACGGCGAGCACCACGGTAATGATGGCTGCGGTACCGTTTTCCTGCCACCAGTTCTTGATGCGCTCGACCTGCTCTTCTTCGTCGCGGATGTAATCAACCACCCTGATCTCCTTTCGTTTTTATTACCTGGAAGCGTTCTTCCCGGCATCTGTTTATTTCGTGCCCCCCGACGTTCGAATCCACGCCGGGAACGCAAGCCACAAGCTTCAAGCTAGAACGCGATCAATGCCGTGCCTTCATTTTCCGTCACAGCCGCGCTTCACGCCGACCGCGGGCTGCACGCTCGCCACCACTCGGGCCTGAGAGCGCGCCTTGTCGCTTGAAGCTGTCTTTATTCCAGAAACGATATCAACGCGTTGGTGACATCGCCCTGAGCAACCTGTTTCTGCTCAGCCTGCCCACGCAGGGGTTTTACCGTAACCACACCACTGGCCAGCTCGTCTTCCCCCATGATCAGGGCAACGGCCGCGCCGCTGCGATCCGCCTTTTTCATCTGGCTCTTGAAGCTGCCACCACCGCAATGGAGCTGAATCGCCCGTCCCGGCAGCGCATCACGCAACTGCTCGGCCAGCGCCATGGTGGGCGCCAGCACATCGCCCATGGCCATCACATAGACGTCCACTGGCGCTGACAGTTCCGGCTTTTCCTGCTCAATCAGCAGAATCAGTCGCTCCACCCCCATGGCAAAGCCCACGCCGGGGGTCGGTTTCCCGCCCAGCTGCTCCACTAGGCCGTCATAGCGGCCGCCGGCGCAAACGGTGCCCTGGGCGCCCAGCGCCTCGGTGGTCCATTCGAAAACGGTCTTGCCGTAATAATCCAGACCACGCACCAGATAGGGGTTCACTTTATAAGCAATGCCGTTGGCATCGAGCAAGGCTTTCAGCCCCTCGAAATGAGCGCGGGCATCGTCATTGAGATACTCTGCCAGTTGCGGTGCGCCCTTGAGCACCTCCCGGGTCCCGGCATCCTTGCTATCCAGCACCCGCAGGGGGCTGCGCTCCAGACGTTTCTGTGAATCTTCGTCCAGGCGCTCGATGTGGGTCTTCAGATAATCGACCAGCGCCTCACGATAACGGGCACGATCATCACTGTCCCCCAGGGAATTCAGCTCCAGGGTGACCTTGTCGGCCAGACCCAGGGCTTTCCAGAGACGGGCGGTGAGCAGAATCACTTCCGCGTCGATATCCGGACCGGTGATGCCGAACACTTCCACGCCGATCTGATGGAATTGACGGTAGCGTCCGGCCTGGGGGCGTTCATGGCGGAACATGGGGCCGGTATACCAGAGACGCTGGGTCTGGTTGTACAGCAACCCATGCTGCTCGCAGGCACGGACACAACTGGCGGTCCCCTCCGGACGCAGGGTCAGGCTATCCCCGTTGCGGTCGTCGAACGTGTACATTTCCTTTTCGACGATATCCGTGACTTCACCAATGCTGCGCTTGAACAGATCGGTCTGCTCCACCACCGGCATGCGGATTTCCTGGTAACCGTAGCTGGCCAGCACGCCACGGACCTTGTCTTCCAGCCACTGCCAGAGGCCGGTCTGCTCCGGCAGGATGTCATTCATCCCGCGGATAGAGGTAATTTTCTTGCTCACAGAATGTCCTTGCTACTGATCAGCCGGACGCAATTCGCGGTCGAACGACCGCTCCCACAA
>JAZAJX010000115.1:0-10067 GCA_036230225.1 Pseudomonadota bacterium | reverse complement strand
TCACGCCGTCGATGACGAACAGCGTGTCGCCATCTTTGGCCTCTTCGACGAAGTCCAGCACGTACATGAACCCGGAGCAGCCGGATTCATCCAGGTCCAGGCGGATACCGGCGGCATTGGCCCGCTGAATTTCCCGCAGGGCCTGTTTGTTGGCGGCCTCGGTCAGGTGAAGCGTGATCTGACCGGGATTAAAGGTCTGAACTGTCATGTGTTACCGTCCTTTCGGAGTGGCAAGTTTCAAGTTACAAGTTTCAAGGCGCGGACAGGCATGTATGTTCCTGCCATGTCGTGCTCGCGAATCCGGTAACTTTCATCGCGGCGACAGGGGTTGCCGTTTGACAGAGGCATTAATTCGCGTTGCAACTTGAAACGTGTAACTTGCCGCGCTGATGTTCGCCAATAACTGTTGCGGTGGTTCCTGCGTCAGCCTCGCTCTCAAAGGAAAGTTTTGACCTTCTCCAGCGCCTCGAACAGGCGATCCACCTCATCAAGCGTATTATAAATCGAGAATGAGGCCCTGACAGTGCCGGGAATGCCCAGGCTGTCCATCAACGGCATGGTGCAGTGATGGCCGGTGCGTACCGCCACGCCCTGCTTGTCCAGCAGCATGCCGACATCGGCCGGATGGGCGCCTTCCAGCAGGAAGGACAACACACTGACCTTGTTGGCGGCGGTGCCGATGATTTTCAAGCCATCGAAAGCCTCTGCCTGTTTGGTGGCGTGGACCAGGAGGGCATTTTCATGGTCTTCCAGCGCCTCGCGATCCTGCTGATTGAACCAGTCAATGGCTGCTGCCAGACCAATAGCACCGGCAATATTCGGTGTGCCGGCTTCGAACTTGTAGGGCAGCTGGTTCCAGGTGCTCTTTTCGAAGCTCACGGTTTCAATCATCTCGCCGCCGGTCTGATAGGGCGGCATGGCTTCCAGCAGCTCGCGACGGCCATAGAGTACGCCGATGCCGGTGGGGCCAAACAGCTTGTGGCCGGAGAAGGCATAAAAATCCACGTCCAGCGCCTGCACGTCCACCGGGAAGTGGGCCACCGCCTGGGCGCCATCGACCAGGGTAATGGCACCGACCTCGCGGGCCCGGGCGAGCATGTCCTTCACCGGGTTGAGGGTGCCGAGCGCGTTGCTGGCGTGGCCAATGGCGAAGATCCTGGTCTTTTCGCTGATCAGCTGCTCGAAGGCGTCCAGGTCCAGGCTGCAATCGTCGCGCAGCGGAATCACCTTCAGCCTGGCGCCGGTGGCCAGGCAGGCCTGCTGCCAGGGCACGATATTGGCGTGATGTTCGCTGGTGCTGATCAGTACTTCGTCACCGGGCTGCAGGCGCTCACGACCGATGCACTGGGCGACGATGTTGATGGACTCGGTGGTGCCCTTGGTCCACAGGATCTCTTCGCGGCTGGCGTTGAGGAAGCGGGCCACGGTTTCCCGGGCACCCTCGAACTGGCCGGTGGCCAGGTCACTCAGGTGGTGCGCCCCCCGGTGCACATTAGAGTTGACGGTGCGGTAGTACTGCTCCAGCACGTTCAGCACCGCCTCCGGCTTCTGGGTGGTGGCGCCGTTGTCCAGATACACCAGGGGCTTGCCGTTGACCTGCTGATCCAGGATCGGGAATTGTGCGCGAAGGGCGGCCACATCAAACGTCATTACGCGGCGTCTCCTGCCGGATTGGCGTGGGTGAGTTCCGCTTCCAGCCAAGGCTGGGCCCATTCCGTCACGGCCTGGTGGGGCAATGCCATCAGCAGTTCATTGACGAAACCCAGGCTGAGCATGCGCTTGGCTTCGGCGGCCGGAATCCCGCGGGACTGCAGGTAGAACTGCTGGGTGGCATCGAGCTGGCCGACGGTGGTGCCGTGGGCACATTTCACGTCGTCGTTGTAGATTTCCAGCTCCGGCTTGGTGTTGATTTCGGCACCCGGGTTGAGCAACAGATTCTTGTTGGACAGCTCCGCATTGGTGCCGCTGGCACCGGGGTGAATGTGGATGCGGCCATTGAAGACCGCCTTGCCGCTTTCACCGGCCAGGCCCTTGAAATTCTGGTCGGACTGGCAGTGGGGCACCGCGTGCTCCACGCACAGCTGGTTGTCCACGTGGCTCTTGTCGCGCACCACGAAGATGCCCTTCATGTTCAGTTCCGCGCCGCTCTTGCCAACCAGGGCATGGACATCGTTGCGGCGCAGGCGGTTGCCGGTCATCAACTGGTAGCTGTCCACACGGCTGACGCCCTGCTGATCAATCACCAGAGTGCCAATGTACAGCGTCCCGGCCTGTTCTCCCTGCAACCGATAGTGGGTGAGGGCGGCATTGTCGTCAGTGATCAGGGCGGTGACCGCATTGGTCAGCGCCTGGCCTTCCGCGTGGTAATGCTCAATGACAGTGGCTTCGGCGCCACGGTTGAGTTTGACGATCACCCGCGGATTGCAGTGGGCCGGCGCCTCACTGGCTGCCTGGATCTGCACGTGGATCGGCTGCGCGATACGGGCGTTGGCGGCCACTTCCAGCACCACCGGCTGCCCGCAGACCGCCGTGTTGTAGGCGGCAAAGGGCGTTTCCAGACCATTCACCGCCGGCGCATCGTGATGCAGGGTGACGCCATCGGGCAGGGTGCTGCCTTGCAGCTGACCATTGGTCAGCGTCACCACGAAGTCACTCAGAGCCGGCAAGGGCTGGTGCAGCTCGCCTGCCGCGACCGCATTCAGGTGGCCATCGGCCAGCGCCTGCAGTGAGGTGTACTTCCAGCGTTCGGTCTTGCGCTCGGGAAAGTGGGCGGCTTCCAGCTCGGCCAGGGCCATGTCACCGCTGCCCTGACGACGGGCATTGGCCAGGGCCTGGGTCTTCAGCTCAACCGCCAGGGAATTTGCAGAGAGTGTCATGCGGACTCCTCTTCTCCCGTGAGCCAGCCGTAGCCTTTCTGCTCCAGTTCCAGCGCCAGTTCCTTGCCGCCGGACTTGATGATCTGGCCGTTGTGCAGCACGTGAACGAAATCCGGCACGATGTAGTCGAGCAGACGCTGGTAGTGAGTCACCAGCACGATGCCGCGCTCCGGGCTGCGCAGGGAGTTGACCCCCTTGGCCACGGTTTGCAGGGCGTCGATGTCCAGCCCGGAATCGGTTTCGTCGAGCAGCGCCAGTTTCGGTTCCATCAGCAGCATCTGCATGATTTCGTTGCGTTTTTTCTCGCCACCGGAGAACCCTTCGTTGACGCCGCGCTTGAGGAAGCTGGCATCCAGGTTGACCTGTTTGCAGGCGGCTCGGGCCTGGCGAAGCAGGGTCACGGAGTCCCACTCTTCCTTGCCCTGGGCGCCGCGTACGGATTCCAGAGCCGCCTTGAGAAATTCCATGTTGGACACACCGGGGATTTCCACCGGGTACTGGAAGGCCAGGAACAGGCCCGCCTGAGCACGTTCTTCCGGCTCCAGGTCGGCCAGGCTCTTGCCCTCGAACAGGGCTTCGCCCCCGGTGATCGCGTAGTTGTCACGGCCGGCCAGTACATTGGCCAGGGTGGATTTGCCGGAGCCGTTGGGGCCCATGATGGCGTGCACCTCGCCCGGGTTTACGGTCAGGTTCAGGCCCTTGAGAATCGGCTTGTCCGCCACGGTGGCGTGCAGATCACGAATGTCCAGCATGTTTTGATGCGCCTTTCGGTTGGGCTGGGTTCCAGCCCCGGTTAATCAGGGTGTTGTAGGAGCCATGCGTGCATGGTGACGGGGTTGCGATGGTTCGCCATGCGACCATGGCTCCTACAGTGTCATTGTCAGTGAAGGGGCTTAGCCCACCGCCCCTTCCAGGCTCACTTCCAGCAGCTTGCCGGCTTCCACGGCGAACTCCATGGGCAGCTCTTTGAACACCTCTTTACAGAAGCCGTTCACGATCATGGAGACCGCCTTTTCCGGGTCGATGCCGCGCTGGCGGCACAGGAACATCTGGTCGTCACTTACCTTGGAGGTGGTGGCCTCGTGTTCAATGGTCGCCGAGGGGTTCTTCGACTCGATGTACGGGAAGGTGTGCGCGCCGCAGGTATCGCCCAGCAGCAGGGAGTCGCACTGGGTGAAATTGCGGGCATTTTCCGCCCGGGGGCTGATCCGTACCAGGCCCCGGTAGCTGTTGCTGCTGCGACCGGCGGAGATGCCCTTGGAAATAATGGTGCTCTTGGTGTTCTTGCCCAGGTGGATCATCTTGGTGCCGGTGTCCGCCTGCTGCATGTGGCGGGTCAGGGCCACGGAGTAGAATTCACCGATGCTGTTGTCACCACGCAGGATCACGGACGGGTACTTCCAGGTAATGGCGGAGCCGGTTTCCACCTGGGTCCAGCTGATCTTGCTGTTGTCATGGGCCACGCCACGCTTGGTGACGAAGTTGTAGATGCCGCCTTTGCCGTCCTCATCACCCGGGTACCAGTTCTGCACCGTGGAGTACTTGATCTCGGCGCCGGGCAGGGCCACCAGCTCCACCACGGCCGCGTGCAGCTGGTTTTCGTCCCGCTGGGGCGCGGTGCAGCCTTCCAGGTAGCTCACATAGCTGCCCTCGTCGGCGATGATCAGGGTGCGCTCGAACTGGCCGGTGTTGGCTTCGTTGATGCGGAAATAGGTGGACAGCTCCATGGGGCAGCGTACGCCCTTGGGGATGTACACAAAGGAGCCGTCGGAGAAGACCGCGCTGTTGAGGGCCGCATAGAAATTGTCGCCCTGGGGGACCACACTGCCCAGGTATTTCTGGACCAGCTCCGGGTGTTCCTTGATGGCTTCGGAAATGGAGCAGAAGATCACCCCCGCCTCGGCCAGCTTCTCCTTGAAGGTGGTGAAAACAGAGGAAGAATCGAACACCACATCCACGGCCACGCCGGCGAGCATTTCCTGTTCGTGCAGGGGAATGCCTAGTTTTTCATAAGTGGCGAGCAGCTCCGGGTCTACCTCATCCAGACTTTTCGGGGCGTCGTCCAGGCTCTTGGGCTTGGAATAGTAGGACACCTGGTTGAAGTCGATGGGCGGGTGGTGCAGGTGGGCCCAGCCCGGGGAGGGCATTTCCTGCCATTTACGGTAGCTGTCCAGGCGCCATTCGAGCATCCACTCCGGCTCGCCCTTCTTGGCAGACAGAAAACGGATGACTTCCTCACTCAGCCCGGGTGGCAGGGTCTCGGTGTCCACCGTGGTGGTGAAACCTGCCTCGTAGTTGGAGCGAATCAGTTTGTCCAGTTCAGCTTGGCTCATAGATCGGGGCCTGATGTTGAATACCAGAGTAATTTAGTCAGGTATTATACGCCATTCGTGGGCGCTGTCGACCATCGGCCGGGTGAGGCGGGCGTTGGCCGGCTCCCGGTGGCGGCAGGGCGGCGGGCCCGTGGCGGGGCGGCAACGGTATCATAATTCACCCTGCTTGCGTATAATCCGCCGGTTCCAAGGGGGTGTCATTCGGGCTGAATTGTCAGTCTGGTGCTGACCCCTGTCATTGCCCCGGTTGCCAATCCGGTTTCCGAGGACCATTTAACGCAAATCTGGAGTGAACTGACTGATGGCTGTTGAGCGCACCCTCTCTATCATCAAGCCTGATGCCGTGGCCAAGAACGTAATCGGCGACATCGTATCCCGTTTCGAGAAGGCCGACCTGAAAGTGGTTGCCATGAAAATGGTACACCTGAGCGACGAGCAGGCTGGCGGTTTCTACGCCGAGCACAAAGAGCGTCCTTTCTTCAAGGACCTGGTGTCCTTCATGACCAGCGGTCCGGTGATCGTTCAGGTTCTGGAAGGGGAAGACGCTGTGGCCAAGAACCGTGACCTGATGGGCGCCACCAACCCTGCGGACGCGGCTGCCGGAACCATTCGCGCCGATTTCGCTCAGACCATTGACGAGAACGCGGTACACGGCTCCGACTCCACCGAGTCCGCCGCCCGCGAAGTGGCCTACTTCTTTGCTGACGAAGAACTGTGCCCGCGCACCCGCTAATTTGAGCGGTGTTGCACTGTCTGCCACGGCATGCGCCGTGGCAGACTTGTATTTAGATGGGGGAGAGCCCCGTCCTGGAGACATGCTATGACAGCCCAACAGAAGGTCAATCTGCTCGGTCTTTCCCGCCCGCAAATGGAAGAATTCTTCCTGGCGATGGGGGAAAAGAAGTTCCGTGCCCAGCAGGTTCTCAAGTGGATCCACCACCATCAGGCGGACTCCTTTGAGCAAATGACAGATGTGGGCAAGGCATTGCGCCAGAAACTGTCCGAGGTGGCGGAAATCCGCGGCCCGGACGTGACACATGAAAGCATCAGCCGTGACGGTACCCGCAAGTGGGTGTTCGAACTGGATAACGGTGGTGCTGTGGAAACCGTGTTCATCCCCGATGGCCGGCGCGGCACCCTCTGTGTGTCGTCCCAGGTAGGGTGTGCGGTGGATTGCAGCTTCTGCTCCACCGGCAAGCAGGGTTTCCAGCGCGACATGACCAGTGCCGAGATTATCGGCCAGGTATGGCAGGCCAGCCGTGCCTTCGGTCCCCGTCGCAATCTGGGTGAGCACCCGATTACCAATGTGGTGATGATGGGTATGGGCGAGCCCATGCTCAACTATGACAATGTGCTCACCGCCATGCGTATCATGAAAGATGATCTGGGTTATGGCATCGGCAAGAAGCGCATTACCCTGTCCACCTCCGGTGTGATCCCGAAAATGGATCAGCTCAGCCAGGATCTGGACGTGGCGCTGGCCGTGAGCCTGCACGCACCCAACGATGAGTTGCGCAACGAATTGGTGCCGCTCAATCGCAAGTATCCGCTCAAGGAGCTGATGGCGGCCTGCAAACGCTACAGTGACAACATCACCCACCGTCACAACACCATTACCATGGAATATGTGATGCTGCGGGATGTGAACGACCAGCCCGAGCATGCCCGCCAGCTGGTGAAGCTGTTGCGGGGCATTCCGGTGAAGGTCAACCTGATCCCGTTCAACCCTTTCCCGCATGCGGGTTATGAGCGGTCACGCAAGAGCGATATTCTGGAATTTCATAAGTACCTGAATGACAATGGATTGCTGACCACCGTAAGGACAACGCGCGGTGACGACATTGATGCCGCCTGTGGTCAGCTGGTGGGGCAGGTGCAGGACCGGACCCGGCGCAGCGAGCGCTGGAAACAATCCATTTTTCACCGCTCCGAACAAACCGATAACAACACAGCGCAAGCGCAATGAAACGTTTTTTTCGGGTTTTACCGGGCCTGCTGATCGCTGGCCTGTTGTCCACCGGGTGTGTCACGGTGGAATCGGGGAAACGGGAAGTCAAAATTGATGATGCGGTGACCAGTCGTGTTGCCGCCGGTCTCCAGTATCTCCAGCAGGGTGAGCCTTCCGAGGCGCGCCGGCATTTCTCCCGGGCACTGGCTCTCAACGAAGATAGCGCGGTGGCTCACAATGCCATGGCGCTGCTCTACAAATACGAGCAGGACCCGGAGCGTGAAGAGTTCCACTACAGACAGGCCTTGCGGGCGGACCGCAACTATGCGCCTGCCCTGAACAACTACGGCACGCTGCTCTACTCCCGTGGGGATTTCCAGGACGCGCTGGAAAAATTCGAACGGGCGGCCAATGATCCCTCCTACCAGGGGCGTGGCAGTGCCTGGGCGAACATGGGGCGTTGCTACCGAAAGCTCGGTAACGACGAGGCTGCACAGAAAGCCTTTGTCAAAGCGATCCGGCTCAATCCACGGGCAGTGACGCCGAATCTGGAGCTGGCGGAGCTTTATTTCGAAAAGGAACGGATGCGGATGAGCTGGGACTATTATCAGCAGTACCTGCAACGTACCGAGGGCCAGAGTGCCCGTTCCCTGTGGCTGGGCATTCGCCTGGCCAGTGATCTGGGTTACGAGGATCAGCAATCCAGCTACGAGCTGGCGCTGGAAAATCTTTACCGCCGTTCCGCGGAATACCGCGAGTGGCAACAATGGAAAGCCTCTCAGGAGAGCGGGAAATGAGCGATAACATGGTCGTGCTACCGGGTGAACGTTGTCGCGAGGCTCGTGAGGCAATGGGCTGGACCACCGCTGAAGCGGCGAAACGGATGCACCTGTCGCACAGCTATCTGGTAGCCCTGGAAGCCGATGATTACGAGCGTTTGCCCGAAGCGACGTTCGTGAAAGGGTACCTGAAGAATTACGCCAAGCTGTTGGGGCTGCCGGCGGATGAAATCGCCAACACCTTCCAGCAGATGGTCAACGATGATGCCTTCGACAAACCGCTGGATCTGCCGAAAATCGCGCCGCCGCCGCCGGCGTGGCGCAAACCGTTGCTGATCGCGATCGCCGTGCTGGCGGTCATTGCGCTGCTGATCTGGCTGTGGCCCGGTGAGGAAGAACTGGCGCCGTTGCCTGGCGGCATGAATGCGCCGGAAGCGTCGTCCCCGTCGCCGGCAGAGGCCGAGACAGAGGCGGCGTTCAGTGATAGTGCGGGCACCCTGTCTGACCCGTCATCGGACAGCGCCCCGGCGGAGGCCGAGCCGACGTCCGAACCGCTGTCTGGCGCCCCGCTTGACGAGCCTGTGGATGAACCCCAACCTGCAGAGGACAGCAGCGGTACCGAGCAAGAGGTTGATAGCAGTGAAGAGCCGGCCCCTGCGATGCTGGCGGAAAACGGCCTGGATCGCCTGATCATGGCCTTCTCGGGCAATTGCTGGATTCGTGTGAAGGATGCCACCGGGCGCACCCTGCGCCAGGGCGAGCAGCAAGCAGGGGCGTCCCTGCAACTGGACGGCAAGGCCCCCTTCAACCTGACACTGGGTGATGCCGGTGCCGTCGACGACTTGATCCTCAACGGTGAGGCTGTCACCTTGCCGACGAATTCCCCCGGTACAGTTGTGCGAGTCACTATTCCCTGATTCGCGAGGGCAGGAACATCATGGAACCGGAAGTCAAAATCCAGCGCCGCAAGACCCGACAAATCCATGTCGGTAAGGTGCCGGTGGGCGGCGATGCCCCTATCTCCGTACAGAGCATGACCAATACCGAAACCTGTGACGTGGAGGCCACGGCTGGCCAGATCCGCCGGTTGCAGGACGTCGGTGTGGATATCGTGCGGGTCTCCGTGCCCAGCATGGATGCCGCCGAGGCATTCGGTCATATCCGCAAGCAGGTGGATGTGCCGCTGGTGGCGGATATCCATTATGACTACAAGATCGCCCTGGCGGTGGCCGACAAGGGCGTGGATTGCCTGCGCATCAACCCGGGCAACATTGGCCGGGAAGACCGCATCCGGGCAGTGATCGATTGCGCCAAGGACAAGGGGCTGCCGATCCGTATCGGTGTGAATGCGGGCTCTCTGGAGAAGGAGCTGCAGCGCAAATATGGCGAGCCCACGTCGGATGCGCTGGTGGAATCCGCACTGCGTCATGCGGATATCCTCGACCGCTATGATTTTCAGGACTTCAAGGTCAGTGTAAAGGCGTCCAATGTCTTCATGACCCTGCAGGCCTATCGCAAACTCTCCGCCCAGCTGGAGCAGCCGCTGCACCTGGGCGTGACCGAAGCGGGCACGTTCCGCTCCGGCACGGTGAAATCGGCGGTGGCCCTGGGGTCGCTGCTGATGGAAGGCATCGGCGATACCATCCGTATTTCCTTGGCGGCAGATCCGGTGGAGGAAGTGCGGGTTGGCTTCGATATTCTCAAGAGTCTGAACCTGCGCAAGAAAGGCGTGAACATCATCGCCTGCCCGAGCTGCTCCCGGCAGAACTTTGACGTGATCAAGACGGTCAACGAACTGGAAGCGCGCCTGGAAGATATCAACGAGTCCGTGGATCTGGCGGTGATCGGTTGCCTGGTCAACGGCCCCGGTGAAGCGCGTGAAGCCGATGTGGGGCTCACCGGTGGCACCCCCAACAACCTGTCCTATGAAGACGGCAAGAAAAGCCATCACGTCACCGCGGACAATCTGGTGGATGAGCTGGAACGCATGGTACGGGCCAAGGTGAAGAAACAGCGCGACGACGAAGCGAAAGGCATTATCGCCAGAAGCGAGTGATAAATAGCCGGTCAGACCTCGCGGTCGAACGACCGCTTCCACGGTGGAAAAACGGGTTGTGGGTGCGGTCGTTCG
>JAZAJX010000114.1:0-2870 GCA_036230225.1 Pseudomonadota bacterium | reverse complement strand
AGCTGGTCGCGCAGGGGCGTGCCCGTATCGAGCAGGTGCTGGCGGCGGGACAATTTGATTACGCCAGTCTGGTGCAGGCGCTGGATGAGGAAGATGACCGTCTCGGCAAGGCCTTCGGCCCGGCCGGGCACCTCAACGCCGTTGCCCAGAATGAGGCCCTGCGTAATGCCTACAATAGTTGTCTGCCCCTGCTCAGCGAATACGGCACCGAAGTGGGACAGAACGCGGCTTTGTGTGCCGCCTATCAGTCCCTGCGCGACAGTGCGCAATGGGATTCGCTGACCGAGGCCCAGCAGAAAGATATCGACAATACCCTGCGGGATTTTCGTTTGTCCGGGGTGGACCTGCCGGAAGACAAGAAAGCCGAGTACATGGCTAATTCCAAACGGTTGTCCGAGCTCACCAGCACCTTTTCAGACAACGTGCTGGATGCCACCCAGGCCTGGAGCAAGCACGTGACCGATGAGGCCGAGCTGGAGGGGTTGCCTGAAAGCGCCCGTGCCGGGGCGGCCGATCGCGCCAACGCGGAAGGCAAGGAAGGCTGGTTGCTGACACTGGATGCGCCGGTGTTCATCGCGGTGATGAGCCATTGCAGGAACGCTGCGTTGCGAGAGGAAATGTACACCGCCTGGACCACCAAGGCATCGGACCAGGGTCCCCATGCCGGCAAGTTCGATAATGCCGCGATCATGGATGAAATTCTGGCGCTGCGGCATCAGCAGGCCCAGCTGCTGGGGTTTGCCAACTATGGCGAAAAATCCCTGGCGACAAAAATGGCCCGCGATGTACAGGAAGTCATGACCTTCCTGGAAGACCTGGCGAAACGGGCCAAGCCGCAGGCAGAACAGGAACTGGCTGAACTGAAAGCGTACGCCGCAGAGCAGGGGGCGGATGACCTGCAGCCCTGGGATATCGGTTTCTGGAGCGAGCGTCTGCGAGAGGAACGCTACAGTATTTCCGAAGAAGAACTGCGTCCGTGGTTCCCGGCAGATACCGTGATCAACGGCATGTTTGCGATTGTCGGCAAACTGTTCGGTATTCAGTTCCGGGCTCGCCAGGACGTGGAAACCTGGCATGACGATGTGCGTTTCTATGAGCTGGTGGATGATGACGGCAGTGTTCGTGCGGCCTTCTATCTGGACATGTACGCCCGCACCGGCAAGCGCGGTGGCGCCTGGATGGATGATGCGCGCATTCGCCGCCGCCTGGCGGATGGATCGGTACAAACGCCGGTGGCCTACCTGACCTGTAATTTTGCGCCGCCCGCGGGAGGCAAGCCGGGCCTGCTGACGCACGATGAAGTGGTCACCCTGTTCCACGAATTCGGTCACGGGCTGCATCACATGCTGACCGAGCAGGATGTGTCCGGAATTTCCGGTATCAATGGTGTCGCCTGGGATGCGGTGGAACTGCCCAGCCAGTTTCTGGAGAACTGGTGCTGGACCGAAGAAGGCATTGCCCTGATTTCCGGTCACTTCGAAAGCGGTGAACCGCTGCCGAAGGAAAAACTGGAAAAAATGCTCGCCGCCAAAAATTTCCAGAGCGCCATGCAGATGGTGCGTCAGCTGGAGTTTTCGTTGTTCGACATGCGGATTCATGCTGAGTACCAGCCGGGCATGAACCTGTATGACGTGTTGAAGGATGTGCGTGAACAGGTATCGGTGATTCAGCCGCCGGCGTTTAACCGCTTCCCCAACAGCTTTGGCCATATCTTTGCGGGCGGCTATGCGGCGGGGTATTACAGCTACAAGTGGGCGGAAGTGTTGTCTGCCGATGCCTACTCGCGCTTTGAAGAAGACGGTGAGTTCAACGAACAAACTGGCCGCGCTTTCCGTAGCGAAATTCTTGCCAAGGGCGGTAGCCGCGAACCCATGGAACTGTTCAAGGCCTTCCGGGGCCGCGAGCCCAGTGTGGAACCGCTGCTGCGTCATTCCGGTATCAACGGCTAGGGAGCCTCACCGCAGGAGCGGCGCTTGCGCCGCCCCTGTGTAAGAGGGGGAGCAACATGAAACGTCAGTTTATTGCCGGGGCCACGTGCCCGGAGTGTGGTCAGCAGGACAAGATTCAGCGCGTCATCGAAGGCGATCGCCAGTGGATGGAGTGTGTGTCCTGTGGTGCCAGCAAGGACCTGGATGCCAAGCCACCTGAAGCGAGCGATGCCCTGGCCAGGCCGGTCACCCTGTTGCCGCCCAAGCAATAATGCTTCGTCAGCGGCCTGACCGGAACTCTGTTGTACCGGTCCCGGTTCGCTCAATGAAGGTTTTCCATTCCCCGAAAGGGGTCCAGATGCGGACCAGGTCGGCGGCGGCCTGTTCCCTGCCCGTTCCCAGCTTCTCGATCCGGTAACGATACACAAAGGCCGACACGCGCATGTTGGCGGCGCAGTGCACCCACACCGGTAACGTTCCTGCTTCTTTCATGGCAAAACAGAAACGCAGATAGTCCCATTCCGCCGGGTTTTTGAAGTCCACCGGGATATGCACGTAGCGCATGCCGAGTCGGCTGACCACGGTCGCTTCATCTTCCAGGGCGTTTTCTGCGCCGTGGGGAGCAAGATTGATCACGGTGGCGAAGCCGGCTTCGGCAATGCGCGTGAACTGGGCCACGGTGGGCTGGCCAGAACTCGACAACGTGGAGCTGATTGGAAGGTAGTTGAAGATCTGCTCCAGCCGCACGGTACGGGGCCCCGGCCGAAACAGGGTACGGGTAAAGCCCAGGCTGCTGCGCAGACTGTTGAAGCCGTTGAAGTAGCGGACATCAAACAGCTTGATCAGGGTTCTGATTTTGCCTGGCCTTGCCATGGATCGGCTTCTCTGCAGTGGCGGCGAATAGGCACAGTGTTGGGGCAGTGGTAGGTTCCAGCAATGACC
>JAZAJX010000113.1:0-34251 GCA_036230225.1 Pseudomonadota bacterium | reverse complement strand
GGGGGCCGGCGGAGCACTGCGCGTAGTAGTGGTACGCGCCACGGAAGCCGTACAGGGGGGCGATAATCTGGTCGTCATACCGCCAGAAGGAACGGATGCCGTTCATGTTCAGGCGATGCAGGCGTTTGGCTTCGGCGGGATTGACCCGGTCCAGGTGGCGCTTCTTTTCCTCGAACTGGGCCAACAGGTTTTTCAGCAGGTGCTGGCGGTACAGTCGCGACAGCCCCCGGTCCAGCCGGTTGGCACACAGGTCCAGCCGCAGCGGCGCGCACACCGAGGCCACCGCCGTCAGCCGGCCAGTGTCGCGATGGGCCAGCCAGTTCAGCAGCCGGCTGCCGCCCAGGGACACGCCGATGGCCAGCCGGTGGCCGGTGGGGTCCTGGTGAAACACATGCTCGATCACCGCATCCACGTCATCGGTTTCCCCGGCGTGGTAGCACAGGGCCGTATCGTTGGGCTGCTTGGCACCCCGGCTGTTGATGGCCACCGAACGGATGCCAGCGTCGGCCAGGGTTTTCTGGATGCCGCGCATATAGTGGGAATCGCTGCAGCCGGACAGGCCATGCAGCAGGATCACGGTGAGCTGGCCGGGATGGCTTTGCGGCCCGGCCCAGTCCAGCAACAGGTAGTCTCCGTCCGCCAATGCCAGCCGCTCGGTGCGTCGCTCCACCTCCGGCGCCTTGCGACCCAGCGGCCCCCACAGGGTTTGCAGATGGGGATTGCGCAGCCAGAACGGGGGCCGGAATGGGGATTGCTGAATGTCGCCCATGCAATGCTACTCGGTCAGGTAAATCGGCAATGATAAAGCCGGGCCGCTGCAGAGGGTGTGGGGATAGCAACAGCCCGGGCCGGATCGGACGCTAGTGTAGCAGTGAAGCGGGCAGTTTTTTCTGACAATCGGTCACCAGCTCGGTGATCAGCTCAGCGGCATGACGGTGGCGAAGTAACGGGGCAGCCTGCCCCGCCCACAGGGCCAGCAGTTCCGGGTCGCCCTGCTGCTGGGCGGCCTGTTTCAGGGGCCGTGTCAGCCAGGTTTGCAGTGGATAGCCGGGGATGTCGTCTCGTCCTTCCATGTCTTCCATAAAGCGATTGCGTATCCCCCGCGCCAGCCGGCCGCTGAAGGCCCGGGTCAGGCCGGTCTGCTGTGCCCGCTCGCTGAACAGCATGTCGCGGTGCAAACCCGAGGCATTGGATTCCTTGCAGGCCAGGAAGGCGGTCCCCACCTGTACGGCATCCGCCCCGAGCATCAGGGCGGCAGCCATGCCCCTGCCATCGGCGATGCCGCCGGCGGCGATCATGGGCAGGCTGACGGCGTCGCGAATCTGTGGAATCAGAGCGAAGCTGCCATTCAGGGAGCGTTCCGGGTGGTCCAGAAACGATACCCGATGGCCGCCGGCTTCAAAGCCGGTGGCGACAATGGCATCCACTCCCGCCTTCTCCAGGGCCCGGGCTTCGGCCACCGTGGTGGCCGTGCCCAGGGTACGGATGCCCCGTTGCCGGCAGGCGCTCAGGATGGCCGGCGCGGGAATGCCGTAGACAAAGCTGAACACTGCCGGGCGGGCTTCCAGAATCGCGTCCACCTGCGCGCCATAGTCCGGCCAGTAATCCGCCTCCGGCAGTGTCGACGGGGCCAGGCCCTGTTCACGGTAGTACGGCGCCAGCAAGTCGGTGCCGCGTTGCACATCGGCGGGGGTCGCCGGGTCGTGGGGAGGAATCCACAGGTTCAGGGCGAAGGGACGATCGGTGCGCTGACGAATGGCCGCGGCGGTCTCCAGAATGGCTTCCGGTGTCAGGTGATGGGCGCCGAAGGAACCCAGCCCCCCTGCCTCACTGACGGCGGCGGCCAGGGTCACCGATGACAGGCCGCCACCAAAGGGCCCCTGGATCAGCGGGATGTCGAGATTCAGCAGTCGGGTGATGCGGTTGGCTTTCCACATGTGGGGCTCCTTCACAGCAGGCCTTCGGCTTTCATTGCCTGACGAACGCTGTCGCGCTGCATCAGGGTTTGCCGGTATGTCTGTAGGCGTTCGGGCAAGGTAATGCCGGCGACATCGGCCCAGCCGGTAACGGTGAACAGGTAGGCATCCGCCAGCGTGAAGGTGTCGCCGGTAAGAAAATCACGCTGCGCCAGTTGCTGTGCGACCCAACCCAGCGTTTTGCCCAGGGTGTCGCGCATCAGTGTCCGGCTGGCGTCCGGGTAGCCGGGTTTGAAGAAGGGGGCAAAGTTCTTGTGCAGTTCCGTGGCAATGAGGTTTTGCCATTCATGCACCCGGAAGCGCTCCAGGCTACCGGCGGCGGGTAGCAGGTCCTGGCGTTGAAAATGGTCTGCCAGATACTGGCAGATGGCGGGCCCTTCAGTGAGCCGGGTGCCGTCATCCAGTATCAGCAGGGGCACCCGTCCGTGGGCGGACAGGGAGAAAAAGTCCTGCTCTCCGGTGCGGTGGGTGGCCAGGTTTACCGGGGCCAGAGAAAAATCCGTGGCCAATTCCCGCAGGACGATGTGAACCGCCAGGGAGCAGGCGCCGGGGGCGTAGTACAGTTTCATGGTGGTGATTCCTGTTAGCAATCAAGGGAATCACAGCGTATTTTCTTGCTCCCTAATCAATAAATGGCGTTAATGGCACATCAGTTATTACATGGTGTAATGAATGGCGCGTTATTTCGGCAATGTGGAGCTGGGTGGTATCGAGCTGTTCTGCCTGGCTGCGGAACAGGGCAGTTTTACCGGGGCGGCCCAGGCGGCGGGTATTTCTCCGGCGGCGGTGAGCCGGGCCATGGCGCGGCTGGAGGGCCGCCTGGGGGTGAGGTTGTTTGTCCGCACTACCCGCTCACTGAGGCTCACTGACAGCGGACAGACCTATCTGCTGCATTGCCGGGAAGCGCTGGGGCGCCTGCAGGAGGTGGAGCGGGAGCTGACCGGTGCCCAGAAACAGCCGGCTGGCACCATCCGCCTGAGTGTGCCGACGACCTATGGTCATGCCCGGATTCTTCCCCTGTTGCCGGCCTTTCAGCAGCGTTACTCCCAGGTGCGGTTCGATATCCATGTGGGTAACCGCAACGTGGACCTGGTCGCCGAGGGCTATGATCTGGTGGTGCGGGCCCGGCCGCCGGCGGACAGTGGCCTGGTGGCTCGTCCCCTGGAGCAGGCCGAGCTGGTGGTGGTGGCATCGCCGGACTATCTGGCTGCACGGGGGGAGCCGCAAGACCTGAGCGACCTGGACAGCCACCAGTGCATCCAGTTTCTGCTGCCCAGCACCGGACGCCATGTGGCCTGGCTGTTTATGGAAAATGGTCAGGAAACCGCTATGCTCACCCGCGGAGATTATCAGTGCCAGGAGGATGTCAGTGCCGGCATTCAACTGGCCTGTGCCGGCGCCGGCCTGTACCAGACCTACCGGTTTATGGTGGAGGCAGCGCTGGCGCGGGGCGAGCTACGCGAGGTGCTGGCGCCCTATGCCGGCTGTGTGCGACCGTTTTCCTTGTTGTACGCCAGAGATCGGTTACTTTCCCAACCGGTTCGTTTGTTTATCGATTACCTGTTGGAAGCCGTACCGTAGCTACGCGACTCACTAACCCTTGCCAAGAGACATTATGCGCCGCTTTTTCGACGATCAGGAATTTCAGTCCGGCCTTGCCACCGAGCTGGGTGCCAATGCCAGTCATCATATTGGCAAGGTGCTGCGCATGGCGGAGGGGCAGGAACTGGTGGTATTCAATGGGCGCGGTGGTGAGTGGACCGCGCGCATTGTGGCGGTGGGCAAGAAGGCGGTGACGGTGGAACCGCAGCATTTTGTGGAGGCGGATCGTACCGCACCGCTGGCGGTCACCGTGGCGCTGCCCATGATCAAGGGTGACCGGATGGATTATGCCATCCAGAAAGCCACCGAGCTGGGCGCAGCCCGGATTGTGATACTGGATACGGAACGCTGCGAGGTGCGGCTCAAGGGTGACCGGCAGGAAAAGAAGCTGGCGCAATGGCAACACATCGCGATCAGTGCCTGTGAACAATGCGGACTCAATCGCCCGCCCGTGATTGATGGGACCTTGCCGTTGTCAGCGTGGCTTGCCGGGGATTTGCCCACCCTGCGTTTGATCGCCCACCCGGGGGAAAAACCGTTCTCGCCGGCGGCCCTGGAGGGCGTGGCGGACCTGGCACTGCTCACCGGGCCGGAAGGCGGATTCTCCGATGAGGAATTGCAGGCGGCAGCGGACAACGGATTCACCCCCTTCGCCCTGGGCAACCGGGTACTGCGTGCGGAAACGGCGCCGGTGGCGCTGCTGGCGGCGTTGTGGGCGTGGAAAAGCAGTGACTAGCTTCGAGCTGCTAGCGACCAGGCGCGAGCTGGTTTCTCGTAACGTATGGGCGGGTGCCCGCGCCCTGTCGATGGCAGCATCCTGCTAGTCGCTTGAGGCTAGTTGCTAGAAGCTGAATAACAACAAGGAAAGCGTTCATGCTGACAACCTTGGCCATCAGTAATTATCGCTCTGCGCTGGAGCTGGTGTTGCCGCTGGGGCCGCTGACTGTGATTACCGGGGCCAACGGTAGCGGCAAGTCCAATCTTTACCGGGCCCTGCGGTTACTGGCCGCTACGGCAAAGGACGATGTGATCGCAGCGCTGGCCAGTGAGGGCGGGCTGGAATCCACCTTCTGGGCCGGGCCGGAGACACTCAGCACGGCCATGCGCAAGGGGCTGGTGCCGGTACAGGGCGGGCCTCGTCAGCACAGCCGCCGCTTGAAGTTGGGCTTTGCCGATGAGGACTATGGCTACCTGATCGAGCTGGGCTTGCCAAAGCCGGACGGCACCACGGCGTTCAATCTGGACCCGGAGATCAAACGGGAAATTCTCTGGGCGGGTGGCGCTTATCGGCCTGCCGCCGCGCTGGTGGATCGCCGGGGGCCGCTGGTGAAGGCGCGCACCGAGCAGGGTTGGCGGCCGCTGGCGGAGCATCTCAACAGTTTCGACAGCCTGTTCAGCCAGGTGGCGGACGCCCGTGCTGCCCCCGAGGTGCTGGCCCTGCGTGAACGAATCCGTGGCTGGCGGTTTTACGACCACTTCCGTACGGACCGTGAGGCGCCGGCGCGCCAGGTGCAGATCGGCACCCGCACGCCGGTCCTGCATCATGATGGCCGCGATCTGGCAGCGGCCCTGCAGACCATTCGGGAAGTGGGCGATAGCGAGGCCCTGGATGCCGCCATCGAGGACGCCTTCCCGGGGGCCAGGCTGGAGATCGAACCGTTGCCGGACGGGCGGCTGACGCTGGCGTTCCATCAGTACGGCTTGCTGCGCCCGCTGTCGGCGGCGGAGCTCAGTGATGGCACCCTGCGCTACCTGCTGCTGGTAGCGGCGCTGCTGACGCCGCGCCCGCCGTCACTGATGGTGCTCAACGAACCGGAGAACAGCCTGCATCCAGACCTGTTGCCGGCCCTGGCGCGACTGATCGAACAGGCCAGCCAGCATAGCCAATTATGGGTGGTCAGCCATGCCAGCCGGCTGGTGGCCGCCCTGAATGAAAACCCGGCCTGCCATGGCGTGGAACTGACCAAGGAGCTGGGGGAAACCCGGGTCATCGGTCAGGGGTTATTGAATACGCCTACCTGGCATTGGTCGGACTCTCACTGACGGGCAAGACACATGAAACAACAGACCGGTGTACTGTCGAGCTGGGACGATGCCCGTGGCTGCGGATGGATTGTCGATCACAAGGGCAGGGAGATTTTTGTCCATATCCGTGCCTTCGAGCGCAGTCGTTCCCGCCCCCGGGCCGGCGAAAAGGTCCGCTTCCGGGTAGAGCCGGATGCGGCCAGGGGCGTGCGGGCCGTGGACGTGGAGCGATGCTGGCGTCCGGGTCATCTGTTGTTGCCGGCCGTGCTGGTTCCGCTGATGGTGGTCTGCGCGTATTTTGCCGCGCTGGGGTGGTGCCTTGCCGGCAATGCGTTTGTGTTTGTTCTGCTGCCTGCGTTGGGCTTGCTGTCTACCGTTACGTTCCTGCTGTTTGCCTGGGACAAGCGGGCGGCACGGCTAGAGCGGCAACGGGTGGCGGAGAAAACCCTGCTGCTCTTTTCGTTGGCCGGCGGCTGGCCGGGCGCCCTGCTGGCCCGTCCGCTGTTTCGCCATAAAACCCGCAAGCAGCCTTTCCGCACTGTCTTCTGGCTAGCGGTCGTGGTAAATCTTGGATTGCTGGGTGGGCTGTTATTCACCCCCCAGGCTGCGGCGTTGCGCGACTGGCTGGATGTGGTGACGCTGGGCGGACTGATCACGCTCAAGGAATGGGGGTGGATCCGCGGCACGTTGTGACACGGCGGAACGCCAACGAATAATAAAAAACAGGGAAGGAAACCCGGATGGAATTACCCCGTGATGTGAATCAGGCATTGAGAACCCGTGGTGAAAACGCGGCAGTGGCTCGACTGTGCCGGCAGTATGCCATGAGTCGACCGGCTGCTGTGGCCTGGGTCCAGGCCTGTCATGACCACCGCTTGCGAGAGGGCCGCCAACCGGTTTCCGCGGGCCGGGTTGTGGCCGTCTTGCTGGCAGCGTTTGTGGCCGGTATGGGGGTGGCGGCGCTGGGTCACCTCTGAAAACAGCGCGTCCCACCAGATCATTGACGATGTCGGGGGTGTTCAGCGGTTCCCCGGGAAAGAGGCTGCCAGCGGTAATCGCGCTCGGTGGCATTCGTTGATAGCGAACGCGAGGACTCACGATGGAAACAGCAAGCCCGATTCTGGCGCCGGTGGTCGCATTGGTCGCCTGGTCCATGATCATGTGGTTGTGGATGTATGTGACCCGGTTACCGGCCATGTTCAAAGCCGAAATGAAGCCGGACCCCTACGCCCCCCGTGGCGAGCAGATGAATACCCTGCCCGCCAGCGTGCGTTGGAAAGCGGATAACTATAACCACCTGATGGAACAGCCGACGCTCTTCTATGCGGTGGCTCTCGCCCTGGCGTTGCTCGATCAGGGGGACGGCAGCAGCCTGGTGATGGCGTGGATCTATGTGGGCATTCGGGTGGTGCATTCCCTGGTGCAGGCACTGATCAACAAGATCGAAGTGCGTTTCCTGTTGTTCATGCTGTCGTCTCTGGCGTTGGCGGGGCTGACCCTCAATGCGGTACGGGCCGTATTCTGATGGCTGTCGACGACGCGCTGGCAGAACGGGTCCGTGAAGGGCTGCTGGCGGTCAGCGGTGCTCTGCCCGATGAAAAGCGCATGTTTGGTGGGCTGTGTTTCATGATCGCCGGCAACATGTGTTGCGGGATTCTGGGCGAGCGTCTGATCGCCCGCGTTGGTCCCCACGCCTATCCCTCCCTGCTGAACGAACCCGGGGCTGGAGCAATGGATGTGACCGGTCGTCCCATGAAAGGCATGGTCATGGTTGACGGTGACGCCATTGCGGATGAGGCGGCGCTGCAACGCTGGTTGTCGCATTGTTTTTCGTTTGTTCGTACCCTGCCCCCCAAATAACGAACGGGAGTGGCGATGCGACAGATCGGCATTGTGATTTACGACGACGCGGAAGTGCTGGATTTTGCCGGCCCCTATGAAGTCTTTGCGACGGCAGCTCGCCTGGCAGAGACCCCGCCCTGGCACGTGGTATTGATCAGTGAGCATGAGGAGGTGCGCGCCCGGGGCGGGTTTCCGGTACGCAGTCATTTCACGTTCGCCGACCACCCGGCTCTGGATGTGCTGCTGGTCAGTGGCGGTGTGCATACCGATGCGATGGGCAATCCCGCCTTTCTCTCGGCATTGAGCCAGGCGGCGGGCACGGCGCAGTGGGTTACGTCCGTCTGTACAGGGGCCTTTCTCCTGGCAGAAGCCGGTCTGCTCACCGACCAGGCGGTGACCACTCACTGGGAAGACATTGCCGATCTGCGTCACCGCTACCCTGCCCTGCAAGTGCAGGAAAATGTGCGGTGGGTGGAAGATGGCAATCGCCTCACCTCGGCCGGCATTTCTGCTGGTATCGACATGAGTCTGCATCTGGTAGCGCGATTGCACAGCCGGGAACTGGCGGAGAAGACGGCCAGACAGATGGATTATGCCTGGCAGTACTGACCGCTGGCGCCGGACGGTTGCCGTCTTACTGCTCATGCAGCCACTGTCATTGGCGTGGGCCACCCAACCCTGCCCCATGGCCATGCGTTCGGCCAACTGGTGGTGGGGAGGGCCGGTGCTGGCGGTGACGTTGTTGGCTGTCCTGTTTGTGTTGGTGCTGGCCGGGTTTGGCTGGCGCCACTGGCGTTCGCTGCGCGCCCGGGTGGCGCTGGTTCTTGCCGTGCTGGCCCTAGGCTGCGTCGTGGCGATCGTCGGGCTCGGGGCGTTTGTGTCGGTGATGCTGGTTTGTTACTGACTGGTGTCGGCAAAGCGCTGGTGGTAGCCCGGGTAACGGCTCAGGTCCGGCCCTGGATGTAATCGCGACGGCCAGTGATACAGCATGATCGCCAGTACATTGCGGTGCTCTCCCTTGTCCAGATCGGTGCCCCACCGGGTGGAGGGGATCATTCTGGCCCGGTCATCGTAAACCCGCTCCAATGCCGAGCGTACCGCGTGCACCACGGCATGATTGTCTTCCCCGGCAAGCAGAAAACCTAATGCCATCTCCGTGTAAATGTCCGGCTTGGTGAAGCGGATGATCTCGCGATGGTGACGCTCGAAATAATCAAAAATCCATGGAAAATCGTGGCGCTTTATCGGGCGCTGATAATAGCCACTGGCGGCAATCAGGATATGGGTCATGCCATAAAGGCGGGCATTGAGCGCCGGCCCTGCTTGTGGCGGTTGATCCGGAAAGACCTGGCGGAAGCGGTGGCGGAAATCACGGCGCAAATCACGAATGCCCAGGTCATGCAGGTAGTAGACCATGTTGGCCAGTTGCGGGGAGTAGGCCCGGATCACCGTGGGGTTGAGAACAAAACGGGCGAAATCCACCTGACGGAGATAATCGAGACCGTTGTCTGTGTCGGCAAAAGGAGGTTTCCCGGACAGACCCAGTTGGTCCACTTTGTGGAGGTAATAGAGCAGATTTTTGGCAAAGGGGATCTCGTCATATGCCAGCAGTAGCTGCTTGCGGCGGCGGTGTTTGCTCGTATCGTCCCGGTAGGCATGGGCAATCTCGCGAGCCCGCTGAAGACGGTATTCGCGACGGTGGAGATGCTGCAGATCCTCATTGAGCATGGCCGCATCACCGATCAGATCGTCGTAGAGGGTGGGCAGGTAGTCCGGTTGCCCGGTTATCCGGTAAAGCCGGGTGGCATAGTGGCGCTGTTTTGCCGGTGACAACCCCGCGAACGACTGCTCGTAATGGTCCCGGATCTGTTCGCCAATCGACGGCGTCTGCCATTGGCAGGATACGCCGAGCAACGCAATGGCGATAACAGGGAGTAAGGCAAACGGTTTCCATCGCATGTGGCACCGCCGGATGGCCTGTTGCGGGAAGCTTCCCTGGTGAAAGCCGGGCCCGGCCCCGGGTCCTGTTTCCAATGTATGCCTGTCGGAGACGCAGTCTGTGCGGACGGCGGCAAGGGAAAGAAAATTTACAGAGATTAACGTTCGCAGAGGGGACGCCGGCCACCGTGGCCGGGGTTGCTCATCCCGCCTCCCTATGGCGACGGTGTCTGGCGTAGTGCCAGTAGGCCAGGGCCAGCAGCGCGGCGAGGCCGGCTGGCACGATCAGGGCGTTGAAATGCAGGGCGCGGAACAATAGCGTGCCGATCAGCCCACCACAGACAAAGCCGCCAATCAGCAGCAGAAACAGCAACAATCGCCGCACGTCGAGAGGGATGCCGCGCAGTCGGTTGCCCAGCATGATGCCCAGATCGGTGAAGATGCCGGACAGGTGGGTGGTACGGATAATGGAGCCGCTATAGGTCGTGACCATGGCGTTCTGCAGGCCACAGGCCATGGAGGCCAGATAGATGCCCAGGTCGCTGCCCCCTTGCAGGGACCGCATGGCAAGGATAAGGAGTATCGCCTCCATCAGCAGGGAGAAACCATAGTGACGGCCGAGCCGCAAGGCGGTGCTGGTGATCAGTACGCCGCTGAGGGCGGCGCCGGCGAGAAAGCTGAGCAGGGTCAGTAGCAGATGCCGTGCCACGGTGAGGTCCAGATCGGCCAGTGCCAGGCCAAGCAGTGAGGAGGTGCCGGTCAGGTGCGACACGGATTGGTGGCTGAAGCCCAGCAGGCCCACCGCATTGACGCTACCGGCCAGGAAGGCGAGCAGGAACGCCCCGACTTCCACCCAGGGCGGTAAACGTGTCAGCAAGGCATCCCCCCGATGTGGTCGGTGATCAAACGCGCAGTGTAGCACGTGGATCAATGTTCTGACGCTGGTGGGCGACTGACCGTAGGTGCGTCGTCGCCTTCACATGTCGGGGCCCGTTACCCAGCGCCCCATGGTGGGGATGCCCTGCAAGTATTGCCCCTTCGAGACGTGAGGCAGGTTACTTTTTCTTGCCTTTCTTTTTGCCCTTTTTCCCGTCGCCCTTCTTGTCTTTTTTCCTGGATTTTTTATTGCCCTTGTCGGTTTTGGGTTTGATGGGTTTCAGCGTCTTGTTTTTCTTTTTGTCTTTGCCTTTCTTGGCATCCTTCTTCTTGCTTTTGGACGTCTTGCTGTCTTTGCTCGGCTTGCTGGTGGTGTTATCGGTGGTGGCAGCAACGGTTTTGACCGGGGGCTGGCTCGACGTCGGCGTGGCCGCATCGAACAGATCGAGCGACACGGTGCGGAAACGGCGGAGGCAGTAGCGTACCTGCCCCAGCGACAACCCGGAGGCTTGTGCTGCCTGTTGCTGGGTGTTCCCCTCGTCCAGGGACAACAGGGCTTTGGCACGGGGGCCGTTGGGTGCCGGTTGGCTGCTTTGGGTCTGGCAGATCTTGCGCTGTTGCGCCGTCAGTAAGGAAGCGGTGGCCACGGATTGTCCCCTTGGTGGAAGTCGCAGGTGAAAGCCAAAATCTCACCATAGGGACAAGCGTCCAACGTGGCAAAAAAACTTTTTTGTTGTCAAAAAAGTGAAACGATTCAGCGCGACGGCTGTTGCCTTTCCATCATGTCGGCCTGGAGGATTTCGATCCAGTAACCGTCCGGGTCCTTGATAAAGGCTAGCCCTTTCATCTTGCCATCATCAGGCCGTTTGACGAATTCCACACCCAGCTTTTCAAAGCGTTCGGCGGCAGCGTAGACATCCGGCACGGTAATGCCGATATGGCCAAAGCCCTGGGGCTGGTCGTTGCCATTGTGGTAGGCAAAGTCCGCATCGTCTTCGCTGCCCCAGTTATGGGTCAGCTCCAGCATCGCTTCACGACCAAAGGTATAGGTCAGTCGTTTGGCATCATCCGCTGGTACCTGGCTGGCTTCCTCTTCGCTCAGATAGCCCAGGAAATAGAGGCTGAATTGCATCTCCGGGAAATCGATTTTGCGCACCAACCGCATCCCCAGTACCCGGGTGTAGAAATCCAGGCTTTGTGCGGGCTCCTTGATGCGCAACATGGTCTGGTTGAACAGGTAGTCGCGGGTCTCTCCGCCCGGGCTATCGCAGAGGCCGGGGGCCTGTTCAAAGTGCTGTGTCATGGTCGCTCCTGTTGGTGGCAGAAAAGGGTATATTCCATATCGGGGCGGTAAGTTATTTTGCAACCGCGACGCTGAACAAAATTCAAGGATGCGCCCGGATGGCGTCCACGAGCAGGCAGGAACAGGGATTGATGGGCAAATTGTTGATAGGGGCGGCGGACGGCGAGAAGCAATGCCTGCAAGGGGCCATGGCCAACCGCCATGGACTGGTTGCCGGTGCCACCGGTACGGGTAAAACCGTGACCTTGCAGGTCCTCGCGGAAGGGTTTTCCCGTTTGGGGGTGCCGATTTTCAGTGCCGATATCAAGGGGGATCTCAGTGGCATCTCTGCGCCGGGCAATCAGAACAAGCATGTACAGGCACGTATTGACCGCATCGGTATAACCGACTGGACGCCATCGGGCTGCCCGACGCGCCTGTGGGATATATTCGGTGACAGCGGCCAGGCAGTGCGTACTACGGTGGCGGATATGGGGCCGGCCCTGCTGGCCAATCTTCTGGAACTGAATGATACCCAGAGTGGCCTGTTGCACCTGGCATTCGATTACGCGGACAAGGAACAGTTGCCGCTGCTGGATCTGAAGGATCTGGAGGCGGTGCTCAACTGGATGCTGGAACATCGCAAGGCACTACAGACGCAATATGGCAGCTTGTCGCCCCAGAGTCTGGGTGCCATTGTGCGACGGGTGCTGGTGCTGAAAACGGAAGGCGGAGAGGTGTTCTTTGGGGAGCCAGCGCTGGATATCCACGACTTGATTCAGCAGAGCAATGGTCAGGGTGTGGTTAACCTGCTTGATGGTCGGCAATTGATGATGCAGCCACGAGTGTACACCACTTTTCTGTTGTGGCTGCTCGCCGAACTGTTTGAGCAGTTGCCTGAACGGGGCGATCAGCCGCTGCCGTTGCTGGTGTTTTTCTTCGATGAAGCACATCTGTTATTTGATAATGCCCCTGATGCCTTGCTGGAGAAGCTGGAACAGACGGTACGTCTGATTCGCTCCAAGGGCGTGGGCATTTATTTTGTTACCCAGTCCCCGGCAGATATTCCCGACAGTGTTCTGGGTCAGCTGGGCAATCGCATTCAACATGCCCTGCGGGCTTACACGCCCAAAGACCAGAAAGCCGTGAAGGCAGCAGCACAGACCTTTCGACCCAATCCGGCGCTGGATACGGCGCAGGTCATTACCGAACTGGGAGTGGGAGAGGCACTGGTATCGACACTGGATATGGAGGGGGTGCCGTCAATGGTGGCCCGCACGCTGATTTCGCCGCCCCGTAGCCAGATTGGCCCGGTGTCTGCCCAGGCCCAGTCGGCGCTTGTGGCTGCCTCGCCACTGGCGCAAAAGTACGGACAGCATCTTGACCGGGACAGTGCCCACGAGCGTTTGCTGGCGCGTCGACAGGAGCAGCAAAAGGCACAGGCGCAAAAGCCGGACGCCGAGAAGCAGGCCAGCCTGAAACGTAGTCGTCGGCAGACTGCCGGGGAGGCATTTACCAAGAGCCTGTTGCGGGGTCTGGCCACTCAGCTCAGCCGGTTTCTGGTGCAGTTCCTGAAGCAATTGCTGAAAGGAAAACGGTAAAGATAGCCAATAAAAAGGGCCTCGAATGAGGCCCTTTTTGTAGCAGCTTGTCAGCGTGCGATCAGCCCTGGGAGCGATCCACGGTCTTGAGAACTTTCTGCAGACCGGCCACGGCGCCACCAATGTCGCTGAGACCATTGGGCAGCAGCATGGTGGTGGATTCCTTGGCCACCTTTTCGAAAGCGGAAACATATTGCTCGGCGATACGCAGGCTCACGGCTTCCTCGCCGCCGTCTTCGCGCACGGCCCGGGCGACCATTTGCAGACCCTTGGCTGTGGCCAGCGCCACCAGCTCGATCTGTTTGGCGCGCCCTTCCGCCTCGTTGATCTGCTTCATCTTCTCGCCTTCAGAGATGTTGATCATCTCCTGCTTTTCCCCTTCCGAACGGTTGATGGCCGCCTGGCGGTCACCCTCGGAACGGTTGATGGCGGCCTGACGTTCACCCTCGGACTCGGCGACCACAGCGCGGCGTTCCCGCTCGGCGCGAACCTGCTTCTCCATGGCATCCTTGATGGATACCGGCAGGTTGATGTCGGCGACTTCGTAACGCAGCACCTTGACGCCCCAGGGCTGGGCGGCTTCGTCCACGGCTTCCACCACTTCCATATTGATTTCGCCGCGCTCTTCAAAGGTCTTGTCCAGATCGATTTTACCGATCACGGAACGCAATGTGGTCTGCGCCAGTTGCTGGGCGGCCATCACATAGTCATCCACGCCGTAGCTGGCGGCCTTGGGGTCGATGACCTGCAGGTACATGACACCGTCGATGGAGACCTCGATGTTGTCCTTGGTAATACAGCTCTGGCGCGGTACGTCACGGACGATTTCCTTGAGGGAGTGCTTGTAGGCGACACGATCGATAAAGGGCATGAGGAAATGCAGACCAGCCTCCAGGGTGGCCTGGTACTTGCCCAGTCGCTCCACCACATACACCTGCCGTTGGGGCACGATGCGGATGACCATGAAAAGAAGGATGACAACGCCGAGGGCGAGCAGTCCGGAAATAATCAAACCAGCCATGGATAGGATTCCTTGTTGTTTACGGTGTCATGAAGAGAGTTATTATCTGTCGTCGCGGGACGCCGGTGCCCAGGCCTCTACGGTCAGCCAGAGGCCGTCATGCTGGGTGATACGGACCATCTGTCCGTCTTCCAGGGGCTGACTGCTCTGGGCTTGCCAGCGGGCGCCGCGGTAGAGCACGGTACCGGTACCGTTTTCAAAGGGGCCGGTCACGGTGGCACGGTGGCCGATCAGGCCGGCGCTGTCTTCCTCGCCGTGGCGGCGATTTTCCTGGCCCATCAGTTTGTCGTTGATGACCCGGCGGACGAATACCAGTAGCAGCAGACTGGTGACAGCGAAAACGGTCAGTTCCCAGGTGGTGTCATCCAGCAGACCGAGAAATTTCAGAGCTCCGACCAGCAGGGCAGCAATCCCGAAGAAGATCACCACCAGGCCCGAGATGGCGAACTCGGCAATCATCAGCACCAGGCCGGCGATAATCCAGTAACTGTATTCTGGCAGATCCATTTCTGCGCCTCTTTGCGGTTGGCATTATTATGTTGCCCAAAGATAGCACGTTGGTGACAGATCCGTCGGTAGGAAAAGGCGGAAAATGAGCAGTTGCAAGCGACAAGCTTCAAGCTGCAACGCGGTAAAAGTCTCTTGTGCAGGAAGAGGTGGCCAGCCGCGAACCAATCGAAGGGGGTTTAGTTAAAGACAGAAGTGACAGGGTTGGGGCGCGGAGTAGGCCTTTACGCCGATCAGGCCTTCCCCCGCGTTGTAGCTTGAAGCTTGCAGCTGGCTCAGTGCTGATGCCCGCCTACCCCATGGGCATGCTTGTGGGCTTTTTCTTCGTCGCTGGCCTCGCGGATGTCGGTGATCTCCACCACGAAACGCAGGGACTTGCCGGCCAGTGGGTGGTTGGCGTCCACGTCCACGGTTTTCAGGCCGACTTTGAGCACGGTCAGCATGCGCGGTCCCTCATCCGTCTGTACGGTAACCACCTTGCCCGGGGTGAGTTTGCCGGCATGCTTGAGGTACTTGCGGGAGATGCGCTGGAACAGTTCGTTGTTGTATTCCCCATAGGCGTCTTCGGGGCTTACGGTGACGTCCACATTATCGCCGACAGCCTTGCCGGTGAGCGCATTTTCCAGGCCCTTGATGATGTTGTTGTAGCCGTGCAGGTAGGCCATGGGCTCACCGCTGTCGCGGGAGTTTTCAATTTCGCTGCCGTCCTCGGCGTTGAACAGGCTGTAATGCAAGGTCACGACCTTGCCGTCTTCGATGGTCATGGAAGCTCCGGGTGTCTGGCGAACGGAATGGTGGGCAATTGTGGCCTCTTCCCCGCTGCCGGGCAATTGTCTCAGTCGCTATGCTGGCCGGGGAGCATGCGTTTCAGGGTGGCGTCCCGGTCAATGACATGGTGCCAAAGGGCGCCGGCGACATGGAGGGCGATCAGGGCCAGCAACACGGTCCACAGTACCTCCTTGTGCAGAAAGGCGATCTGCTTGGCCAGGTCGGTATGGATCGCCGTCAGTTGGGGCACGCTGACAATGCCGAAGATATCGATGGTCTTGCCGGCAAACTGGCGCATGGCAAACCCGCCGAGCGGCATGGCGAGCAATACCGCATACAGCGATACATGGACAAGACGGGATAGCTGATGCTGCCAGGCGGCCCCGATGGGCGCCGGGCGCGGGTACAGGGCACGAGCGTAGAGCCTGACGAGCACAACAACGAGGGTGGTCAATCCCAGGGAAAAGTGCAGCATTTTCCACCATTCACGCATGGGATCGCCCTTTTCGTAGAACTCGTGAAGTTCTACCGCTCCCCACACTATCACCAGCAGCAAGACCACCAGCCAGTGGAGTCCTTTGTGCAATGCGTGCCAGTTCGCCGGGGCTGTCGCCATGTTGCTCTCCCGTTACCCGTCACCGAAGTAGGCTGGAAAAAGATTACCCCTGGCTTGACGGAGTATTATTGATCCCGGTCAGTCTCCGGGTGCAGTCCCAGGGCCCGGCGATCTTCGCCTCGCTGGATGCGGGCAAGCAAGTCCCGGGATTGCCGGTACCAGCGCCGCCGTCCATGGGGGCCCCACTTGAAGCGCTTGTAGGTCCACTGGTACTGGGCCAGATTGCGGTCGATACAGCGCTGCAGCCCCGCGTTCATCTCGGTCAGAATCTCGGTGCAGTCACTGGCTTGTTCAATGGCGGGCGCGGGCTCGAAATGGATATGGATGTCTTTCACTCCGTCCTTGCCGCGATGGCATGACACGATGAAGACATGGGGGCGGTAACGCTGGACCAGCTTGTCGATCAGCGCCGGTGTGGGGACGTCATAACCGAAGAAAGGCACGCAGGGGTTGCTGCGGTTGCCGGGGTTGTGATCAGACAGGATGCCCAGAGTGCCCCCGGCTTTCATGGCAGCCAGCGCTTGTTTGACGCCCTGGCTGTTGGTGGGGATCAGCACCGAGCCGGTGCGTTCCCGGGCGGCCTTGACCATGGCGTCCATCAGGGTGGCCGGATGAGGCTGATACATGATCAGGGTCTTTTCCGGGTCGGTCTTGTCGCCCAGGTAGAGGTTGCTGATTTCCCAGCTACCTTGATGCAAAGAGAGCAACAGCACCGGACGTTCACTGGCGGTGGCCTCCAGAAACGCTTGTTCGCCGTGGATGTGGGTGACCCGGGACAAGGTTTCTTCCACCGGCCGGTGCCAGACATGACTGAATTCGGTGAGGGTGCGACCCAACTCGGCCATGCTTTGCCGGCCGATACGACGGGCGTCGCTCAGGCTCATGTCCGGGTGGGTGGCCAGCAGGTTGATCAGCACCACCCGGAAGGCGCTGGCATAGCGTAGCGGTACCAGCGTGATGAGGATGGCGATGCCGGCCCCGAACGCGGTGACCAGTGGTAGGGGTAGCCAGGCCAGCAGACGAACCACCAGCCAGAGGCGACGGCCTTGGTATTGTTTACTCATGATGACGTTCAATTATCAGGGTCTCGCCATGTTGCGGGACCCGAAATGTCTCGGGATCGATATGTTGTTCTTGCAGCGCTGCAGCCAGCGCACGGGGCGGCGCATCCATGGGCTCATCGGTCAGCACGAAGGTACCCCAGTGCATGGCCACCGACTGCCTTGCGCCAATCTCGCGGTGGATTGTAACCGCTTCCGCCGGATTTATGTGTACGGGAGACATGAACCAGCGAGGCTCGTAGGCACCGATGGGCAGTAAGGCCAGATCCACGGGGCCGAAAAGGTCGCCAATTTCCTTGAAGAGCGGCGCATAGCCGGTATCTCCGGCGAAGTAGAGGCTAAAATCCGGGAATTCAAGGCGCCAGCTACACCACAGGCTGCGGTTGTGGTCCCCGGGGCCCCGGCCACTGAAATGCTGGGCAGGCAGGCAGAAGGCCTCGACCTGACCGTGGAATTCACTTTGCCACCAGCCCAATTCGATAATTCGCTCGATGCCCAGCTTGCGTAACCACCCCGCCACACCCTTGGGGACGAACCAGAGAATGTCCTGACCGAAGCGGGCCTGCAGTTGCTTCACTGAGGCGCGGTCAAGGTGGTCGTAGTGGTTATGGGAGACCAGTACCGCATTGATGGGCGGCAGGCTATCCACGGCGAGCGCCGGGGCAACGGCTCGTCTGGGGCCGGCAAAGGACAATGGCGAGCAGCGTTCGGAAAACACCGGGTCGGTGAGCAGGTTCCAGCCCCGGTACTGGAACAGAAAGGTGGAATGGCCAATCCAGGTCAGTTGGGGCTCGCTAGCGGGATGGGCCAGTTGTCGGGCGTCGGGTTGCTGCAGAGGAAAGGATTGATGAGGGGGGAATTGCCCGCGGGTATCCCACTGCCAGCGCAGGAAGGCACTCAGGCCATGGCGAGGGGTGGGAAAACGATTGTGATATACCCCGGACTCGGCCGGTTCCGCCGCCGCCAGTGCCGCCAATCGTTCCCGGTCAATCATGTCTGCAGACCTGCCACCGCCCCTTCAATGGCGTCCAGATCCGGAATCACCGCCAGATCGCCTCCCACCTGAATGTACATGGCCTCTGCCGGGCCGGTATCCACCGGCTCTTCCACCGGGTCGTCCTTGCCTACCTTGAGCAGGCGGGGAATCCCCTGCACGATCACCGCGTAGAAGCTGGTCTTGCCGGCGACGGTGTTGAGTACCGCGATCCGGGCATCCTGGCCGATGGTGATCTGGCCGGATTCGTTCAGCCGTTCGAAGGACAACAGCGGGATATTCTGATCCCGCCAGCTCAGCCAGCCGAGTAGCCATTCCGGGCCATGGCCGGGACGATCGGGCTGGCGCAGGGGAATCACCTCCGCAACCACGATGTTCGGCACCAGCCAGGGGCGCCCCTGCATGGGGATCAGCAGGCTGGAAATATCGGATGGCAAGCTGCTCATGGTTGACCTCTGAATGACGTTTCAAGTTGCAAGTTGCAAGTTTCAAGGCGCGCGAGACGCTGGCTGAAACCGGACCGGGCTTGCCCGCGCTTACCGGCAGATGAAGCGCGGAGGAAAACAGTGATGCCCCGTAAACCCCATGTCGCGCGTTGCAACTTGCAACGTGTTCCTTCATGCCGACTTCAACTCTCTTCTTACCCGCTCCACCAGTTGCCGTGCAAGTTGCTCCGGGGAGCCACTGAAACTGACACAGCCGGTTTCACGAACGGAATCCGGCTGGCTGCTGACCGCGCAGGTCTCGGCGCTTTGCGCCCATACCGGGCAACCGCTGGCAGCCAGACGGGGGGCGGCGATGGCGCCGTCGTTGCCCATGCCGGAGAACAGGATGGCGCCGCTGGCACGGCCGAAGCCGTCGCCCACGTGTTGTATCACCTGGTCAATGGAGGGCGCATAGGGACCTTCCCAGGGGTGGCCGGTGGACTGGATGCGGCCGTCATGGCGGAATTTCACGGCATACTCTACCGGGGCAATGGCCAGCTCCCCGTGACGCAGGGCGGTCCCGTCAACGCCGATCTTGCAATGGATGGGGTTGTCCCGGCCGAGCACGCCACACAGGGTATCCAGGAAGCCGGCATCGATATGCTGGGCCAGCACAAAGGCCACCGGCAGATTGGCCGGCAGGCAATCCAGAAAGATTTTCACGGCGGCCGGCCCGCCCAGGCTGGCACCCAGCACCCAGACCCGCTGGGGGCGCTCACCGGGGCGGATAGCCTCGAACTCCCGTGGAGTGGGGATTTTGTTCTGGGTCGGCCGTTGTGGGATCACTTCCAGCCGTTCTTCCACGGCGGGCTTGCCGATGAAATCCACCAGCTTGGTCACCAGGCGTCGCTCCCACTTGGGGTAGCTGGCATCGGTGCGGGCCGGGGCCTGACCGTCACAGAACAGGATCGGTGCAGCGGCGTCTTCCAGCAGGCGGTCGAGAAACCCCTGCCAGCGATCCTCGCTGGACAGGTCCACCACCCAGAGATCCAGCGCATCGGCGTTCAGCCAGCGCCGTTCCAGAGACTCGGGGTCCGTATTGACCACGACCTGATACCCCTGTCCCTTGACGGCAGTGGCGAGCAGGTGGCCCTGCAAGGTGCTGTCGGCAATCACGCCGACTCGGCCGGGTGCGGTCATTCGTCACCGGTTTCCTGCAGCTCGCCGAGCAACTCGCGAATGGTGGACAACAATTCGTTCTCCTGGAACGGTTTGCCCATGTAGCAGTTCACGCCAATGTCGAAGGCACGCTCGCGGTGTTTCTCGCCCGTGCGCGAGGTGATCATGATGATCGGCACGTCCTGCAGACGGCTGTCGTGACGGACGTGGGTGGCCACCTCGAAGCCATCCATGCGCGGCATCTCGATATCCAGCAGCATCACGTCCGGACGGATATCTTCCAGTTTGGCGATGGCATCCATACCGTCCTTGGCGGTGACCACTTCGTAGCCATTGCGCTCCAGCAGGCGGGTGGTCACCTTGCGTACGGTGACCGAGTCGTCCGTTACCATCACCAGCGGGGTATCGCGTTGCGGCTCGGCATCTGCCTCGTCGGCAACCGGTTCCTGTGGCAGCACCGGGATATCGCCGGTGGTCAGGGTCGGTACCTGAACGTGGGCGGCACGGATCAGGGAATGAATATCGAGAATGATCACCACCGAGCCGTCCCCAAGGATGGTGGCACCACTGATGCCGGCCACGGAGGCAAGCTGGGGCCCGACGGATTTCACCACCACTTCCCGGGAACCCACCAGGTTGTCCACCACGATGGCCACGGTGTGCTCGGTGCTGCGAATCAGCAGTACCGGCATGGGGGTCGTGTGGTTTTCCAGGTGCGGGCTGCGGGTGCCATGGACGAAGTTGCCCAGGTATTGCAGCTCGTAATCCTGCCCGACATAGGTGTAGACCGGATTGTCTTCCTCGAAGTAATGCTGCAGTTCGAAGGGGCTGATACGCACGATCCCTTCGATCTGGTTGAGCGGGATGGCATAGGTGTCTTCGGCGGCCTTCACCATCAGGGCCCGGTTCATGGCCAGGGTGAACGGCAGACGGATAATGAAGCGGGTGCCTTGTCCCTTGCGGGAATCGATGGTCACCGAGCCGCCCATCTGTTTGATCTCGCTGGCCACCACATCCATGCCTACGCCGCGACCGGAGATCTGGGTCACGGCGGCGGCGGTGGAGAAGCCGGCATGGAAGATGAATTGCTGGATTTCCTGATCGGACAGCTGCGCATCCGGGGCGACCAGCCCTCGTTCGATGGCCTTCTTGCGTACCGCATCGGTGTCGATGCCCTTGCCGTCGTCGGACAGGGTGATCACCACCTCGCCCCCTTCGCGGCCCAGTTCCAGGTTGATGTGACCGGTATTGTCCTTGCCGGCGGCCTGGCGGCCCTCGGCGGTTTCGATGCCGTGGTCCACAGCATTACGCAGCATGTGCTCCAGGGGCGCCACCACCCGCTCCATCAGGGACCGGTCCAGCTCGCCTTCCGGGTTGAGCACATCGAAGTCCACCCGTTTGCCCACTTCGCCGGAAATCTGCCGCACGATACGGCGCAGACGCGGCACCAGACGGCTGAACGGCACCATGCGGGTGCGCATCAGTTTTTCCTGCAGCTCGGTGTTGATCCGTGACTGCTGCAGCAGCAGGGTTTCGGTGTCCTTGGTGCGGTCCAGCAGGGTGTTCTTCAGATCCAGCAAGTCAGAGGCGGATTCCGACAGCTGCTTGGTGATCTGGTGCAACTCGGAGTACTGGTCCATTTCCAGCGGGTCGAAGTCTTCGTCGAATTCCCCCCGGTCCACGCCCTTCTGGTAGTTGGACATGATTTGCGCTTCGGTTTCCGCGTCCAGCCGGCGCAGCTGCTCGTAGAGACGCTGTACCGTGTTGCCCATTTCCTCCACGTTGAAGGTGAACTCGGAAATCCCCTGTTCGACCCGGCCCCGGTTGATGGAGGTTTCCCCGGCCAGGTTCACCAGGGCTTCCAGTACGTCGGCGCCTACCCGCACCATTTCCTGAGGCTGAGCCTGGGTCTGGCGCTGACGGCGATCGTCGGGCTTGGGCTGTTGTGGCTGGGGCTGATTGGCAGCGGCCGGGACCAGTTCCGTGTGGGTGTCCGTTGCTTCGGCGGCGGGCTGGCGGCGGGCATTGCGGGCTACCGATTCCATGCCACGGACAATCTGGTCGTACCAGCGCAGCATGGGCTGGAAGTCTTCCTGGGTGGGCGCCTCGCGGCGTTTTTCCAGGTTCAGCAGATAGGTTTCGAAGTCGTGGCTCAGGTCACCCAGTGGTGTCAGGCCGGCCAGTCGCGCGCCGCCCTTGAGGGTATGCAGGGCACGCTTGAGGTCGTCGATGAAATCGGTGCTTTCCGGGTGGTCTTTCCAGGACGTCAGGCTGGCATCAATGATCTCTGCCAGTTCGTCGGATTCTTCCAGGAAGATTTCCAGAATTTCCGGATCACTGTCGGACTCCCAGTCGCTGTAGGCCTCGTCCGCCGGGGCAGCGTCGGTGGGCGCTGAGGGTGCCGGGGCGGGTTCCGGAGCGCTCTGTGGTGCCGGGCCGGGGGCGGCTGCCGGCAGGGTAAAGCCGGCAGGATCGGCCACGTAACCGTGAATGGCCTGGATCAGGGTATCGCCCTGGGGAAGCGGCTGGCCGGCCTTGAGGGCGTCCACCATTTCCGCCAGACGGTCGTGGCAGCGATGCAGCAGGTCAAACAGGCTGGGTTCAATGGCCAGGCGGCTCTGGGCCAGGCCTTCATAAAGGGTTTCCAGTTCGTGGCCCAGATCGCCCAGTTCGCTGACCTCGGCCATGCGCGCGCCACCCTTGAGGGTGTGCAGGTCCCGTTGCAGGGACTGCAGTTCGATCAGGTTGTCCTGTTCCCCAATCCACTGTTCCAGGCTGCTGCCGGCGGATTCCAGAATTTCATCGGCTTCTTCCAGAAAGATTTCCACCAGTTCCGGGTCGCGCTCCGGTTGAGGGGGCGCCGGGCTGGCGGGCGCGTCCTCAACCGCAACGGGCACGGTGTTGGCGGTATCGTCGGCCGGTTCGATCAGGGTGGGAGGCGCGGATGGCTCCTCCCGGGCGGAGGCGGCAGGCGTGATGGTATCACCACGCAGGAATGCCTGGATGGCAGTGACCAGTTCCGGGGCGTCACCGGGCGTGTTGCCGGCCCGCAGGGCATCGATCATGTCGGCGAGGCGGTCATGACACTGATGCAGCAGCCCGAACAGGGCCGGGTCAGCAGCGGTCTGACCGGCGTTATGGGCCTCGTACAGATTTTCCAGTTCGTGGGCCAGATCGCCCACCGGCGCGACCCCGGCCATGCGGGCACCGCCCTTGAGGGTATGCAGGTCCCGTTGTAGGCCGTCCACATTGCTGCCGTCACCCTGCTCCCACTGGTCCAGGGTGTGGCTGGCTGACTCGAGAATCTCCTCGGCTTCTTCCAGGAACAGGCTCACCAGCTCCGGGTCCAGATGAGCCTGGTAGTCGGTGCGGGTGGACTCGGCATCGCTTTGTGGTGAGTCGCTGGAGGTATCGCTGAAGGCATCTCCCCACTGTGGCGCGGGTTTGCCCGGGCCCGGGCCGTCATCATCCGGGCCACTGTTTTCTGCCAGTTCCCGCAGGGCATCCACCAGACCCAGCTCGGGGCGAACGGTTTGCCCGGCGGCCAGACAATCCATCATGTTGACCAGGGCATCCTGGCCTTCCCCGGCCAGGGAAAGCAGGTGATCGTTGCAGGCCAGGCGGCCGGATTCCACGGCGCTGTAGCAGGCAGCCAGGGCGGCGGCCAGGTCGTGAATTTCGTTGAGGCCGGCGGTGGTCGCGCTATTGGACAGCAACTGCAGTTCGTCACGCAGTTTGACCAGCTCTTCGGTGTGATCCGGTCGCTGGGCCCACTGCGCCAGCAGCTGCTCCGCATCCACGATCAGATCCATGCCCTCGGACAGGAATACGGAAAGGATATGCGGGTCCGGGCCGGTCGCGCGCTCATCGGCCAGGGCGTCGCGCTGCTGCTGCAGAGCCGCGATCAGTGCATCCGCACCAGGCAGGTGGTCCTGATCCAGCTGCACCAGGTTATCGTGCACCAGCTGATGGGCCTGGCGCAGGAGGTCGACCTGCTGGGTAGTGGCTCGCCGGTTACCACTGATCAGGTCGCGGACCAGTTTTTCTGCCGGCTCCGCCACTTCGGCCACGGCTTCGATTTCCGCCATGCGGGCACTGCCCTTGAGGGTATGCAGGGCGCGGTGAACACTGTCGTCGATGGTATGTTCGGACAGGTCCGGGTCCACGGTCTCCAGCCACTGGGCCACCAGATCCAGGTTGCGGCGGGCTTCGCTGGCGAAGATATCCAGCAGCACCGGATCGGTGCCGGCATCGTCGTCATCTTCGCCATCGCTCATATCCGGGATATCGGCCAGGCTGTCGATATCCTCATCCGTCTCGGGGGCTGCGGTCGTGCTCGGTGATGTTTCCGATGCCAGCGGTTCCGCCGTGGCCTCGTCAGGCAAATCCATATCGATAATGCCGGTATCGTCATCATCGTTGCTGTCCCAGGGAAGCGCGCTGTCGTTGTCATCGGCGGCCACGTTGAACGCGGCCAGGTCCTCATCGGACAGGTTGTCATCCATGCTTTCCGCGGACTCGCTGAAGGTCAGATCGCTGTCAGCGGGCAGTGAGAGCTCCAGAGTGTCGTCGTCCCCGGCGGTCTCGGTGTCGAGAGAGGGGCTGGCGTCGCTGTCGGCGCTGCCGTCATCAATGGCCGGAATCTGATCAATCTGGCCGCCGGCAGCCAGGGTATCGGCGGCGTCGGCCAGGGGTTGCACATCGAACGGGTCCGGCTGGCGACGGGTAAAGGCGTCCACCAGGGCCGGCACGCGATCACGGACGTTCTGCACCAGATCGATGAGTACCGGGGTGGGCTCGATGCTGCGGTCGATCACCCGGTTCATCATGTTTTCCACGGACCAGGCCAGTTCGCCGACGGTGGTGGCACCGACCATGCGCCCGGAGCCTTTCAGGGTGTGAAAGGCGCGACGGAATTCCACCAGGGATGCTTCGTCGCTGGTGTTGGCGGCCCAACGGGGGAAATATTCGTCCAGGGCTTCCAGCACTTCGCCGGCTTCTTCCTGGAAAATCTCGATGATTTCATCATCGATGAGATCGTCGTCATCGTTGTTGTCGGCGGTTTCCGCGACGTCAGGTTCCGGCTCGGCGGCCGGCTCCGGTTGCGGCTCCACAGAGGCCAGGCCGGTAATTTCCAGAGTGCGGTCATCGTCATCCGCGGCATCGCCGGCACTGGATTCAAAGGCCTGCTCCAGGGAAATATCGTCGTCCTGCTGGGACGGAATATCCTCGCGGGCTTCGCCAGAGTGAGCGACGCTCGGATCGGCAACGGTCTCGTCATCCGGTGTGGCGTCGGCAAGACTGTCGCTGTCCAGCTCGATGCGTTCCACATCGATCTGGTCATCCTCGAAGTCAGTTTCCTGATCGAGCGGATAACCCAGCGCGTCGACACTGGCGCGGGCCAGTTGCAGGATATCGTCAGTGGTTTCCGGATCATCGCTGAGACGTTCCAGGTAATATTCCACCGAGGTGATGGCGTCGGCCAGGGTGTCCATGCTGCGCCAGTCGGGACGGGGCTGTTCTACTGCCAGCAGCTTGTCCTGGATGAACTGCACACACTGGCGCAGGATCAGGGCAGGCTTGTTGAGCTGGATCACTTCCAGGCCACCCCGGACGGCATTGAGTCGCTCCGGAACCGGCACCAGATGCTCCGGGTTCCACTGGGAGGCGATGAATTCCACGATGCCGTCCTTGGCTTCTTCCAGCCCGGCCCGACATTCACGCAGCACGGCATCCATGGCCTGGCCCACATGACCGGGCATGTCGGCTTGTTCGCCGCCATAGCTGGACGCGCGGCGATCGCCACCGCTGATACCGGCCAGGGTGGCTTCCACGTACAGCAGGGCCCCGGCGATATCCATCAGGGTTTCCCGTTCCGCCGGGCGTTTGCCGGCGACGATATCCTCCACCGCGTGAAGCTGCTCTTCCACCAGGCTGCGTGGCTGGCCCAGGCCCAGCACGGCCACGGTGTCGGCCACCTGTTTCAGTGTCACGGTTTGTGGCTGCAGTTTGCTGGCGTCGTTTTCGCCACTGTGAACAAAGGCTTCCAGCGCGTCTTTGACGGTGGTGATTTCCTCGGACAGGGCCTGGACAACCGAGCCCATGGCTTCGGCATCCGGGCCGGTCATGCGGGCGCGCTCCGCATTGACCAGGTCGTCGGACGGTAACGCATCATCCAGGCGGAAACGGGCCTTGATGTCACGGATGCGGGGGCTGTCCGCGTCCGCCTTGGCCACGTAATAGAGCAGGTTCTTGATCAGTTCGGTGGGCGCCGGCTGGTTGAGGCTGGCAGCGCCGTCGGTGACCAGTTCGCGCAGGTTGCGATCCACATGGCCCAGCATCAGCTTCACCGAGGTTCCCAGCACAATGGCTTCTTCGGAGAGCCCTTCCACCAGGGCATTGCTGATGGACCACAGTGGCGCGCGCGGGGCATTGCCGGTGACCTGTTCCAGCTTGGTGAAAACCTTGGCCATATAGCCCAGGTTTTCGCCCATGTTGTCGTTACGCAGGACGCCGAGCAGGGCAATCTGGAACATCTGGCGGATTTTCTTGGCCAGCTGAATGAAACGTGGATCGGTGAGTAGATCCTCGGGAATCTGGCCGCTGCCGGTGGCGTCGGTCAGGTCCGGCTTGAACAGGGCCGTTTCCGACAGCAGTGGCTCGCCACGGGCGGCGCGCAGGTCGTTGAGTAGCGGCAGCAGCACCACTGGCAGATCCCGGCGGTTGCTGGCCACCCGATCCAGATAGGGAGGTAATTGCAGGATGGCCCGCATCAGGGTTTCCTGACCATCGGCCACGTTGCCGACCCGGCCCTCCAGCAGCGCCTGGGCCAGTTTCTCCATTTCCTCGGCGAGCAGAGCAGCACCGTAGAACTCCACCATCTGCAAGGTGCCGTACACCTGGTGCAGATGGGCCTGGCAGAAACGCATGCGGGTGGCGTCGTCCGGGGTATCCACGAACGCTTCCAGAGCCTGCTGCGCCTGGTTCAGGGTTTCCTGGATCTCCCCGCGAACCCAGTCCAGAGCCAGATAGTCGTGACGGTCACTCATGACGTCTCCTGTCATACTCAAACCTGCCGTCACTGCGGGCAGGTTTCTTATTATCTATGGCGCCTTATCGACAGCGACGAAATGCCAGCGTGTCGGCGAAATGTATGCGTTCCAGATCCGGGTGCTGCCAGTCGGTCACTTCCCCGGGACCGAGTACCAGAATGCCGCCGGGGGCCAACCGCTCTGCCAGCCGGTTGACGATCTGGCGTTTACGCCAGCGGCGGAAGTAGATCAGCATGTTCTGGCAGAAAATCAGATCCATGTCGTTCATTGGCGCAGTGCTCAGATCGAGCACGTTGAGCCGGGCAAAACAGATGCGCTCACGCAGGGCCGGCACCACGGCCAGGGTCTGTTCATTGCCACTGGACTGGAAATATTTTTCCCGCAGTTGCGGGTCTACCTGCATCACCCGGCGCGCCGCATATTCCCCTTTGCGGGCCTTGGCCAGGGTAGGCAGGCTGATATCGGTGGCGGTGATGCCATAGAACAGCTTGCGGTCACTGCCGGTCAGTTGTTCGTTGATCATCATGGCGAGGGAGTAGGCCTCTTCGCCGGTGGAGCACCCCACGCTCCACACATCCAGACTGGCGCCATCGGGTTGTTCGGCCTTGAAGCGCTGTACAAATTCCTCCACCAGGGCATAGGAGCTCGGATGACGGAAAAAACTGGTTTCCTGCACGGTAAGGCGGTCCACCAGCACGGACCATTCCATGGCCCGGGATTCGGTGGAGCCCACCATCAAGTGTTCGTAATAGGTATCGTAGTCCTCGATGCCCAGCTCGCGCATGCGGATGCTCAAGCTGGTTTCGAGGAAGGTCTTGCGTTCGTTGGACAGCGTCATGCCGGTGCGTTCTTCCAGCAGCGCCTGCCATAGCTGGAACTGCTCCGCATCCATGGCGGGCGTGCTTTTGATGGACCAGCGGTCTGTCACGGCAGCACCCATAACATGACTCCTTTAGCCGGCACGAGCCGGATCAGGAGTGCTCCGGCAGGCGGAAGCCGGCAACGGAATTACGCATCTCCTGCGCCATCTCGGCCAGGTTACCAATGGACCGCGCGGTGGCGGTGGTACCGGCGGAGGTCTGCGAGGTAATTTCCTGGATCACGTTCATGGTGTTGGAAATGTGACCCGCTGACGCTGCCTGCTGGCGCGCCGCGTTGGAAATGTTCTGGATCAGGTCCGCCAGGGTTTTGGATACGTTCTCAATTTCTTCCAGTGCCACACCAGCGTCCTGCGCCAGGCGGGCCCCTTTCACTACCTCAGCGGTGGTGGCTTCCATGGAGATAACCGCTTCGTTGGTATCGGTCTGAATGGTTTTTACCAGGGTTTCAATCTGCTTGGTCGCAGCAGCGGAACGTTCCGCCAGTCGCTGTACCTCATCCGCTACCACCGCGAAGCCCCGGCCGGCCTCACCGGCCATGGACGCCTGAATGGCGGCGTTCAATGCGAGGATGTTGGTCTGGTCGGCAATGTCGTTAATCAGGGATACGATGTCGCCAATCTCCTGGGAGGATTCACCCAGACGCTTGATCCGTTTGGAGGTTTCCTGAATCTGCTCACGGATGGTGTCCATGCCGTGGATGGTCGCCTGTACCACTTCGGCGCCCTTGTTGGCGATCGCTACCGCCCGTTCCGCTACCGCGGCGGATTCCGCGGCGTTGGCCGATACCTGGTCAATGGAGACCGCCATTTCGTTCACCGCGGCAGAGGCCCCGGCAATTTCCTGCGCCTGGTGCTCGGAGGCCTCGGCCAGATGCATCGCCGTGGACTGGGTTTCCTGGGCCGCCGACGCTACCTGTACCGCCGAGTTGTTGATGGTCTGTACCAGGCTGCGCAGCTGGTCGATGGAGTAGTTGATGGAGTCGGCGATGGCCCCGGTGAAGTCCTCGGTTACCGTCGCCTGTACGGTCAGGTCACCGTCCGCGAGATCGCCCAGTTCGTCGAGCAGACGCAGAATCGCGGCCTGGTTACGCTGGTTTTCGCTTTCCAGTTCGTCCTTCAGTTTTGCTGCCTGACGGTTCCGTTGGGCCATGATCAGGAAGAACAGCAGTACGCCGATCAGGGCGCAGACCACACCGAACCAGACGGAAGGGAACAGGCCGGTGGTGCGGCTTTCGAACTGTTCGTTCAGGTTGGTGGATTCCTGCAGCAGATCCTGGGAGCGGCGGAAAATGGTGTCACCCGCGTTACGGACCTGGAAGAGCTCGGGAGCGGTTTCCAGAATTTCGTCCACGGACTGGTTAACGAACTCGTCGAACAGATCGGCAATCTCGGCCAGGTAATCCAGCGCATCCGGGTCGTTGACCTGGTCGATGCCCATGGCTTCGTCGCCCTCGATCATGCCGTTCATGATGCGGCCGAACAGGCTGGCATCACGGCCAAAGGCGTCCGCCGCGATCACGGCACCATCGCCCCCTTCCAGTACCTTGGAAATGGAGCTGAGGATCCGCTCGGCCAACAGCGACTGACGCTGGGCGAACGCAATCTGGTCGGGCTCGGCACCGGTGGCCACAAGAATATCGACAACGCCTTCGTATTCCGCCTGCAGGGAAGGAATGGTCTGGGCCAGGGTATCCGCCACTTCGTGCAGATCCAGAACCGTGTCTTCCCCGCGCAGGATGATGCCGGCGTTGTTGTTCACTTCGCTCCACAGATTGGCCAGGCGCTCTTTCACCTGCTCATTGCCAACCGGTTCGTCCTTGACGTCGTCCCAGGCGGACTGGAAGCTCTGTTGGGATTTGGACAACAGTTCGAAGGCGTCCGGGTTACCGGCGGCGGCTTCCAGGGCGTTTTTGGCGATCTGCTGGGAAATGACTCGCATCTCCGAGGCCAGGGTAATGTTTTCCTGGGCCTTGTTCGCCGTGGTGGCAGACAGCAGGAAGTTCACCACCGCCAGAACGATAAAGACGGCAAGACCGACATACAGCGCGATATTCAGCGTGTTGCCTTCCGCGCCCCCCCGCAATTTTTCGAACATTGCACCCGAATTGAACTTCATAGTCTGGCTCCTGGCCTGGCGTTCGCTCTTCTTATGTACCCCAAATGCTTGTCTGCCGGTCAGCCGGTACGGGCAACCTGCATAAAGCGTGGATCCTCTGCCAGCCGGGTCAGGCTGAACACGGACCAGTACTCCCCTTCCCGCCGGTAGGCGCCGCGCACAAAGGGCGTGACGCTGCTGTCGCTGACCGGCAGTGATTCCACAAATTCGTCAATGGGAAAATGTTGCATCCCCAGCACCTCGTCCACGGCCATGCCGGTGTAGAGGTCGTCCTGGTCCAGCACCAGCAGTCGACGGCGCTTTTCCTGAACCGGTGAACTCTTGTCCAGAAACCCGCTGAGATCCATGACGGTCATCAGTCGGCCGCGGACATTGGCTACCCCTTTCATCCAGCTGCGTGCGCCGGGAATGCGGGTGTAGGCCGGCACCGAGAGGATTTCGGAAACCTCGTCCAGCGGTGCCACATATTTCTTGCCATCCAGCACGAAGCCCACGCCACTCCAGTAGCTGACCGCATCCTGCTGCATGGGCAGGTCTTTGGCCTGCTCGCGGCAGCGACGGTTGTAGTCGGCCAGTTGGATATAGGCGGCGGAAGCAGTTGTGCTCATCAGGGGCTCCGGATATCAGCCGTCGGCCAGCATGCGATCAACGGTTTGCAGCAGCACATCCTCGTCCACCGGCTTGGTCAGGTAGTCCTTGGCGCCCTGGCGTTTGCCCCAGACGCGGTCGGTTTCCTGGTCCTTGGTGGTGACGATGACGATGGGAATGTGCGCCGTGTCAGCGCCCTTGGTGAGCTGGCGGGTGGCCTGGAAGCCATTCAGGCCGGGCATCACCACATCCATCAACACCAGCTCGGGCAGTTCGGAGCGGGCCATGGCCACACCATCGGCCCCGTTGGCGGCCTCGAGTACCTCGTGGCCATGCTTTTCGAGAATCTCCCGCAACTTGTAGGTTTCGGTGGGAGAGTCATCCACAATCAGAATACGTGCCATCTTATCCTCTTCAGGCTCAGCGACGTTGTCGCTTAACCGTTGATATGCTGTCGAATCGCGCCGAGAAGCTCGTCCTTGGAAAACGGCTTGGTCAGATACTCGTCGGACCCCACTATCCGCCCCTTGGCCTTGTCGAACAGACCATCCTTGGACGACAGCATGATCACCGGGGTGGCCTTGAAGGCACTGTTGTTCTTGATCAGGGCGCAGGTCTGATACCCGTCCAGTCGCGGCATCATGATGTCGACAAAGATGATGTTGGGTTTGCTGTCGGCGATTTTGGCCAAGGCGTCGAAGCCATCGGTGGCGGTGATCACTTCACAACCTGCTTTCTTCAACAAGGTTTCCGCGGTGCGACGAATGGTTTTGGAATCGTCGATCACCATTACCTTGAGGTCTTGGAAATTGTCAGTCATGGAAACTGCCTTTAACCGTGAACCGTTGTTGGCCGCAACTTATTGTAATTTTTGGCCTTTTTAGTAATTCGATGGGCGGGGTCAGTAGCGATACGAGCCCAAGCGAAGTTTTTAACACAGATTCTACAATCAATCTATAAGACCCTATGAAACTTGGGAAAATGCCACGCGCATCCCTGCATAGCGGTGGACGTTCTGCGCTGCTAACATTCTCCCGCCCGCTTTATTGTCTGTGGAGACCCCATGAGCCTGCGTATTGGTGTGGTGATGGACCCCATCGCCAAGATCAAACCCTGGAAAGACAGCACCTTCGCCATGTTGCTGGAAGCGCAACGGCGCGGCTGGACGATCCATTACATGGAGCCGGCAGACCTGTACGTGCGAGATGGTCGCACCTTTGCGGCCACCCGGGCACTGTCCGTCACGGACAATAACGACGATTGGTACCGTCTGGCCGACGCCGTGAATTACGATCTGGCGGATCTGGACATTATCCTGATGCGTCAGGATCCGCCGTTTAATACGGAGTATATCTACGCCACCTACCTGCTGGAGAAGGTGGAACGGGAAGGTGTGCTGGTGGTCAACCGGCCCGGCAGTGTTCGCGACAGCAACGAAAAACTGTTCGCCACCGACTTCCCGCAGTGCTGTGCACCCACGCTGGTGTCCAGCCAATCCGGACTGTTGCGCGATTTTGTACAGGAGTTCGGTGACACTGTGATGAAGCCGCTGGATGGCATGGGCGGCAGCAACATCTTCCGGGTGCGCAAGGACAGCCCCAATATTTCCGTGGTGATCGAGGTGCTGACCCAGCACGGCAAGACGCCGATCATGGCCCAGCGGTTCGTGCCGGAGATTACCGAAGGCGACAAGCGCATTCTGATGATCAATGGCGAGCCGGTTCCCTATGCGCTGGCGCGGATCCCCAAGGAAGGCGAGTTGCGTGGCAATCTGGCCGCCGGTGGCACGGGGCAGGGCCGGGAGCTGAGTGACCGGGACCGCTGGATCTGCGAGCAGGTCGGCCCCACCCTCAAGCGCAAGGGGCTCTACTTTGTGGGACTGGATGTGATCGGGGATTACCTCACCGAGATTAATGTGACCAGCCCCACCTGCATCCGGGAGCTGGACGCGATCTTCGATATCAATATCGCCGGCCAGCTGTTCGACACCTTGCTGGAGTTGCGGCAGCCGTCATAGACGATGAGTACGGGCCGGGGCACACTCTCCGGCCGATTTAAAGCAGTAACAAAAAGAAGAAACCATGGCAGCCAATTCTCCCGTCAGCGCTTCGGATCGCCTTACCTTCACGGTGTTTCTGGCGCTGGCTTTCCACGGCATTCTTATCTTCGGGGTCAGCTTCGCGCCCGAAAAGCAGCGTGCCGCCCCGCACACCCTGGAAGTCACGCTGGCCCAGCATCGCAGTGATAACGAGCCGGACGAGGCGGACTTTATTGCCCAGAGCAATCAGCTTGGTTCCGGTGATCTGGCTGAAAAACAGGAGTTGACCACCACCGAGCAGGCGGATTTCGCTGATAACAAGCTCGATAACGTGCAACTCAAGGAGAAAACCACCCGGGAGCGTCGCGACCGCCAGTCGCAGCTGTTGGTGATTACCACTGCGCGCACCAGTGATCACAAGGTCAAGGCGGACGAGAAGGAAAAAACCGACCCGAAACCCGTGAAGGTGGCCAAGCAGGAGAACCTGCGTGACCTGAGCCGCGAGATCGCCAGTCTGCAGGCACGGCTGGATGCGCAGAAACAGGCCTATGCCAAGCGGCCACGGATTCGCCGGCTGACCTCGGTGTCAGCCAAGGCACATTACGAGGCCCAGTATATCGATGCCTTCCGGCGCGAAGTGGAGGCCATGGGGACTCGCAATTTCCCGGCCCAGGCGCTCAACAGCAATACCTTTGGGGCCGTCCGGTTGATGGTGGCGATCCAGAAGAATGGTCAGCTCAAGGAAGTGCGATTGCTGCAGTCTTCAGGCCACAAATTCCTGGATCAGGCGGCGATCCAGAGTGTGCGCCTGGCCGCGCCTTTCGACGCCTTCACCGCCGAGATGCGCAAGAATATGGATGTGCTGGAAATCATCCGGACCTGGAAATTCGACAAGAACCAGCGTGTGTCTTCGAAGTAATAGCTGCAAGCCTCAAGCTACAAGCGGCAAGGCGCGGATTGAGGTGTTGCCAGCGTTAAGATCAGTGCCCGCGCACCATTGGTGGTGAATGCGGGTACGGCATCAACAGTAACTATCGGCATGTCCCGCGTTGCCGCTTGTAGCTTGAAGCTTGCAGCGCTCTCTCCTGCCCCGGATACTGTCCCCATGGACAACACATCCCTCAAACACCAGTTGCTGGTGGCCATGCCGCAGATGGCTGACCCCAACTTTGAACATTCCGTCACCTATATCGTTGAGCACAGCAGCGAGGGGGCCATGGGGCTGACCCTTAATCGGCCGGTGCAGATCAGCCTCGGGGATATCCTCAGTGACATGGATATCGACATCGAAGTGCCGCCGTCTGAGCGTCACCGGGTGGTTGCTGGCGGCCCGGTACAGCAGGAGGCGGGTTTCGTGCTGCATGCCGCGTCCACTCACTGGCAATCCAGCCTGCCCCTCAGTGACGGGCTCATGCTCACCACCAGTCGCGATATTCTTGAAGCCATTGCCATCGGAGAAGGGCCGGAGCAATCGCTGATCTGCCTGGGCTATGCCGGCTGGGAAGCCGGGCAACTGGAGCAGGAGTTGGTGGAAAACGCCTGGCTGAGCACCCCCGCCAGCCGCGAGCTGGTACTGGATACCCCGTTCGAACAAACCTGGCAGGCCGCCGCTGCGCGTATCGGTGTGGATATGAGCCTGATTGCGACCCAGGCGGGGCATAGCTGAAAGGCAATTAATAATGAATAGTTAACAATTAATAACGGCGCGTTGAGCTCCTTGTTTTTTGCAAGGTTTGAGGCCGCGCTCGTAACACGGGGCGCGGCCTCGAACCTTGGAAAACCAGATTGATGAGATCGCGCAATTATTAACTGTTCATTATTAATTATTCATTGTTTCTATGATTCTCGCCTTCGACTACGGCAC